>NZ_CP095491.1:3606293-3906818 GCF_023028105.1 Halosolutus gelatinilyticus
ATCGTCGCCAGCCAGAGGTACAACAGAAGCACCGAACAGCCGACGAGCGCCATCAGGATCCTCGTCCCCGCTCGGTGTCTCCGCATGGCCGAGCTACGATCGGCGCGAGCAAACGAGTTGCGCTCGCGGGGCGTTACTCGACGACCGCGGGCAACTCCGCGAGCGACGTCAGCCGATACGTCGCTTCGACGTCCGTCTCCGGCGCGGTTCCGTCCCGCTGTAGGTGCGCCGCGTCGATGCCGGCGTTTCGCGCCGCCCGCACGTCGACCGATCGATCGCCGACGTACAGCGCCGACTCGGCGTCGAGCGCCGCCATCGCGGCGCGGATGTTCCGCGGGTCGGGCTTGCGCCGGGCCAGCCCGTCCGGCGTGAGGGGACAGCCGTGGACGGTCTCGAACAGCGACTCGAAGCCGAACCGGTCGAGCAGCGTCGAGACGACGGACGGGTGGTTGTCGCTGACGATCCCGAGTGGCCGCCCGATCGATCGCACGGCGACGACGTCGTCGTAGGCCGATCGCAGGCCGCGCTCGACCGCCTCTAACTGGGTCCGGACGAGTTCTCGCGCGGCGCGCGCGCAGAACGCTTCCGTCTCGATTCCGAGGCTTCGACACCGCCGCGTGATCGACTCGAAGTCGCCCTCGAGGAGCGCGCCGAGCGTCTCGGCTACCGGTCCCGACCTGCCGAATTCGACCGGTTGGGCGTCGTACGCGCGGCGCACGGCGTCGGAGAACCGATCCATCGACGGCCCCTCGACGAGGACGCCGTCGAAGTCGAACAGGACCGCATCGTACTGCATGCTGCGCGATGGTATTCGCCCGAACGTCTTAACAGTAGTAGGTGGTGACAGTCGCGACGAGAGGACAAAAGCGGATCGGGCGCCAACAGCTGCTATCGAGGCCGTTCAGCCGCCGTACACCGACGGGACCAGCCGAACGATCGCGTCCGGGTCGAGACGCGTTTCGAGCCCGTCGAGGTGGACGACGTTCCGCTCGTCTTTCGTCACGACAGTGTCCCCCGCGAGCCCGCTCCCGTCGGCCGCCGCGAGTCGTCCCTCGAGCGCCGGAAACTCGGCCTCGAGTTCGCGGAGGAGGCCGCCGATCGTCTCGACCTCGGTCTCGAAGTGGACCGTCTTCTCGCCGACGTCGTCACGAAACGGACCGAAGAAGACGCACGTTACCCGCACGGATCGACGTTTTGTGCGAAACGCCTTGTAGCCGACGGGTCCGGCGCGGCCTACCGGGAGTACGTCGAGGAACTGATCCTCGAAAATCGGCTGCGCGAGGGCGAGTGGCGGTTGAACGGCCGCGACGTCGACCTCCCGGTCGGCCACGTCGGCCTCTCGACCGCGCCCGAGGCCCACGAGGGGTGGCCCCGCGTCCGGGAGTGGCTCGCGGCCCGACGCGAACCGTCGTCAAAACGAGCGACGGCGTAGCGCCGGTTCGCAGGCGGACGGCAGAACCGGGGGTCGCGTCAGGAGTCGTCCCCGCTCGCGGCCGTCCGATCGAGGAACGATCGAACCGTCGCGTCGAAGGTGAGTTTTCGCTCGTGGAAGGCGCCGTGTTTCGCCCCCGGAACGAGTTCGAGCGTTCCGTTCGGGAGTTCGTCGGCCGTCCGTCCGGCGAGCGCCGCGGTGAAGTAGGGGTCCCGCTCGCCGCCGAAGACGAGCGTCGGCTGGCGGAGCTCGTCGAGTCGATCGCAGCCATCGAACGCGAGGATGAACTCGAGCGATCGCCGCACGTCGGCGGGTTCCGCGGGCCGGGGCAGCAGGAATCGGCCGATCGTCTGGACTATCGGCGGGTAGGTGATCGCGCGACCGTCCGAGAACATGTCCCTGGCGAGTTTCGATCGGATCGACTGCCAGTCGCGAGCACGGGCATAGCGTTCGAACTCGCGGACGTCCGATCGGGCGTCCGCGTCGAGCCGGCAGGCCGAGTTCGCGAGGACGAGTCGGTCGACGAGGTCGGGACGGCGTCGCGCGAGGGCTTGGCCGATCAGTCCGCCCATCGAGATGCCGAGCAGGTCGACGCCCTCGTGCGAGTCGGCGATCGATTCGAGCGGTCGGGCGTGAGTTTCGGCCGCGCGATCGGCGTCGTATTCCGGCGGAAGCCCGCGCGGGCGGCTGACCAGGTACACCGTGTACTCGTCGAGGTACCGGGCGAAGTACGGAGCGAGCGCCAGTCCGGCTCCCGGCGGGTACGCGCCCGGGAACATCGCGTCGCCGAAGCCGGGGAGCACGGCGAGCGCTCGCGAGCCGCTTCCGACGACGGCGTACGGGTGCCCGCCCGGGAGCGTTCCGGTGTCCTGCGAGAACGGACTCGACTGCGGAAACGGCGTCGTCCGCTGCATCAGCTTACGACGGCGTCAGTCGGTCCCACAGCGATTTCATCTCGGACGCCGTCGACAGCGTGTCGAGTTCGCGGTAGGCCGACTTCTCCTCGTCGTAGTTCGCCTCCAGCGGCGTTTGCACGTCGTCGCCGAGTTCGAGTTCGGTCGCCAGCATCGACAGTCCCTCGTAGGCCGTCATCTCGACCCGTTCGGTCATCATCCCCGCGTTGAGGTAGACCATGTCGAGCATGTCGTCGTCCGTGATCTGATCCTCGAGGTTCCGACGCTCCGTTTCGAGGGCGTCGAGCACCGGATCCTCCCGCGCTTCGGGCCGCTCGCCGAGCGCGTCGAACGCGTCTTCGATGCGGTCGACCTGCGTTCGCGTCTCGTCGCGGTGGTCGGCGAACCCGGTGCTCAGCCGATCGTTGCTCGCGTTGAGCGCCATCTCGTCGAGCGCGTCGACGAGTTCCTGTTCGACGTAGTACTGCTGTGCGAGTTTGTGGACGAATAGCTGGTGAAGGTCGTCTATCGCCATGTGCGAACCGTCGCCGTCCCGTTGGATAGTCGCCATCCCCGAACACGCAGGCACCGTCGGAATCCTCGAAAAGGAGCGAATCGGTGCGTGCGCCGAACCCGGCGCGGGCGGGGCGAAGTTGCGATCGCGGACCGTCACTCGGCGTCGGCCGGGACGTCGAAGTCGTGGTAGTGTTCTCCCTTCTCCGTGCTGAGGATATCGAGGGCCGCCGCGCCGCCGTCGCCAGCGGCGATCACGGCCTGCCACTCCTCGGCCCGAACCATCGCGCCGGTCGCGTACAGTCCGTCAACGCTGGTCTCCATGCTCAGGTTCACGTCGACGGTGCCCTCGTCGTCGAACTCGCAGCCGATCTCTTCGGCGATGGACCGATCGGCGCCGGTCGCGAGGACGACGTACTCCGCGTCGTACTCGTCGTCCTCCGTCTCGACCCGGAATCCGTCGTCCGTCCGCTCGAGGTCCGTCACCGGTTCCTCCAGGTGCAGATCGGCGCCGTGATTCCGGACCTGGTCGCGAGTCTCCGACACGAATTCGCTCCCGTCGATGCTCCGAATCCCCGGATAGTTGAACAGGTGCGCCTTGTGCATCCACGTCTTGTCGGTGTCGAAGACGATCGTTTCGAGCTCGTTTTTCGCGGTGAACAGTGCTGCGCTCAGGCCGGCGGGGCCGCCGCCGACGACGATTACGTCAGCCATGTATCAAAGTTACACGACCGGCGGGATAACGTTCTTCCAACGTGCACGAATCGCCGGTTTTCGTCACGACCGCGATTCCCGATCGGACTCCTCGCACCGGGTCGGAATTCCGGTTCCGTTCCCGAAGAGCGTGTTACCGTTTTGGTGCTGCTCGTGGTCCGATCACCGTATGTCCGATCGCGCATTCGACTTCCTGCACGTCAACGACCGAGAATCCAAACCCCGCGAGAAGGGGATCACCGAGATCCGCGGGCCGTACTACGATCCGATGGGGCCCCGGGAGCTGCGGGACATCCTCGAAACGATGGGCGAGTACGTCGACATCTACAAGTTCTCCGGCGGCTCGTTCGCGCTGATGCCGGAAGACGTCGTCCGAGAACTGATCGACGTCTGTCACGAACACGACGTTCAAGTGTCGACCGGCGGCTTCGTCGAACACGTCCTGATTCGGGACTACGATCAGGTCGATCGCTACGTCGAGGAGGCGGCCGACCTCGGCTTCGACGTCGTCGAAGTGTCGAGCGGCTTCCTCGCGATCGACGTCGACGACATGGTTGCGCTGACGGAACTCGTCCAGGATCACGGCCTGAAGGCGAAACCGGAGATCAACGTCCAGTTCGGAGCCGGCGGGGCCTCGAGCGTCGAGGAACTCGAATCGGAGACGACGATCGACCCGACGAGCGCGATCGAGGAGGGACGGCGCCACCTGGAGGCCGGCGCGTACAAGATCATGGTCGAGTCGGAGGGAATCACCGAGCAGGTGCGCGACTGGCGGACCGACGTGGCGTTCAAGATCGCCGACGGCCTCGGCGTGGAGAACTGCGTCTTCGAGGCCGCCGATCCCGAGGTGTTCGAGTGGTACATCAAGCAGTTCGGCCCGAAGGTGAACCTCTTCGTCGACAACTCTCAGATCGTCGAACTCGAGTGTATGCGGTCGGGGCTGTGGGGCAAGAAGTCGTCCTGGGGTCGGATCGCGAGTTACGAGCCCGACGGGTAACCGATCAATCGTCGGCGTGGTGCGGTGTGTCCCGCTTCGAGACGGCGCTGCTGATCGTCCCGGCGGTCCGCCTGACGAGTCGCTGGAACTCCCGTCGACGGTGGACGAACAGCGCCAGACCGAGCAGGATGTAGACGCCGCTGTAGACGAGCAACGTCTCGTAACTCGAGATCGGAAGCGCGACGAACTCGCGGATGATGGCGAACTCGATCAACACCTGCGAGGTGAACAGCACCAGCAACGCGATCGCTTCCCGGGCCGTGATCTCGAAGTTGATCAGGAGGGCGACGGCGAAGAAGGACTGGGCCGCCGTGAGCCAGATTTCAGCCGCCTGTTTCTGATCGAACGCCAGGGTCCCGTACTGCCCGAGCGCGAGGGAGTAGACGACGACGAGGGTCCCGATGAGCAGGGTCCACTGGTTGAGCTTCGACGAGATCAGCGCGTTGAAGCCGGCGGTCGACCGCGCCTTGTTCACGAGGTAGGCGACGACGATGAGCTCCGGCGATTCGGAGGCAAGCGGGGCGATCCACTGGATCATGAAGAACGCAGGGATGCCGACGTCCGTCCCGAGCTCCTCGAGGCCGTGTGCGAACGGTTCGACGGCGACGAAGATCACTAACCCGGAGAAGGCGAACAGCGACACGACGGTAGCGATCCGGAGCGGCTTGGGAAACGACTGGAGGTACGCCGGGACGCCAGTGTGCGCCTCGCTGGGATCGACGTCACCGCGGAGGACGATGCCGATGTACGCGACGTACAGCCCGACTAGAACCGCCATGTCGAGCGCGTCGATGCCGCCGTTCAGCGGGACCAGAAACGCCCACAGTGTGGCGACCAGGAGGAAGATGATCTCGAGGCCGATGTCCCGATCGACCGTCACCGCGTCGCTCAGGAATCCGTCCCGGTTCACGACGGTGGGGTCGACCGACGCTTTTGACCGAAACACGGTGAAGAGGGCGATTCCGGACCAGCCGAGCCCGATCAGAATGCGGTTGGCCCCGGTCATGTTGGCGACGGCGAGGTTGCCCGCCTCGATCCCGCGTTCGGTTCCCGCGAACTGGCCCGCGTTCCAGGCGTAGAGCGCGTCGACCGCGTACTCGGGGGCGACCGCCAGCACGGCGAGGACCGCGATCGCGAACGCTCGCGGGACGTCCTTCTCCGCGGTCTCGGCGGCCCACGCAAGCAGGAACGCGGCGCCGAGGATCGAGACGCCGCTGATGGCTACGGTCCCGAGCGTCGAGAGGTTCGCGACGACCGACGGGGCCGCGCCTTCAAGTCCGACGGCTGGAAGGGCGTCGGTCGCCAGCCAGATGGCTATCCACGGAACCGTCAGTGCGACGGCGAACGCGATCGTTTGCAGTGATCGTCTGCTCACGGTTCTCCTCCTCGATTCGCCGTCCGGCCTCCCCGTGGGGACGCGGACGGACTGCCACGTCTCGGCTCGGGGCGAACGACCCCGTGCGGACCGAACAGTCTCGTCTCGTACACGAATCCACGTATTCGCACGAACGAGTAAAATCTGCCGTTTGCGTTTTCGTACTCACGCGAACGGACTTTTTTCCGCGTCTCGAGCGCTCTCGGCGCCGAGAACTGCACCGCCGCCGACCCGGAAACCGCGAACCGGAGCGCTAGTCGTCGCTGGGGCCGATCGACGCGGGGTCGGCGTCCGCGGTCCCGTCCGGCGCTACCGCATCGAACAGCGGGCTCTCTTCGCCCGGGACGAACGTGTTGAGCAGCAGCGCCGACAGCGCGGTGACGATGACCGGCTGTCCGAAGAACGTCTCGGCGGCGTTCGGGAGTCCCTTGAGCGCTTCGGGCGTCGTGGCGACGCCGAGTCCGAGTCCCAGCGCGACCGCGACGATGACGGTGTTCCGGCGATCGAGGTCCGCGTGCGTGACGACCAGTCGGACCCCACTCGCCGCGACCATGCCGGCCATGAGCAGGACCGCGCCGCCGAAGACCGCGCTCGGGATGGTCGCGACGGCGGCGCCGACTGTGGGGCTCAGTCCGAGGATCGCGAGAAAGACGCCGCCGATGCCGACGACGTGCCGGCTCATCACGCCGGTGAAGTTGACGATGCCGACGTTCTGGGAGAACGACGTGATCGGGAACGCGGCGAAGACGGCGCCGATCGAACTCAGGAGGCCGTCGTTGAACAGGCCGCCGCGGAACTCCTCGTTCGTCGGGTTCCGACCCTCGGCGGCCGTCACGCCCGACATGTCGCCGACGGTCTCCATCGCGGAGACGAGAAAGAGGAAGGCGAACGTGACGATCGCGATCGGCTCGAACTCGAAGCCGAACCGGGTGGGCGAGGGCAGCGCGATCCAGGCCGCGTTGCCGACGGGCGAGAAGTCGATCAGTTCGAGCCCGAAGCCGAGCCCGAGGGAGGCGGCGAGCGTGGACCCGAACGCGACCGCGTAACTCACGCCGATCGCGACGAGGACGCTCAGTAGCCGCGTGACGCCGCGCGTGAACATGTTGAGGCCGACGGCGATCGCCAGGACGAGCGCGGCCAGTCCGATGTTGTGCAGCGCGCCGTAATCGTCCGCGCCGGCGCCGCCGGCGGCGTAGTCCATCCCGATGGGAATCAGGTAGAGGCCGATGATGACGACGACGAGGCCGGTGACGAGCGGCGGGAAGAATGGTCTGATGCGAGAGAACTGCCAGCCGATGAGTCCTTCGACGGCGAATCCGGTGACGAGGATCGCACCGAAGACGGCGGCCAACCCGTAGTCCGCCCCGATCGCGATCGACGCGCCGACGAACGTGAAGCTCGATCCCATCACGATCGGGAGGCGCGCGCCGATCGGGCCGACGGTGTACGCCTGGATGACCGTCGCCAGGCCCGAAAACAGAAGGACCATCTGGACGATGTACGCCGTATCGGCGGGATCGAGACCGATGTCGCCGGCGACGACGTACGCGACCGCCGTCGCGGGCACAATCATGACCGCGACGTGCTGTAACCCGAGCAGGATCGACCGCGGCAATGGCGGCCGATCATCGAGCCCGTATTCTAGCTGAATGCCCTCGTCCGGTTCGGTTGACATGCTCTGGTCATCCCCTTTCGAAGCCCGCACCAAAAAGTTTCGTATATGCGCTCAGGACAACCCTGTTATCGGATAGAAATGTGCACATACGTGTATAGGTCGTCTGGATATGTGGACGGCGGACTACCGGCTATCGATCGCCACAAAACATAGGATGTTTTAGATATCAGTGAACCGTTACGTCGCCGTCCTCGACCGTGATGTCGATGAGGCTGGTCGCCTCGAACTCGGTGTCGTCGAGCGCGGAGGGGCCGGCCTTCCGCATCACGACAACGATGTCGACGATCTTGGCCCCGATGTCGGACAGCGCCTCGCAGATCGCGGCCAGCGTCCCGCCGGTCGAGAGCATGTCGTCGACGACGACGACGCGATCGCCCGCCTCGACGTCGTTGATGTACATCTCCGACTCCGAGTAACCCGTCTGCTGGTGCAACGAGACCTCGCCGTCGAGGCCGTAGGCTCGTTTCCGGATCACGACGAGCGGGATGTCGGTCTGGAGCGAGAGCGCGGTGGCGAGGTGGATCCCCATCGCCTCCGGGGCGACGATCTTGTCGACGTCCAGATCGGCCGTCTGCATGACCTCGACGACCACCTCCCGCAACAGGTCGGGGTCGAGCATCGGGACGCCGTTGCTGATGGGGTGGACGAGGTACTCGTAGCCGTCCTTGTCGATGATCGGTGCCTCGTCGAGGGACGTGATGAGCTTCTCCATACCGCCGGTTCGGGCAATCGGGGCAAAAGCCGATCGTTCTCCGGTCGATCGCGCGGCCGTCGGCGCACGAACGCCCGGCGGGCACCGGTCTCGCGCCTTCGCCGTCCGTTCGAGGCGTCGCGGCCGATCGTCCCGGCGGTCCGTGAACGCCCGTCGTGCACCGGGTTCCGAATTAACTCCCCGGGGAGCGTACGATCGCTATGACCGAGGAGACGGTCGCGCGGTTCGATATCAGATCGGTACAGGTCCTCTCGCCGGACGAGACGGTCGACGAAGAACTGGTTCCCGATCTGACCGACGACCAGTTGCTCGACCTGTACGAGTGGATGAAACGATCGCGCCGGCTCGACGAGCGTGCGATCGCGCTGCAGCGCCGGGGTGAACTCGGCACGTACGCGCCCGCGATCGGGCAAGAAGCGGCCCAGATCGGGACCGCCTTCGCCGCGGCCGACGACGACTGGCTCGTTCCGTCGTTCCGCGAACAGCCCGCCCTCATGGTCCACGGGACGCCGCCCGAGAAGGTGCTCCAGTACGCGATGGGCATGGAGGAGGGCGCCGAGATTCCGGGCGGCGAGGGCGCGCTGCCGCCGGCGATCCCGGTCGGCTCGCAGCCGCTGCACGCGACCGGCGTCGGCTGGGGGGAGTCGCTCCAGGGGCGGGACACGGTCGCGGTCACGTACTTCGGCGACGGCGCGACCAGCGAAGGCGACGTCTACGAGGCGCTCAACCTCGCCGGGGTCTACGACGCCCAGACGGTCTTCGTCTGTCAGAACAACCGGTACGCCATTTCCACCGGGATCGAGAAGCAGACCGAGGCGGAGACGCTCGCCCAGAAGGCGATTGCGGCGGGGATCGAGGGGATCCAGGTCGACGGCAACGACGTCCTGGGCGTGTACCGCGTCGCGAACGAGGCCGTCGAGAAGGCCCGCAACGGCGACCCAGTCATGATCGAGGCGCTCACGTACCGACGATCGATGCACACGACCTCCGACGATCCCTCGGTATACCGCGAGGCCGACGAGGAAGCCGAGTGGGAGGCCCGCGATCCGATCGTCCGCTTCCAGATGTACCTGGAAGACCGAGGGGTTCTGGACGAGGAGACGAAAGCCGAGATCGAAGACCGGATCGAGTCCGAGGTCGCCGGCGCGATCGATCGAGCGCGGGAGGCTAAAGCGGAGATCGATCCGGCGGACATGTTCAGGTACGTCTACGCGGACATGCCGCCCGAACTCGAGCGCCAGTTCGAGGCGTTCGAGCGGAGCGAGGAAGCCGAACGCGTCCCCGACGGTGGCGTCGACCGCGATTCCGGGGGTGGTCTCGATGGCTGAGCGCCTCCGGATGGTCGAGGCCGTCCGCGAGACGCTCCGCGCGGAGCTCGAACGCGACGATGGCGTCGTCGTCTACGGCGAGGACGTCGGCCGCGCGGGCGGGGTCTTTCGCGCCACGCAGGGCCTGATGGACGAGCATCCGGATCGAGTCTTCGACGCGCCGGTCGCGGAGGCGGGAATCGTCGGCATGGGCGTCGGGCTCGCGGCCACCGGAATGACGCCCGTCCCGGAGATCCAGTTCCAGAGCTTCCTCTACCAGGGGTTTCACCAGCTGGCCCAGCACGTCGCGCGCATCCGAAGTCGAACCCGCGGCACGATCACCTGTCCGATGACGATCCGGACGCCGTACGGCGGGGGCATCCACGCCCTGGAACTCCACTCCGAGAGCTTCGAGGCCGGATTCGCTCACGTACCCGGCCTGCAGGTGGTCTTCCCGTCTTCTCCGGCCGAGACGAAGGGGTTGCTCACCGCCGCGATCCGCAGTCCGGATCCGGTTGTCTTCATGGAGCCGACGCGGCTGTATCGATCGTTCCGGGAGGAGGTCCCGGACGAACACGAGATCCCGCTCGGCGAGGCCCGCGTGGTCGAGTCGGGCGAGGACATCACCGCGATCGCGTGGGGGTCGATGCTCCGCGAGACCCTCGACGCGGCCGACGAAGTCGATGCGAGCGTCGAGGTGATCGATCCCCGAACCCTCTACCCGCTGGACACGGCGACGATCGTCGACTCCGTGCGGAAGACCGGCCGCTGCTGCGTCGTCCACGAGGCGCCACGGACGGCCGGGATGGCCGGCGAGATCACCGCCCGAATCAACGAGGAGGCGTTCTACTACCTCGAAGCTCCGATCGAGCGAGTCACCGGCTACGACGTGCCCGTGCCGCTGTTCGCTCGCGAGGACGCCTACCTGCCCGACGCGGACCGGATCGAGACCGGACTCCGCCGGGCGCTCGAGTAGGGTGAGCGAACCGTGACTCCTGCACCGGCGACCGAGGTTTCCGAGCGTCGATCCGCCCGGAGCGACCGCTCTTTCCGGCGGAACCCCGCCGAACGACCGGCACCCACGATCCTCGTCACCGGCTGCTCGTCGGGGATCGGACGCGCGACGGCCCGCGCCTTCCTCGACGAGGGTTGGATCGTCTACGCGACCGCCCGCGACCCGAACGACCTGCGCGACCTGGAGGCGGCGGGCGCCGCGATCGATCGGCTCGACGTCACCTCGACCGAGGACGCCGATCGGGTGGTCGAGCGGATCGTCGCCGAGCGCGGCCGACTCGACTGCCTCGTCAACAACGCCGGCTTCAGCCAGATGGGGCCGATCGAGGACGTGCCGATCGCCGACGTCCGCGAGCAGTACGAGGTGAACGTCTTCGGCCCGCACCGGCTGATCCGGGCCGCCCTACCGCACATGCGCGAGCGCGGGTCGGGGCGGATCGTCAACGTCACGAGCATCACCGATCGGTTCCCGATCGCCGGAACCGGCGTCTACAGCGGCTCCAAGGCCGCGCTCGCGGCCACCAGTCAGGCCCTTCGACAGGAGGTTCGCGACTCGGGGATCGACGTCGTCGTGGTCGAACCGACGGTCGTCGCGACGCGCCACTACGATCGGACGCGCGAGGAACTCGTCGACGTCGACCACGGCGCGGCGTACACCGACCTCTACGAGCTGCACGAACTGTTGCACACGATCAAGAGCGGCGGGCCGGGAATCGCCTCGCCCGAGACCGTCGCCGAGACGATCCTCGAAGCGGCGACCAGCGAGCGCCCGAAGCGGCGGTACTCGGTCGGCTGGACGGCGAAAGTCGGCGCCGCCGTCGCCGCTGCGGTCCCCGACTCGTGGCGGACCCCGCTCCTCTACACGGGCGTCCGCGCCGCCACCTCAGAGCCGGGGAAGCGACTGCTCCGGTGGTGGTTCGCGAGGAACCACCGCGCGGACGCCGTCGACGATCGGCGAGGCAGCCGGTGACCGCCGACGAACGCCCCGGACGATCGTTTCGCCTCCCGCGACCGTCTCTCACGACCGAAAAAGGGCTTTGTGAGCGCTCGTCGAAACATCCCGCGAAACCGTGAGTATGCCTTCGCCGGAGATCCGAAACTTCAGCGACCAGTTCGTCCACGACCTCGCCGCCGTCTACGATATGGAGCTGAAACTGGTCGACGCGCTCGACGACCTGTCGCGACGAGCCGCGAACGACAACCTCAGTAAGGGGTTCGCGATCCACCAAACCGAGACGAAAACCCAGGTCCGACGCGTCGAGGAGGCGTTCGCGGCGCTGGATCGGGAGCCCGAACGGCGGGCAAATCCGATCGTCGACGGCCTGCTGGCGGACACCGAGGAGTTCGACGATCGGGCGAGAAGCGCCGGCCCCCGGAACCTCCACTACCTGACCGCGGCCACGATGACGGAGCGGATCGAGATCACCAGCTACGAGGGGCTGCTGCTGACGGCCGACCGCGCCGGCCTCGGCGACGACGCGACGGCACCGCTCGAAGCCAACCTCGAGCAGGAGGAAAAGACCCTGCGAAAGCTCGAGGGGCTCGCGGCCGGCACCGGACGAAAGCGCGGCTGGAAGACGATCCTCGGGCGCTAATCCCGTCTTCGAAGTCGCGGCCGACCGCGGCTAGCATCCGGCCCTACTTCGTTCGAATCTTCTCGAGATCGATTCGCGTCGCTTCGGGGACCGACCGATCCGCATCACCCACGACGGCGAACTCGCCCCGATCGTCCCGTTCGTCCCGTTCGTCCACGTCCGCGGCGAGCACGATCGGACCCTCGGCGAGCAGCGGGGCGATTACACCCGCGACGACGGTCCGGGGATCCGACAGCGGCGCACGGACGACGACCCGATCGCCCCGTTCGAGCCCGTACTCGTCGACGATCGTCCCGGCCGAGTCGAGGGCCGTCTCGTGAGTGAGCGTTCGATCGCCGTCGGCCAGCAAATCCGTCTCGGGATCGATCGAGAGCGGCGGAAACGACGGATTCTCGCTCCAGAGGCCGGCATCGAAGTGGTGGACGCCCGGGTCGTCGGGCGCGTCCCCGTAGCCGACCCGCTGGGCCCCGCGGGGGAGGTCGTAGCCGTCGAGGTCGTCGACGGGGGCGACGATCGCCCGAACGTCGTCGACGTCCGAGAGCGCGGTCGGCGGATCGAACCACGTCGTCCCCTCCAGCAGTGTCGTGCCGAAGCAGGCGAGCAGCGCCAGCGGCCCCTCGCCTGCGACGCCGACGGTGACGCCCTCGCGAACGCCCGCGTGTCGCAGGAAGTTGCCCGCCTTCCACGAGGTCGTACACAGCCAGTGACGGTCGTACTCCCGTCCGGTCGCGTCGACGAGCGCCGTCCGATCGTCGCGCCGCTCCCGCGCGAGCAGGTCGTCGACTGTCGCCGCGTTCATACGACGTCATCGGGAACCGGCCGAAAAAAGCCCGCCGACTCGCGGCCGATCGCCGAACGGCCGTCACGGTCGTATTTCCGGAACTAGCGTCTCGAGGCGGCACAACGACGCGCCGAACGTCGATCCGTCGACCGAGGGACGATCGGCGGATCGAGCGACGAACCGCGGACCAAACGAAACCGGAGCGAGGAGCGCCTCCGATCGCGCTCAGAAGGCGCGCTTGATCTTCTCGAAGAACCCGTCCTTGACCTCGATCTCGTCGCCGCCGGCTTCGGCGAACGCCTCGAGGGCTTCGCGCTGTTCCTCGTTTAAGGATTCGGGGGTGACGACCTGCACCTGGACGTAGAGGTCGCCGCGGCCGCGGCCGCGGAGACGCGGCATCCCCTTCCCCGACAGGCGGAAGGTCTCGCCGCTTTGGGTTCCCTTCGGAACGTCGAACTCGACGGCCCCGTCGAGGGTCGGCACTTCGACCGCGTCGCCGAAGGTCGCTTGCGGGAACGAGATCGGGAGCCGGTACCGGAGGTCGTCGCCCTCGCGCTCGAACTCCTCGTGCTCGGCGATCGTCACGTCGATAAGGAGGTCGCCGTGGGGACCGCCCTCGGGGCTCGGCGCGCCTTCGCCCTCCATCCGGAGCGTCTGGCCGTCCTGGATTCCGGCGGGGACGTCGACGGTCAGCGTCGCCTCGTTGCGGACGTAGCCCTGGCCGCGACACTCGCCGCAGGTCTCCGAGTAGAGGGTTCCGTCGCCCTCGCAGCGGCGGCAGGTGGTCGTCTGCTGGACGCGTCCGAGCGGCGTCTGTTGAACCTGCGTCACCTGGCCGCGACCCTGACACTCGGGGCAGGTCCGGGCGTCCGCGTCCGGCGGATGGCCCTCGCCGCCGCAGACGTCGCAGGCTTCAGGCCGCTCGACGGTGAACTGCTTCTCGACGCCCTCGTAGGCCTGCTCGAGGTCAATCTCGAGTTCGGTCCGGAGGTCTCGTCCCTTTCGCGGGCGACTTCGCCCGCGGCCGCCGCCACCGCCGAAGACCTGCTCGAAGATGTCTCCGAGGCCGCCGCCCATGCCACCGCCCATTCCGCCGAACGGGTCGCCGCCCATGCCGCCGGCGCCGCCTCCGCCGGCGTCGAAGCCGTGCTTCTCGGCCTGCTCGTACCGATCGTGCCCCATCCGATCATATGCTTGGCGTTTCTCCTCGTCGGTAAGGACCTGCTTTGCCTTCTGGATCTTCTTGAACTTCTCCTCGGCGTTCGGGTCGTCGCTGACGTCCGGATGGTACTCCGTAGCCTTCTTTCGATAGGCCTGTTTGATCTCGTCGGCGGAGGCGTCACGACTCACGCCAAGAGCGTCGTAGAAATCCTCGCTCATTCGTTGTGGGCTGGTACTCGGTTGAGCCACTTGAAACGAACGTTCTCGCACGCACCTTTTTCCGCTCGGGTTCGCTCGCGTCGCTCACTCGGATATACGAATATGTCAAACCACAAGGCGAGCGGGTATCGGACTCGCCTGTTCAGTCCACGTTTCCGTCGACGTCGTCGGGCTACGTCCGACGAGCCGAAGACCCGTTATTCGTCGACGTCGTCCTCGTCGCCGAAGTCGACGTCCTCGAAGTCCGCGTCGACGAACTCTTCGCCCTCGTCAGCGGCACCGCCGGTCGCGCCGCCCGGGCCGGGGTTCGGACCGGCGCCGCCCATGCCGCCGGGACCAGCACCGGCCGCGCCGCCGGCGTCCGCAGCGCCGGCCTGCTGGTAGACCTGCTTGCCGATTTCCTGGAGCTCCTTGCTCAGGTTCTCGGTCGACGCCTCGATGTCCTCGGCGTCGGCGTCCGAGTCGTCGATCGTCTCCTCGACGTCCTCGATCGCGGCCTCGATGTCGTCGCGGAGGTCGTCGTCGACCTGGTCGTTCTCCTCCAAGAGCGTCTCGGCGCGCTGGATCGTCGCCTCGGCCGTGTTGCGGGCCTCGATCCGCTCGCGCTTCTTCTTGTCCTCTTCGGCGTGCTGCTCGGCCTCACGCTGCATACGGTCGATCTCCGAGTCGGAGAGACCGGCGCCGCCCTCGATCGTGATCTCCTCGCTCTCGCCGGTGCCCTTGTCCTCCGCGGAAACGTTCACGATGCCGTTTTCGTCGATCGAGAAGGTGACCTCGATCTGGGGCGTCCCGGCGGGCGCCGGCGGGATGCCGGTCAGGTGGAACTCGCCGAGTAGTTCGTTCTTCTCGGCCAGTTCGCGCTCGCCCTGGAAGACCCGCACCTGCACGGAGGTCTGGTTGTCCGCGGCGGTGGTGAAGATCTTCGACTCCTCGGTCGGGATCGTCGTGTTCTTCTCGATGAGGCGCTCAAAGAGGCCACCCTTGACCTCGATTCCGAGCGAGAGGGGCGTGACGTCAAGTAGGACGATGTCGTCGACCTCACCGCCGAGGACGCCGCCTTGGATCGCCGCGCCGAGCGCGACGGCCTCGTCGGGGTTGACGTTCTTCTGGGGCTCCTTGCCCGTCAGCTCCTCGACCTTCTCGGAGACCTGGGGCATCCGGGTGGAACCGCCGACGAGGAGAACCTCGTCGATGTCGTCCTTGTCGTAGCCGGCGTCTTCGAGGGCCTGTTCGGTCGGCTCGACGGTGCGATCGATGAGGTCCGAGGTGAGCGACTCGAACTTCGCGCGGGTCAGACTCTCTTCGAGGTGGATCGGGCCGTCGTCGGTCGCCGTGATGAAGGGGAGGTTGATCTCCGTCTCCTTGCGCGAGGAGAGTTCGATCTTGGCTTCCTCGGCGGCGTCTTTGAGCCGCTGGAGCGCCTGGCGATCGTCGCGGAGGTCGATGCCGTGTTCGGCCTCGAACTCGTCGGCGAGCCAGTCGATGATCGCGTGGTCCCAGTCGTCGCCGCCGAGGTCGTTGTCGCCGTTGGTCGCGACGACCTCGTAGACGCCGCCGCCGAGATCGAGGATCGAAACGTCGAACGTTCCGCCGCCTAAGTCGTAGACGAGGACGGTCTGGTCCTCGTCGTCGTCGAGGCCGTAGGCCATCGACGCCGCGGTCGGCTCGTTGATGATGCGCTCGACCTCGAAGCCAGCGATCTCGCCGGCGTCCTTGGTCGCCTGGCGCTGTCGATCGGAGAAGTACGCGGGGACCGTAATGACGGCCTTCTCGACCTCGTCACCGAGGTAGTCTTCGGCGTCGCGCTTGATCTTCTGGAGGATCATCGCCGAGATCTGTTCGGGCGTGTACTCCTCGTCGTCCACCTCGACGGTGTAGTCCTCCTCGCCGATGTGGCGCTTGATAGACTGGATCGTCTTTTCGGGGTTCTGAACCGCCTGATTCTTCGCCGGTTTCCCGACGAGTCGCTCGTCGTCGTCGGTGAACGCGACGACGGAGGGCGTCGTCCGTTCTCCCTCGGCGTTGACGATGATCTCCGGATCACCGCCTTCCATCACGGCGAACGCGCTGTTCGTCGTCCCGAGGTCGATTCCGAGAATCTTGTTGCTCGCCATCAGGAAATCTGTTGCGCGCACTTTGGTTTAAAGCTTACCACAGAATTTCACTGCACTTGGTTTTATAGCTCGGTCGCGCGTTCGATCGGGTTCCGGCGATCGGCGTGAAACAGCTCAAGAGAGGACGGTTGGGTGGTCCCGAAGCGCGATCGATGACTCCAGAGTACTGCTGCTCGTTAGTCCCATCCATTGGCGGTGAAATTCGAACGCTAACAGCGGCTGGCGGTGCGGTTTATCACTCAAGTTTCGGAATGGAATCTGTGGTGAATTCGGTACGTGGAGATGCGAACCTAACACCGGCATTCCTATCATATAGATGTTATTTTGGCAGAGCCGTGCTGAATACATAGCGTACCTATTAAATACTGTCTAGAAACAGGAACGAATCGATGGACACGGGGCAGGAGATTATTCTTCTCCTCTGTCAGTTGCGGCGAGGGAGAGAACGCGTTCGACCAGGTGTGTTGTTTCCGATATCCGTACCAGATCACGGTCCTGATCGTATTCAACGACTCCTGCATCCACCAGTTTTGGAATATGAGCATGATAGAGCGACGTAGAGATCGTCCGGACTGTCTCTTTTGGAATCTCTGTACGCGGTCTCTCGTTCTCGCGGACAGCAACATTCTCGGCCAGATTGGTCAGCGCTATTGCCTGTGTGTGGTCTATCAGGCACGCGAGGACGTACTGGCGGCGCTGATTGGCGAGGAGGTCGCAAACTGCATCGAGCGATTGCTCGTCCGGGCCAATGTGCTCCGCCACATCCGCTTTTGGGGAATGCCCAGTCACATATGCTATAAGGGCCCCTGCACGGAAGGACACTGTGGAAGCCGAACCTCAATACGCTCGGGATTACACAGCATCCAGTCGAAAAGCGAATGAATCCGCAGTTACGCTTGATCAGTCGTTTCTGACTCTTTCCTCGATGACTCGTCTGTTTTCGCTTCCGTTGGCTGCTCGTCGATGCTAACCTTCCCGTTCCCGTCTACGGTGACTGCGTACCCGTAGTACGTAAACTCCACACGGAGGATTGCCTGCGTCTGTCGATCGCCGGTACCGTTTGTGAGGGCTTCGAGCGCATCCGGATCGATCACATCATACAGTAGGACGTCGAGATCGATCGGATCAACGCCTTCGCGTTCGGCGATTTGCTCGACAATCTCAGCTCCGACCAGTGGTGATTTCACTACCCTCCTTTTTCGTTGAAGAGGATTAATCCTGTGGATTACTGTGCTTTATCGACCATGTCTGTTTATTCCACAGGATATATAAAAATATTCACTCCAAACAGTCAATCCTTGATGACATCCTTGCCGAAGTGGTTGAACGGTTGAACGTGAAGATTATTGATAATCTGTGTGGACTCGATTTCGAGATCAGTGACATTCTCGATTCCAACGCGGGCCTCATCGGCTGCATCGGAATCGACAGCCACCACCTCGATGTGGATGTTGTGGGCGCCGGTTGTCAGTTCACGGACGCTGACTACGCCGGGAAGTTCTAACGCCTTCTTCGCCAATTCGGTTCGTTTTGCAGTCGGCGCTCGACACACGATGAACAGGTGGAGCTCAAACCCTGCCTCCTCGTAATCGAGCTCAGGATGGTAACCGCGAATCACGCCCTCTTCAAGGTAGTCGATGCGATTTCGGACTGTGCTGGCCGAGGTTTCAACCATGTCGGCCATATCTGCGGCAGTCGCTTCTCGTGCGTCCGCCTGGAGTGCATGGAGAATACCTCGGTCAACGTCATCGAGGTTATGAACCATGCTGTCGCTAAAGGGCTGCTGGCAAAAAAGCTACTGTCGTGTTATGGTATTCGAGGAGTTTGAATTCCCACTTAACAGACATTAACAAAATATAGATGGTTCTCGATCTAATGTGTTATACCATTCATCTGCACGTAACAGAAAAATCACATGGGTCCTCGACTGGAGAAACACGAGTACCGTGCACTGATCGGGCGCTAAACGGTAGTTCAGCGGGCGACGCCGGACCGGCCGATCGCCCGATCGCTCACTCGTCGTCGGCGTCGTCGCTCGCAATTTCGCCGCCGAGTTCGATCGCTTCCGCTTCCTCGTCGTTCTCGGCGGAAGCGTTCTCGCCGACTTCGTCTCCGTCGCCGTCCGCGTCGGATTCGGCGTCGTCCGATTCGGACTCGGTCGTCTCGTCCGAGGATTCGTCGCCCGCGTCATCGCCTGACTCGCCCTCCTCGTCCGAGGCGTCTCCCTCCCCGTCGGCGAGTTCCCCGTTCGAAACCGTCACCTGCGCGTTCTGGATGACCTTCTCGCCCATCTCGTAGCCGGGGGTGTAGACGTCGGCGATCGTCCCCTCGGGCTGATCGCTGTCGACGCGCATCATGACCTCGTGGCGCTGCGGGTCCGTCTCGGTGCCGGGACCGGGATCGATCTCGGAGACGTTCTCGTCTTCGAGGATGCGATCGAACTCCCGGAGCGTCATCTCGATCCCCTCCCGGAGGCTGTCGACGTCCTCGCTGTCCTCGCCGAGGGCGCGCTTTAAGTTGTCGCGGACGCCGATGAGCCGCTCGACGAGATCCTCGGTGGCCCGGTCTTTGATCTGTTGCTGGCGCTTTTTGGCCCGTTTCTTGTAGTTCTGGAAGTCCGCCTGTTTGCGCTTGAGGCGGCTTTTCAGGTCCGCGACCTCCTCCTCGTACTCCTCGAGTCGCTCGTCGCGCTCGCCGAGCGCCTCCCGGTGAGCCTCGAGTTCGTCGTGGAGTTCCTCGATCGTCTCGGCCTGCGCTTCGACGCGCTCGGTGAGGTCCTCGAGTTCCTCGCGCTGGTGGGCGACGGTGCCGTTCAGGTTTCGCGCCTCCTCAACGATAGCGTTGACCCGGTGGGCGAGTTCGTCGTCGAACTCGGTCACGCGATCCAGGATCTCCTGGATGTCCTCGCTCGTCTCCGGGGGATCGGGAAGTTCGGATTCCTCGTCGTCGGCCGCTCGCTCGGCGTCCGACTCCTCTCCGGCCGATTCGTCGGCGGCGTCGGCGTCCGTCTCCGATTCCGATCCGTCCGCCGCCGTCCCCTCCGTCGCGACGTCGGCCGCATCGCCGTCGTCGGATTGCTCCTCGGACGGGACACCCTGGGCGGACGCGTTCGTGCCCTCGTCTTCGCTCATGTGGCAGTCAACGAACAGCGATAATAAAAGGGTTGAGGTACGCCCTGTCGGGTCGATCGTCTGTCCGTAATCGTGACCGTTGCGAACTACCGTGACCGCCGAGAATAGCGGACCCGACAGTATTTGTGCGTCCTGGCCCGACTATCGATCGTGGCTTCGGAACGCGATCTCGGCTCGCGGACGATCGAACTCCGCTACGAGGAGGGGACGATCCGCATCGACGGACTCGACGGCTTCGACGACGGTTCGGACGACGGGCTCACAACGACGCTCCGGGAGCGCGTCCCCGAACTCGAACCTGATCCGCGGACCGGCGGCTGGCGGGCGCCCGCGTTTCGCTACGCGGTCCTTCGATCCGCCCTGACCCAGTCGAACGCAACGATCAACGATCGAGTCGACGTCGGCGACGGCCTGCCGTCGCTCCATTCGGACTACGAACTCCGCGAGTACCAGCGGACGGCGTTGAACGCGTGGCTGGAAACCGATCGGTGGGCCGACGTTTCCGCCGCGGAACCCGCGGGCTCGATCGATCGGGCGCCAGCGGGCATCCTCGAACTACCCACCGGGAGCGGCAAGACGGTCATCGGGGTGAAGGCGATCGAGCGCTTCGGCGTCCCGACGCTCGTCGTCGTCCCGACAATCGACCTGCTCGACCAGTGGCAGCGGGAACTCGAAACGGAGTTCGACCGGCCGATCGGTCGGTTCGGCGGCGGCGAGCAGCGCGTCGAGCCGATCACCGTCTCGACGTACGACTCGGCGTACCTGAAGGCCGATGCGGTCGGCGATCGGTTCAGCCTGGTGATCTTCGACGAAGTGCACCACCTCGGCGGCGAGGGGTTCCGAGAGATCGCCCGACTGCTCGCCGCGCCCACCCGTCTGGGCCTGACGGCGACGTTCGAACGGCCCGACGGTGCCCACGAGGTCGTCGAGGAGATCGTCGGCCCCGTGGTCTCCCGGATCGAACCCGACGAGTTGGCGGGCGAGCACCTGGCGCCGTACGAGATCAAGCGACTCGAGGTGTCGCTCACGCCCGAGGAGCGCGAGGCCTACCGGTACAATCAGGAGGTGTTCACGAACTACCTGGCGCGATCGAACATCGACATGCGCAGCGGGTCGGACTACCAGGAACTCGTGAAGCGATCGGGCTCCGATCCGAAGGCTCGCGAGGCACTGCTGGCCCGCCAGCGCGCCCGCGAGATCGTGTACGGCAGCGACGCGAAGATCGAGGCCCTCGAAGGGATCCTCGACGACCACCGCGACGATCGGACGATCGTCTTCACGGCGCACAACGACCTCGCCTACGACGTCAGCGAGCGGTTCTTGATCCCGACGATCACCCACCAGACCGGTGCGGCGGAACGACGCGAGGTTCTGTCGCGGTTCCGGGAGGGGACCTACACCCGGATCGCGACCTCGAACGTCCTCGACGAGGGCGTTGACGTCCCCGAAGCCAGCGTCGGCGTCATCCTCTCGGGCAGCGGCAGCGGTCGCGAGTACCGCCAGCGGCTCGGCCGGATCCTCCGGCCAACCGACGACGGCACTCACGCGACCCTCTACGAGGTCGTCGCCACAGATACCAGCGAGGAACGCGTCGCCGAGCGCCGTCGGGGGTAGCGTTCTCGATCGGGACCGTCCGCGAGGCGTCCGGCGGCCGGATCGTCGTCCTCCGGGATCTGAGCCGCATCTATTCCGGCGGAACGGTCGTCGATGCCGGGGTGAATACGGGGACCGAGCGCTGAGAACCGGTCGATGATCGCCGACTCCGATCTGCTGCCCTTGCGACGAACGGGGTGACGTTTAGGCCGCTCATTCTGGAGGATAGATCACACCGGTCACGTTCACTCCGGACGACGATTCCGTTCGGAATGCAGGGCAGAGATCGTGCCGGCCGATTCCGACCGGCAAGGCCGTCCGATCGAAGCGTTTCGGGCGATCGTCGACCGATCGAACGCGCGGCGATTTCCCGGCTCGCTGGGCCTGCGCTGGACGATTCGACCAACTACGAGTTTCGAACGATGCCAGAGGACACTCACGACGCGGACGACGGAGAGAATCGACCGGACGCAACCGACGGCGGTACCGCGGATGACTCGCAGCCGAGTTCCGAATCGAGTCGAACCGGCACCAGCGGCGACGGAGACGACGTCGACGAGAACAGCAAACGGGAGCAACTCGATACCGTGCGGGAGAGTTCGGAGGAAGAGGCGTTGACGACGGACCACGGGGTCAAGATCGACGATACCGACAACTCCCTGACGGCGGGCGAGCGCGGCCCGACGATCATGGAGGACTTCCACTTCCGGGAGAAGATGACCCAGTTCGACCACGAGTCGATCCCGGAACGGGTCGTCCACGCCCGGGGGACGGGTGCTCACGGCTACTTCCAGCCCTACGAGGACCCCGATCTCGGGGAGTACGACGACGTTTCCGAACTGACGAAGGCCTCGTTCCTGCAGGATCCCGGTCGGAAGACGCCCGTGTTCACCCGTTTCTCGACGGTCGTCGGCTCGCGCGGCTCGGCCGACACCGTCCGGGACGTCCGCGGCTTCGCGACCAAGTTCTACACCGAGGAGGGTAACTGGGATCTCGTGGGGAACAACATCCCCGTGTTCTTCATCCAGGACGCGATGGAGTTCCCGGACCTGGTCCACGCGATCAAACCGGAGCCCGACGACGGCACCCCCCAGGCCTCCGCGGCCCACGACACGTTCTGGGACTTCGCCTCGCTGAAACCGGAGATCACGCACATGATCATGTGGGTCCTTTCCGGACGCGCCCTCCCCCGGGCGTATCGGATGATGCAGGGGTTCGGGGTCCACACGTTCCGGCTGGTCAACGACGACGGCGACGCGACGTTCGTCAAGTTCCACTGGACGCCGAAGCTCGACACCAGTCAACTCGTCTGGGACGAGACGCAGAAAATCGCCGGCAAGAACCCCGACTTCAACAGGATGGACCTCTACGACGTCATCGAGGAGGGGTACGAGCCCGAGTGGGAACTCGGCGTCCAGCTCTTCGACGAGGAAGACGCCGCGGAATTCGACTTCGACGTGCTCGATCCGACGAAGATCGTCCCCGAGACGGAGGTCCCCGTCAGACCGATCGGCAGGATGGTCTTAAACGAGACGCCGGACAACTTCTTTGCGGAGGTCGAGCAGGTCGCGTTCCACCCCGGAAACGTCGTTCCCGGCATCGACTTCTCGAACGATCCGCTCCTGCAGGGCCGGCTGTTCTCCTACCAGGACACCCAGCTCAACCGTTTCGGGAGCGCCAACTGGGACGAGATCCCGATCAACCGGCCGATCGCCGAGCGGCACAACAACCAGCGCGCCGGCTTCATGCGCCAAGAGATCAACCAGGGCAAGGCCTCCTACAAGCCCAACTCGATCGGCGACGACGATCCGCGGGAGGTTCCCGAGGAGGAGGGCGGCTACGAACACTACGCCGAGAAGATCTCGGGCGAGAAGATCCGCAACCGCAGCGAGAGCTTCCAGAACCACTTCGAGCAGGCGCGGCTGTTCTGGAACAGCATGACCGACGCCGAGGAACAGAACATCGTCGACGCCGCCCACTTCGAACTCGGAAAGGTCGACCGAATGGAGATCCGCGAGCGGATGGTCTACGACCTGTTCAACAACGTCGACCACGAGTTCGCAAAGCGGGTCGCGGAGGGAATCGGCGTCGAACCGCCCGAGGTGCCCGGCGACGAGATGTCGACCCACGACGCCGAGGACCCTGCGCTCAGCATCGAGGGACGCCGCGACGCCGACACGATCGAGACGCGGAAGATCGCGATCCTCGTCGACGATGGCTTCGACGGCGACCACCTCGAAACGGTTCGATCGACGCTGCAGGACGAGGGCGCGCGCGTGAAGGTCGTCTCTAAAGCCCTCGGCGACAAGGAGTCCGAAGCCGGCGACGCGGTCGAGGCTGACAAGAGCCACGTGACGACCGAGTCCGTGCTGTTCGACGCCGTGTTCGTCCCCGGCGGCGAGGACCACGTCGACGCCCTCCTGGACCAGGGCGACGCAAAACACTTCGTCGCGGAGGCGTTCAAGCACAAGAAGCCGATCGCCGCGATCGGCGAGGGAACCGAACTGCTCGAGGCGGTAGAACTTCCGGACGTCGAGATCGCCGCCAACGGCGAGACGATCTCGAGCGACGGCGTTGTGACGAGTCACGGCGACGATCTCGAGGCGTTCGCGGAGCGGTTCGTCGACGCGATCGCCGAGCACCGCCACTGGGGTCGGAATCCGAAGGACGTCCCCGCCTGAGCGTTCGGTTGGGGACGATTCCGACCTCCTGCGACGGGGCGGCGACCTTCGGTTCGACGGCGTCAGACGTACGATTCGCCGTCCACGTTCCACACGCCGCCAAGTTCCGATCGGTCGTACGAGTCAAACGAGCCGCTCTCGAAGATCGTCACGCGGCCGCTCTCCTCGCTCAGCGTCAGCGTCGTGACCACGTTCGGCCGCCGCGACGTGTCCAGCGCGCTCATGTGGCGCGATCCCATCCAGTCCTCGTAGTCGTCGGTCTGCTCCGAGATGTCGTCGCGCTCGCCGGGCATGATGTCGTTGAACCTGACCATCTGCTCCTGTACGACGCCGTCGATGCTGATGACGACGGCACCGTCGCGACTCAGCGCGACCTCCTGTGCCGTCTCGAAAAAGCTCTGGATGTGGCCGGGAATCTCCCGACAGCGATCGATCGGCCACTTGTTGCGTCCCATGGGATCGGCGAAGGCGGCGACCGACGGGCCCGTGACGACGGCGACGTATATCCCCGGGCCCGAAACGTAACGCTCGCCCCACCGATCGAAGTTCAGGCTGATCCCCTCGAGCGTGTAGCGGAGACAGTCGATCAACTCCCGGACGCCATTGTGACTCTCGTAATCGATACGGAGCGTGTCGGCCATACTGAGACTACCGGTCGGCGAACCGTAACATCCGTGCTTGACCGGGAGTTCAACCGACCGATCCGGCGCTGATCCCGTCGGGAGCCGTCGCCGAGAGCAGTCCCGAACGGTGCGAGGGGCTTTTGACGTCGCCGCCCCGTGTTCGACGTAGATGCTGACGAAGGACCTGCTCCGCGTCTCGCGCGCCGGCGGGGGCTACCACCCCCAGTTCGCCGGGCGCGAACATCGGCCGCTCGCCGCCCGCGTCATCGGCACCTTCCAGGGCCACGTCGGCGAACCCCGGGCCGATCTGGAGGACGCGCTCACCGATCTGGAGCGCGACGCGGACGACTTCAAACTCGTCCGCGGGTTCGCCGCGCTGATCGATCGGGAGTCGACGTTCGAAACGGACGCCGCGATCGATCCCGAGCGGGCGCGACGGGCCGCTTTCGAGGCAGGGGAAGCGGTCGGCGTCGTCACGGAAGCCGAACGGGGGGCGGCGCTGGATCGAGCGAGCGACTCGGTCGGCTGTACGCCGGCCGCACTCGCCGCGGCGCTGTACGCCGACCTCGACGAACGGCAGGTGCTCGAATCGGTCGATCCGCGCTGGGACCCCGACGACCTGGTCGCCCAGTACAACCTCTCGCTCGCGCAGACGGCGCTGTTCGACGCGACGGAAATCCGGGTCCGGTCGAGCGATCCGAAGGCGCTCGTCTCGGCGATCAAACGCCTGCGCCTGATGTACGAGATCCGGAAACTCGACGAGAGCGAAGTCGCAAGCGGACCCACGGAGCGCGAGATCGTCGTCACCGGTCCGACGCGACTCTTCCGGGCGACCCGACGGTACGGCACGCGATTCGCCCGACTCCTGCGGACGATCGCCAAGACCGACGCGTGGACGCTCGAGGCGACGATCGACGATCGGGGTACCGAGCGCAGGCTCGACCTCTCCTCCGAAGATCCGATCCGGGTGCCGGACGCCGATCCCGTCGCGGACGTGTCGTTCGACAGCAGCGTCGAAGCCGACTTCGCCGGGCGATTTTCGACGCTCGATCTCGACTGGAGCCTCGTCCGGGAGCCGGAACCGCTCGCGACGGGCACGCGCGTGATGATCCCCGATTTTGCGTTCGAATACAAGCACGGGCATTTTCGGGTGTACTTCGAGATCATGGGGTTCTGGACGCCCGAATACGTCGAGAAGAAACTCGGTCAACTCGAGGGGTTGGAGGACGTCGAACTGATCGTCGCCGTCGACGAGTCGCTGGGCGTCGGCGAGGAGATCGCCGCGACCGACTTCCGGGCGATCCCGTACTCGGGGACCGTCCGAGTGAAAGACGTCGCCGACGTCCTCCGGGAGTACGAGCGTCAACTCGTCGCCGAGAGCGCGGCCGGCCTTCCCGACGAACTCCGCCCCGAGGCGGACGTCGTCTCGCTCGAATCGATCGCCGCTCGCCGCGGCGTGAGCGAGGACGCCCTCGCGGACGTCGCCTTTCCGGCGCACGATCGGGTCGGTCGAACCCTCGTTCGTCCGGCGGTACTCGACGCGCTCGCCGACGAGATCGAGACCGGGATGTCCCTCTCCGACGCCGAGGACGTACTCGACCGCCACGGCTTCGACGACGCGAGCGCGGTGCTCTCCCGGCTGGGCTACCGCGTCGAGTGGGAAGGCCTCGCCGGGGGAACGCTCGTCGATCGGGAGTGACGTTCGGCCCGGCGAGAAGTTCGACCCGTGCTCCCCGCCGGCGGCCACAGCGTTATTCGGGGCGGAGGCGTACGATCGGGTATGCCAGACCCGATCCTCGGCATCCATCACGTCACCGCGATCGCCAGCGATCCCGGCGAGAACCACGCGTTCTACACCGAGACGCTCGGCCTCCGACTGGTGAAACGGAGCGTCAACCAGGACGACGTGTCCGTCTACCACCTGTTCTACGCCGATCACGAGGGCTCGCCGGGAACGAGCATGACGTTCTTTCCGTACGAGGATGCCCGATTGGGCCGAGTTGGAACCGGACAGGTCAGCACGGTGTCGTTTCTCGTTCCCGAGGGGTCGATCGACTACTGGGCCGACCGGCTCGACGAGGCGGGCGCCGACCCCGAGGACCAGTTCGAACGGTTCGGCGACGCCGTCCTCCGGTTCCGGGATCCGGACGGCCTGCCGCTGGAACTGGTCGCCCGAGCGGACGCCCCGCCAGCGAACCTGCCCGAGAGTCCCGTTCCCCACGCGCACGCGATCCGAGGCTTCTTCGGCGTCGAACTCTCGCTGACGAGCGCCGATCCGACCGGCGAGCTGTTGGAAACAATGGGATACGAAGAAACCGATCGCGAGGGGACGCGACGACGGTACGAGGCCGCCGGTGACCTCGGGTTCGTCGTCGATCTGAAGGTCGATCCACAGGGGCTGCAGGGGATTCCCGGCGCCGGCACCGTCCACCACGTCGCGTTTCGGGTGACGTCGAACGACCAGGCCGAGTGGCGCCAGCACCTGATCGACCGGGGCCTTCGACCGACGGAGATCATCGATCGCAAGTGGTTCCGATCGGTCTACGCCCGCGAGTACGAGGGCGTCCTCTTCGAGTACGCCACCGAGGATCCCGGATACACGGTCGACGAGGATCTCGACGAACTCGGCGAGCGGCTGGTGGTACCGGAGTGGCTCGAGGACCGTCGCGAATCGATCGAAACCGAATTACCGCCGCTGTCATCCGGGTGACCGGTGTCGTTTGATCGTCGATCCGCGGGTTCCGGTCGTCGAACGCGACGATCGAGCGCGCGCGATTCGAGCCCATCTCGCTGGACCAGTTCGCTCGAACGGCGCTTGACCCCGTGAGACGGCCGAGATCGCCCGCACGCGGTCAGTCCGTTCGAGCGTTCTCCCGGACGTCGGTTCGCGATACCGATCGGTCGCGATACCGATCGGTCGGTGACAATACGGCGCGACCGCCACCCGCATCTCTCGGCCTATCGCTCGCTTCTCTCTTGGAGTGTGACTGTCGCCAGATCCGTCCATCAGGTCGCGGCACGTCTCGTCGCGGTCACGGTCGGATTGTTTGCTCGAAACGTGACGATTTCCGACGCTGTGACGCCCGCCGGTCGCAACTGGTAGGGTCACCGACTCGACCGGTGTAACGAAGGCGGCCCTCGGCGATCGATCGATCGCGCCCACTGCCGATTACTCCCGCGAAAAGCTGCTTTTCTCGTGACAAGAGCGACGGAGCAGTCGCCACAGGGTGCCAACGTATCGGACGAGACGCGTCGGTACGCAGCGAACGCGCTTCCGATTGCACGGTTCAATTCGCCGTTTTTCGGGCCTGAACGGTGCTGATGTCATTCCGCTCCCGACAGTTTCGGAGTAACCGAATACGAATTGATCATTTCACGGGTGGAGCTGTCAGTATCGGAAACTCGCGAGAACGACAAATTGCTTACGCGTAATCCACACCAAAACCGATCACTTGCTAATACTCCCAGCCGGAACAAATTAACCGATACGAGATGAAACGGTCGGGGGCGTTTATTCAAGAATCCGATCAAGGTTGCGTCGTCCCGTTAGGGGCGTGAGAGAATGAGCGAACAGGAACATACAGGCGAATCGAGACGGTCGTTTATGGCGAAGAGTGCCCTTACGACCGGCGCGCTCACGCTAGGTACGGCGAGTATCGGCGCGGGCGTGGCGGGCGCACAGGATGAAAGCAGCGAAGCAGCGTTCTTCGCGGACAACTACTATCCCGGCGCGAATTTCGACGTTGTCGCTCAGCTCGAAGCGAGCACGACGGTCAACACACTACAGATCGACGGAGAAACCGTCGACGAGATTTCGCAGCCCGACGAGTGGAACGGGTACATCATCCGGTACGACATCGGAGCCCAGTCGGGAATCACGACGTTCATGTTCGTCCGCAGTGCGACGCTGAGCGAGGGCGACAGCGGAACGGCCGGCGAAGACGCGTCGGTGTTGAGTTCCGAACTGAACCTCCTCACTACGTCACTGAACGGTGGCGGAGGCGGAGACGACAACGGAGACACGAACGGTGATGAGGAAATAACCGACGATGAGGACAACGGCGACCTCAACGAGAGCAACGGCGACCTCAACGAGAGCAATGGCAACCTCAACGAAAGCGAGGGTGATCAATAATGGTCCAAGATGATGATGATGATGCCCGAGTGCTCGTGTTCGCGTACGACTACGAGGCCGGAGCGGAGTTCAATGTCGTTTCGCAGCTCGAAACGAGCACGACGGTGAGCATTCTCCAGACCACCGAGGGGGAGAACGTTCCGGAGATCTCCCAACCCGACGAATACACCGGGCACGTCATCCGGTACAACGGCGACGACCCACCGTTGGCCCCGACGACGCTCCTGTTCACCCAGGACAGTGGCTTGGGCGAGGACGACAGCGGAACGCTCAGCGACGACGCGTCGATGTTCAGCACGACGCTGAATCTCCTCGAGACGTCGCTGGAATAGTCGGAGTCGCAGTATATTCTTGTTTTTACTCGACCGCTTTTCGTCGCCCGGCCGAGTTCGGTTCGGACACCGTGAGGGACCGATGAACGCGTTAAAGAGCAACTACTCCGTGTTCTCTGTCCATACGGGCGTCAACCAACGAGGGCAAATGTGAATGAACCAACGGAACCCGATACCCGATCGAAACGCGAACAGGGAGGACGAATCGCAACCGTCTACGGATGGGACCCCGAACGGGGCGATGAAACGGGGGGTGATAGCCGCCGGCGCGCTCGCCGCCGGTGCGTCCGCGCTGGATACCGGGACCTCCGAACCGTCCGAGGGATCGTCGTCCGCCGACTCGACGGACTCGGCGATCGCGGCACCCGTCGATCGACAGTCCGATCCGCTCGTTCTCGTGCCGTTACCGGATTTCAACCCGGGGCTGTCGGTCCGCGTCGTCGATCGCCTTCCCGCGCCGACGACGGTTCAACTCCTCCGGTTGCCGAACGACGAGACGGTTTCCGTTTTGACGCAACCCGACGAGTACACGGGATACGTCGTCCGCTCCGAGCCCGAGGACGAGCGCGTTCACTCGACGACGTTCGTGTTCACCCGCGGGACGCTGGAAACTGGCGGGAGGTATCGGTTCGGAACCGATGCGAAAGTGTTCAGCATGCAGTTGAACCTGTTCCGGGCGACCGCTCGACGCGTCGATTCGGACGACGGCGCGAACGGTGACGGCGGCAACTCCACGTCCGAAGAGACGAACGATTCTGGAGGAGCGTAACTGCGACTCTCGCCGGCGTTCCTCCGGTGTTCCGCCGACGCTTCCGATCGGCGTTCCGTTCTCAACTGGCGACGGTCACCGCGTCCCGGCTTCGTGACGGCGTATTCGATCGACTGAGCCGCACGCGCTACGCGGATGCTCGATCGACTCAGTCGCCGGCGTTTTTCACCGCCCACGGGCGAAGGATCGAGTAGACCGTCCGCGTCCGGGGCGCGTCGACGCCGTGCTCGTCGGCCTTCCGGACCACCGTTCCCTGGAGCGCGTCGACCTCCATTCGCTTGCCGTTGGTCATGTCGTAGTGGAGCGACGAGTACGTGTCGCGATCGAGGTCGCGCGCGAACGCGATCCAGTTGTCGATAACCTCGTCAGCGACGTGTACTCCCTCGGCGGCCGCCACCTCCTGTACTTCCTCGAGAATGCCGACGAAAAGCTCCCACGACTCGTCGACCTCGCGGATGTTGCCGATCGGGAGGCGGATCGCCGCCGTCACGCTCGACACCGCGGCGATCAGCGCGTACTTGTTCCAGAGGTCGGTCCAGATGTCCGCCGAGAGGACGCCCTCCATCCCGTCGGCCCGCTCGCAACGGTCGTGGAAACGCTCGATGCGATCGCTCCGTTCGCCGTCGAGTTCGCCGTAGACGATCCGCGCCGGCCCGTCGGTGTGTTCGATCGTGCCGGGCTCGCCGATCGTCGAGAAGATGTAGGTGACGCCGCCCAGGACGTGTTCGCGGCCGATCTCGTCGGCGAGTTTTTCCTCGTTGTCGACTCCGTTTTGGAGCGAGATCACGGCCGTCTCTTTTCCAAGCAGCGGCTCCATCCTGCGGGCTGCGGAGGCGGTGTCGAATGACTTCACGCAGAACAGGACGACGTCGCACTCGCCGACCTCGGCGGGGTCGTCCGTCGCCGGGAGGTCGACCTCGAAATCGCCGTGAATGCTCTCGACCTTCAGTCCGTCCTCCCGGAGCGCGTCGAGGTGGGGTCCTCGCGCGATCAGGTGTACGTCGGCGCCGGCATTCGCCAATCGACCGCCGAAGTACGCGCCGACGCCGCCCGCGCCGTAGACTACGATTTTCATGCAAGAGAGTGGGCGCAAGCCCACTTCAGTGTGCTGGCGCCGAATCCGATCGGTCCGGGACCCCGCTTCTAGAGTCGCTACAGGTCCCGCTGGCGCCCCTTTGGGACCACCGATCGCAGTTCGCCGTGCAGGTAGAGGCCGACGCCGAGCGGTTCCAGCCCGCCGCCCACGACGTGGCTGGCGATCAGATACCCCCAGTCGCCGTCCCACTCCAATTCCTGATCCTTGCCGGCGGCGAACCGCGCCGCGGCCTCGCGATCGAGGTCTATCACGCACTCCGTGGCGTGGCGGCCGAAGCGCTGGACGAAGTCCGTCGTCGGCTTCCAGTGTTCTTGGCGCGTTCGGAGGCAGGTCATCCCGATCGCCTCGATCTCCAGCGGCGTCGGGGCGTCCCCGGCGTAGATCCAGATCTTGCCGGCGCCTTTCTCCCAGAAGGTGTGCCCGTCGAAGGTCTCGGGTGGAATGCCGAACCGATCGGCGAAGTAGTCGACGACCTCCGCGCGGCTGACGCGCCCCTCGACCGTTCGCTCCGAGGGGGTCTCGGGGAGACGATCGAACCGCTGGCCGTCGTTCTGCTCGAGGTCGCGGCCCTCCTCGCCCGTCGCATCCGCGCCGCCGATCGCGTCCTCGCCGTCGGCCATCAGGCGGTCACCTCCAGCTTCGCGACGAAGAACCCGCCCGTATCGTTGTGGTGGGGGTAGATCCGGGCCGCCCTGGTGAGGCTCTCGTCGTACTCGTCGCCGTTCCACTCGGTGAGGCCGGGCGCGTACTCGAGGTCGAGATCGAAGTCGACGACGCGGCAATCCTCCTCGTCGAGCGCGTGCTGGACGACCGCCTCGTTCTCCTCGGGCGCGAACGTGCAGGTCGAGTAGACCACCGTGCCGCCCTCGCGGGTCGTCTGGATCGCCCGCCGGAGAATGCCCTTCTGAATTCCCGACACCGACGAGATGTGCCCCTCGGACCAGTCGTCGAGCGCGTCCGGGTTCTTCCGGATCGTCCCCTCACACGAACAGGGCGCGTCGACGAGGGCTCGATCGAACGCGTCGAAGTCGAACCGGGAGAGCGAGTAGTTTCGCGCGTCCTCGTTCGTCACCGCGACGCTCGTCGCGCCGAGACGCTCGGCGTTGAACCGCAGCGCCGAGATGCGCCCGAGGTTGCTGTCGTTGGCGACGACGGTTCCCCGATCGTCCATCAGCGCCGCGAGCTGGGTTGCCTTCCCGCCCGGGGCGGCGCAGCAGTCCCAGACGCGCTCGCCGGGTTGCGGGTCGAGGACGACCGGCGGGACGGCGGAGACCTCCTCCTGACCGTGGGTGAAGCCGTGGAACGAGGCCCGCGTCGATCCCGGCGAATCGGTGTCGAGGCGCAGCACGTGCGGATTCCAGTCGACCCGCTCGTAGCCGACGCCGTCCTCCTCGAGCGCGGCGAGCGTCCGATCGACGGAGGCCTTGATCGTGTTCACGCGAACGGCGGTGCCAAGCGCCCGCTCGCAGGCCGCGAGAAACGCCTCGAAATCGTCGACGACGGGTCGGTACCGCTCGAGTGGCTCCATTACTCGCGAGTTCGAACGGCCGGCGCTTGTGGGTTTCGAAGCGGGGACGGCTCCTGATCCGATCGATCGCTCCGGACGCCGTCGCCTGTGTTTTTATCACGCTGCCTCGCGACCGTCTCGATATGGCAGGTATCCAGCGACGGGGTCCCGAGGCGGACCTCGACGACCCGATCCTCGTCGAGGGCTTCCCGGGGCTCGGACTCGTCGGCAAGCTCGCGACCGACCACCTCGTGAACGAACTCGAGATGCGCCACTACGCCAGCGTCGACTGTGACGGGCTTCCAAAGGTCGGCGTCTACCGCGGCGGCGACCGGACCGTTCGCCCGCCCGTGCGGATCTACGTCAGCGAAGACGACGACTTGCTCGCGCTCCAGAGCGATACGCCGATCAGTTCGCAGGCGGTCGAGACGGTGGCGAACTGCGTTACGGGTTGGATCGTCTCTCGGCAGGTGACGCCGGTCTACCTCAGTGGCCTCCCCGCCGAACGGGACGACCGGCCCGACGTCTACGGCGTCGCAACCGGGAACGCGGGCGAGGCTCTCGAGCGCCACGACATCCCCGCCCCGCCGGAAGACGGCGTCGTCACCGGGCCGACCGGCGCGCTCATCAACCGGGCCGCACAGGACGGACACGACAGTTTCGGGCTGGTCGTCCAATCGAACCCGCAGTTTCCCGACCCCGAGGCCGCGAGCGTCCTGCTCGAGGACGGCATCGCGCCGATCGCCGACCTCTCGGTCGACGTTCGGGACCTGCTCGATCGGGCCGAAGAGATCAAGGAGAAGCGCGAGCAGTTCGCCCAGCAGATGCAACAGGTCGGTCAGGACGAGAGTTCTCAGGCGCAGCCGCTGCGGATGTACCAGTAGCGCCGAGACGCGGCCCGATCGGACGAGCGCGGTCCGGCGTCCGACGGCGCATCCCCGGCCCGTTCGATAGCCGTACCAGTAGGACTATTCCGGGCATCGTGGACGTTTCAGCCTGGATATGGTACGACCAAACGAGAGTGAGACCGAACCGATTCGACCGATCGACCGCCGAGACGTTCTCCGCGGAACCGCGGGTGCGGTTGCGGCCGGACTCGGCGTGGCGGCGTTCAGCGGCGGCGCCGCCGCTCACTTCCCGTCCGAACTCGACGTCGACGTCGTGGGGGCGATCAACCCCGATACGCCCGCTCGCGTTCCCGTCCGGATCCGGCGGACGGAGATCGACGGCGAGGAGTTCGATCCGACGGAACGGGATCTGCGGTACCGATTCGGGTCGCCGGACGGCGTCGCCGACGGCGGCGGCGCAACCCCGGTCGATCACGTCGAACAACCGAACGCCGTCTGGTTGTTCTTCCGGGCGGACGAGACCGGATTCGACGGCGATGACTCCACGGGCGAGTTGCGCTGGGACAAAGACGAGACGCGCGAGCACGGGTACTCAGGGACCGACAGCGTCCATATCGTCGGTCGACGATCCCGGTAGATCGTCGTACCTGATCCGTAGCCGACGCCGCTGGCGGACCGGATCCCGACTCGACTTCCGCTTTCGCAACCCCTTTTCGCATCGTTCCCCGATCGGTGGCACATGGGAGACGAACCGTCTGCGGACGCGTGTCCGACCGCGAACGGAATGCCGATGCTCGGACTGGGGACCTGGCAAAACGCCGACCCGGAGCAGTGCGCCAAGAGCGTCCGAACCGCGCTCGAGACGGGCTACCGGCACATCGACACCGCGCAGGTCTACGACAACGAAGTCGCCGTCGGCGACGGGATCGAGCGGGCCGACGTCGATCGCGAGGATGTCTTCCTCGCGACGAAGGTCTGGATCTCGAACCTCGCCTACGAGGACGTCCTCGAGACGGCTCGAGAGAGCCTCGATCGCCTCGGCGTCGACTACGTCGACCTGCTGTACGTCCACTGGCCCGCGCGGACCTACGACCCCGAAGAGACGCTCGCCGCCCTCGACGAACTGTACGACGAAGGGCTGATCGAGAACGCGGGTGTCAGCAACTTCCTCCCGGAGCAGGTGGCCGACGCAGTCGATCGTTGCGACGCGCCGATCCTGGCGAACCAGGTCGAACTTCACCCGCTGCTTCCGCAATTGGAACTGCGAGCGGCCTGCGACGAGCGCGACGTCGAGGTGGTCGCGTACTCGCCGCTGGCCCGCGGCGCCGTTTTCGACCGGCCCGCGATCCAGGACATCGCGGCGAAACACGATGCGAGCGAGGCGCAGGTCAGCCTCGCCTGGCTGCGCGAGAAGGGCGTCACCGCGATTCCGAAGGCCACGGGCGAGGCCCACATCCGAGATAACTGGGAGTCGCTGTTCGTCGACCTCGACGACGAGGACGTGGCCGCGATCGACGCGATCGAGGAGACGAACCGCGAGGTCGATCCCGGGTTCGCGCCGTGGAACTGACGCCGTTCCGGAACTGACCGCCCGACGGCGCTCGGTACGTGACGCCCCGTTCGACCTGACGTTCCCGGAGAAAAAGCAGGAAAGTTTACGGTACGCGGGCTTTTTGCCTCGCGTATGTCTACCCGCTCACGACGCGGTGGCGGTGGTGGCGTCGTCGGTGCGATCCGGACCGACTTAGAGCGGTTACACGGTGCGTGGATGGAACTTGCCTTTCCGCGACAGCGTGGCCGCGGCCACTCAGTTATGGGGAAGTGGAAACCGGAGACGCTCCCGCAGAAGCTCGGCTATCACGGCTGGAGCGTTCTCGGCACGATCGGGCTCCTGCTCCTCTATCCGTTCACCGTCATCGGCCTCGCGACCCGCTTCTACGCGGCGAAACTCGACTCGACCCGGACCAGGTTCGGAATCGTCGGCGTCACGGGCGTCGCGTTGCTCGGCTGGGGGCTGCTGACGCTCGCCTGGGGAGCGATGTCGTACACGGACCAGGTCAACATCCCCACCGACGCCGTGCTCGCGGTCGCGGCGGCGAGTGCGGTCGCGACGGTCTCGACCGCGCTCGCCGCGACCTTCTCGAAGGTCGGCGGCCGCGGCGTGACGGTCGTCCTCGCATACCCGTTCGCGATGACGGCGCTGTTTCTCCCGCCGGTCGTCGCCGCGCTCGTGACGCCCGCGCTCGAACCCTACATCCTCGAGCCGAGCTACGACTTCGCCGCCTGGGCGCTCGACAACGTCCTCGTCGTCGGCGGCGTAAACGAGTACCTGCGATCGAACTACCAGCTCGAAGGCGCCGCGTACGCGGCGATGTGGTTCGGGCTGTCGGTCCCGATCGGGTGGTTCCTCGGGATCGTCGTCGCGCTCGCGAACGTGGTGCGGCCGTCGGAGTGACAGCGCACCGCCGGTCGGATATCGATTCGACGGTTTCGAACGGACTGCCGATTCCCGGTACCATTTGGTGTCGGGCTTCGAATCGCCACGTATGGAATTCGACCTGCCGACCACGGCCGCGGCCTTCATCGCGCTGATCGCCCTCGGCGTCGTCGGAATGATCGGCGCCGATATGATGCCGACCGACACGGTTCTGATGATGGTGGCGCCCTCCATGGCGATCTTCGGCCTGCTCATGCTCCTGATCGGCGTCAAACACGGCGAGTATCGCACGACGAACTGACGCGATCGGCGTCGACGGCGTTCGGCGAGTCGTAGCGAGGAACGGAGAGCCGTCCTCGAGTCGACCCGGATGACAGTCGCGACGAGGTGCGAGACTACTTTATCCTCTCTCCCGTCGTACGCGTCTCACCCTTCTGTAAGGAGGTGCGTTCCGATGAGCAGTGACCCATCCATCCGCGAGGAAGCCGTCGTTTCCGAACTCAGAACCGCCGTCGACGGCGACGTGATCGCCCGCGCCGATCCGAACTATACCGCGGCCCGACGCCTCTGGAACGGCCGAATCGACCGCCGTCCGGCCGTCTTCGTTCGTGCCGCGTCGAGCGAGGACGTCGCCGCGGGAATCGCGATGGCCCGCGAGTACGACCTTCCGCTGTCGGTCCGGGGCGGCGGACACCACGTCACGGGGTCGGCCCTCGTCGAGGACGGGCTCGTGATCGACCTGGGCGCGATGAACGAGGTCGTAATCGATCCGGAGACTCGAACGGCGAGAGTCGGTCCCGGGTCGCGAGTATCCGACGTGCTCGACCCCGCCCAGGAGCACGGCCTCGCGCCGATCGTCGGATCGGCGGCGCAAAACGGCGTCGCCGGTTCGACGCTGGCCGGCGGCATCGGCTGGCTCCGCCGCAAGTTCGGGCTCGGTATCGACGCCCTCCGCTCCGTCGAACTCGTCACCGCCGACGGCGCCGTCCTGACTGCCAGCGAGTCCGAGAATGCGGAGCTGTTCTGGGCGGTTCGCGGCGGCGGCTCGACCGTCGGCGCGATCACGGGGTTCGAGCTGGAACTCGTCGAGGTCGGCCCCGACGTCGCCGTCGCCCAGACCGTCTATCCGATCGAAGCCGCCCGCGACGTTCTCGACGCGTACCGCGAGTACGCCGCGAACGCGCCGGACGAAGTGACGACGCTGGTCGCGGTGACGCGGGTTCCGCCGCTCCCCGAAGTCCCGCCGGAGGCCGTCGGCGCCCCGGTAGTCATGGTCTACGGCGTGTACGCCGGGCGGGTCGAAGCGGGCCGGACGGCCATGGCTCCGCTACGGGAACTCGGCGAGTCCCTGATGGACGCCAGCGGCGCACAGCCACTCGCCGAGGTTCACGAGGTGGCTCGGCTCCTGTTTCCCGACGATCGGCGCTACTCCTGGCACTCGCTGTACGCCGACGAGTTGAGCAACGACGTGATCGAGACGCTGATCGAGTCGCTGGCGACGTCGCCGTCGGACGAGAGCGACCTCTCCATCTACCACATGGGCGGGTCGATCGCCGACGTCGAACCCGATGCGAGCGCCTTCGGCTTCCGCGACGCCGACTATCTGCTGTGCGTCTCGGCCGCCTGGGAGGACGCCGAGGCGGACACGGAAAACGTCGCCTGGGCTCGCCGCGCCTGGGACGCGCTTCGAGAGCGCTCCGCGACCGTCGACGGATTCTATCCGGGCTTCCCCGGGTTCGTCGAGGGTGAGGAACGGGCTCGGATGGCGTACGGCGACAACTACGATCGGCTGGCCGCGATCGCGGCCGAGTACGACCCGGACGGCTGTTTTGGGCTATCCCCGACCGCCGAACCGTCGTCGGAGTAACCGATCGCGAACCCGAACGGCTCGCTTCCGATTTCGCGGGCGAGATTCGCGTTCAGCGGTGGACGATGTCGGTCCCGAACGCGTCGTTACAACCCGCGTTCGAAAAATGAGGCATCGACGAGGCCGCCGCGGCTGCGAGTTCGAACTCGGGGGTCGGTTACATGTAGCCGAGGTCGCGCAGGCGCTCCATCAGGTCCTCCTTGTCCTGGGCGCGGCCCGCGCGCTCGGTCGTTCCTTCGAGGTCCTGCAGCCAGGCGGGGTCGTCCTCGGTCTTCTCCGTGCTGATCTCGCTGCCGAGCGATCGGAAGCCCTCCCAGTACTTGGGCGAGACGGGGGTGTCCTCGGGCGCGAGGTCGTTCGGCAGGTCGTCCTTGCCTTCGGGGACGTAGCCCTCGTCCGGGAACGCCTCGACGGTGTCCGGGACGACGAAGTTCCAGAAGGCCTCCCAGACCGCGGCCTCGTCGAACTGGAGGATGGGCTGGACGCGGTCGTGGGGCGGGTAGATGTCCGGGTCGTGGCGCGGCGAGAAGAACGTCTCGTCGGCGCGGGCTTCCTGTTCGTCCCAGCGAACGCCAGAGAGGATGCCGTCGACGTCGTACTCCTCGAGTGCGTCGTTGAGCGCGACCGTCTTCAGCAGGTGGTTGCCGGCGTAGGTGTCGAGCAGGAACGGGAACGTGTCCTCCTCGTACTCGAGGATGTTGTCGACGTGGTGTCGGTTGTGCTCGGAGAGTTCGTCGACGGGGATGTCGTCGCCGGGTTCGAGGTCGTTCTCCTCGACGTACTGGCCGATGTCCTCGTTGCGCGCGTAGATGACCTCGAGACCCCACTCGCCGGCCCAGCGATCGACGAAGTCGTGGATCTCGTCGAAGTGCTGGTAGTGGTCGATGAAGATCGCCGGCGGCACCTCGAGATCGTACCGGTCGGCGACCTCTTTGACGAAGTAGAGCACCAGCGTCGAGTCCTTCCCGCCGGTCCACATGACCGCGGGGTTCTCGTACTGTTCGAGCCCCTGGCGGGTGACTTCGACCGCCTTCTCGATCTTGTCGTTGATGTGCGGGTAGTCTTCCGGATTTTCGCCTTCGCCGTCGGTGTAATCGACGTCTACGTAGTCGGGGAAGTTCGCTGTCATCTGGTGTAATTAGATATAATTAGGACGGTTAAACCGTTTGGGGGAGCGGAAACCTCTGACGGAACTTGGGACCGCCGAACGGTCGGACCGAACGACGATCGACCGGCGCCCGCCCTCGCTCGGTGTCGTCGATCGGTCCGCAGCTTCACCGTCGAACCGACGGCCCGAACCGATCCCGTGAGCGGTGGTCGCGCTTACCGGCCGCGATCGGACGCCTCTCGGGGTCGTCCCGAAAACCGGACATCGTCTCCGCGTCTTCGGAACCTTCATCGCCGACATCCAGTCACGGCTTCACGACAGCGGCGACGGTTCGGGATCGATCTCAGTCTCCGGTTCGCCGCTCTCGAGTTGCCGCTCTAGGAGTCCGACGATCCGCTGTCCGGCGAGGCCGTCGCCGTACGGTTGGGCGTTCGTCACCGGGTTCCGATCGGTCCGGAGCGCCCGTCGAATCCGATCGGCGTTCGGGCCGACGAGGACGTTCAAGCCACTGTCGACGGTTTCCGTCCACTCGGTTTCGTTTCGCAGCGTCACGCAGGGCGTCTCGAGGAAGAACGCTTCCTTCTGGACGCCGCCGGAATCCGTCGCGACGCGCTCGGCCGCGTCGAGCAGGCGGACGAAATCGAGGTACCCCTGCGGCTCGATCAGGTCGCACACCGCCGTCGCGCGCTCCCACAGCCCGTGCCGTTCGAGGCGATCGACCGTCCGCGGGTGCGCCGGAAACACGACCGGCAGCGGGGAGTCCGCGAAGCCGTCGAGAATCGCTTCGAGGTTCGATCGCACGTCCGTGTTGCTCTCCCGGTGGACGGTCGCCAGCACGTACTCGCCCGGTTCCAGCCCCAGATCCTCGAGAATCGTCGACCGATTCGTCGCCCGTTCGCGCGCGTCGAGGATCGCGTCGTACATCACGTCCCCCGTCCAGTGGACGCCGTCGTCGATCCCCTCCTCGGCAAGGTTCTCGACGGCGCGTTTGCTCGGGGCGAAACAGCAGTCTGCGGCGTGATCCGTCAGGATCCGGTTAATCTCCTCGGGCATGTCGCGGTTCTCGCTGCGGAGGCCGGCCTCGACGTGTGCAACGGTCACGTCGCGTTTCGAGCCGACGATCGCGCCCGCCAGCGTCGAGTTCGTGTCACCGTACAGCAGGAGGGCGTCGGGGTCGACCTCCTCGACGACCGGTTCGATCGCCGCGATCATCTTCCCCGTCTGCTCGCCGTGTGGCCCCGATCTGACGCCGAGGTTGTGCTCCGGCTCGGGGATGTCCAGTTCCTCGAAGAACACGTCCGAGAGCTCCTCGTCGTAGTGTTGACCCGTGTGAACGAGGACCTCTTCGCCCGCCGACTCGAGTTCCCTGGAGACGACGGCCGCCTTGATGAACTGCGGGCGCGCGCCGACGATCGAGCAGACCCGCATTAGCTCACCTCCGTTCCCACCGCGCCGGTTCGTACGGACCCGATCGACTCGCCGGCGAGCCGTGTCGCGGTTCCGTCGACGGGCTCGGTTCGGCCGTCCGTCCCGAGCGCAGCGAGGGGGTGTTTCCGGCCGTTCGCGACGGGTTCCGTCCTGGGAGAGAAGAAACGTTTCATGTGAAACACCGTGTAGGGACCTCTTCCAGCACTCGCTGTATAGTTAGTAGCGAGGTATTCGGCAGTAGCACGCCCTTGACAGATCGGTGCAGGTTGCGATCCCACTCCCGTACCGAACGGGTACCACGGGCCCGGTACCCGGCACAATATCGTCATCACTCGTTTCGTCCGAAGTAATCACAACATTATCATGATAGTCTCAGATCCAATTATTTATCCGATAGTGATACGTACCCCGTCGTCACGATGGATCTCGGCAGTATCGCGCTCGTGCTGGGCGGTGTAGTCCTCCTGTTCGGCGGTGCCGCGCTCTCGGTGTACGGCGTCGTGCTCCTCGGCGCCCTCCTGGGTGGCAGCGGTGGTTACCTCGCCGGTCCGACTGTCGCTGCCGCGATCGGGTTCGAGGGGATCGTCGCCGTCGCCGGATCGATCGTTCTCGGAGCCGTGGCCGGCGGCGTTCTCGGGTACGTGCTCCTTTCGGCCGCCGTGGCCGCGATGAGCTTCGTCGTCGGCACGTTCCTCGGACTGACGACGCTCGCCCCGGTGCTCGTCGACGGACCGTGGTACGTCGAGGCCGGCGCGGCGATCGCACTCGGTCTCGTCGCGGCGGTCCTCGGGGCGCTCCTGACGAAGCGGATGATGGGCCTGCTCACGGCGTTCGTCGGCGCCGCGTTCGCGTCCCGATCGATCACGATCGATCACTTCGTCGCCGCGCGGGAGGCGTTCCACCCCGAGCCCCTGCTGTTCGACGTCACCGCGCCGGCGTTTCTCGCGCTCGTCGCGCTCGGCATCTGCTCGCAGGTCGGCCTCTTCAAGTTCGGCTACGTGACGCGGATCGCCCGCCTGCTTCCCGGTTCGAAAGCCATCCCCGGACGTCGGCGCCGCGACGACTCCAAACCGACCTGAACGCGTTCGAGGACCGCTCGTAGCGTTCGTGTTGTTCAGTTCGACGGCGGCTACACGCGTGCGCGTAGAATTAGCAAAACTACAAGAGAAAGAGAGATCGGTCTCGATCGAGCCCGATCGGTCGTTTATGAGGGTTCGTCACGAACGCCGGGTATGGTGCTCGATCGATACTCCGAGGAACGAACCGACCTCGACCCGGCCGACGGCGAAGTTGAGACGGCCGAACTGGCCGTTACGGACGACGTACTCGTCAAGGCGTTCGCCCTCGGACCGAACGCGGAACTCGACCCTCACGATCACCCCGACAGCACGAACGTCTTCCACGTGCTCGAAGGGGCGGTCACGGTCGTCCGAGACGACGAGAGCGAACGAGTCGCGGCCCCCGGTGTCGTACTCCACGAACGGGGCGCCGTCCACGGAGCGCGGAACGAAACCGACGAGACGGTCGTGTTTACGGCGAGCCTCTGTCCCCTCCCGTCGTAAGCGAGTTCGCGTTTCGCACTCCCTTCGCCGTTTCAGCTCCGATCGGGGTTCGAGCCCTCGGAGTCGGATTCTGCCCCCCGATCGGGTTCGGGTCGGGGACCGGTCGACGTCTCCGAAATGCTATCGATCTCGTCGGGTTCGCTCGAAACGTCTCCCTCCTTGATGGCCTGGGCCTCCTGTTCCATCGCCTCGACGTCCAGAGTCGCCTCCTCGTCGATCTCGCCGATCATCTCGGCGATGTCGTCGAGGCCGATCAGTTCGCGGGTCTCCTCGTCGAACTCGAGGCTCTCGAGTTGGCCGTCGCCGTCCGCGACGTCGCTGCCGGTGAGGTGTCTGCCGTAGCGGCCGATCATCGAGGACAGCTCCTGCGGGAGCACGAACGTCGTCGACTCGCTCTCGCCGATCTCGGTCAGCGCGTCCATCCCCTTGTCGATCACCGCGCGTTCGCCCATCGACTCCGCCGATCGCGCGCGAAGCACGGTCGAGATGGCGTCACCCTGCGCTTCGAGGATCTGGCTCTGTTTCTCCCCCTGGGCGCGGATGATGTTCGACTGCTTGTCGCCCTCGGCCTTCTCGACGGCGCTGCGGCGTTCACCCTGCGCTTCGAGGATCATCGCCCGCCGTCTGCGCTCGGCGGAGGTTTGCTGTTCCATCGCCCCTTTGACGCCCTGCGACGGCGTCACTTCCCGGACCTCGACGCTCTCGACGCGGATCCCCCACTCGTCGGTGGGTTCGTCGAGTTCCGTCCGGATGCGCTCGTTGATCATCTCGCGCCTGCTCAGGGTGTCGTCGAGTTCCATGTCGCCGATCACGGCGCGGAGGGTCGTCTGCGCGAGGTTCGAGACCGCCCGCCGGTAATCGTCGACCTCGAGGAACGCGCGTTCGGCGTCCATCACCCTGATGTAGACGACGGCGTCGGCGGTGACGGGCGAGTTGTCCCGCGTGATCGCCTCCTGGGACGGCACGTCGATCGTCTGGGTTCGCATATCGAACGTGTACACCCGGGAAACGAACGGCGGCACGACGTTCAACCCCGGTTCGAGGAGGCCGCGGTACTCGCCGAAGATCGTCAGCGCACCCCTGTCGTACGCGTCGACGATCTCGATCATCGAGACGACGGTGACGGCCGCGACCACGAGTACGAGGCCGCCAACCAGCAGCGTCGGATCGCCGACTTGCAGGGGGAAGACGGACGAGGGGATCATCATCTACACATCGGTCTCCAGCCGAAAAACAGTTTACCCGGCATTAGTAATTACGTCCGGTCTAGCCTCGTTACGGAAGACGAGCACGGCGAGCCTTCCGCCGTTCGCGCGGGTAGTGGACGATCTACGCCTCCGTCGTCAGCCGACCAATTCGATCAGCACGAACAGCGACCCGATCGACGCGACGGTGGTGACGAAGACGTTGAGCGAGGCGAACGACGCGTCGCCGCCGAGTTCGTTCGCGAAGACGTACGTCGAGACCGCCGTCGGCGTCCCGAGCATCACGACGCTGGCGGCGAACGTGGCGGAGTCGACCGCGAGCGTCGAGAAGACGAGCCACGCGAGGACCGGCATCCACCCGATCTTGAGCGCAGCAACGGCGGCCGTCGTCCCGACGTCGACGTCCGGGAGATCGACCCGGAGCGACGCGCCGACGCAGAGCAACGCGAGCGGCAGCGCGAGCGACCCGATCGCGTCCAGGCCGGTGACGACGGGGCCGGGGATCGAGAGGCCGATCGAGCCGACCGCGAGGCCGAGGACCAGCACGGACAGCACCGGGTTCGTCAGGAGCGACCGGAGTTCGTCGGCGATCGCGGCGTCGGACCCGTTGAACGACGACAGCACCACGATCGTCAGCGGCACCTGCATCAGGGAAACGATGCCGAGGATGACGCTCGCGGCGGCCGTCACCGCGGCGTCGAACGTCGCGGCGACGAGCGGCAGCCCGAGGTAGCCGAGGTTCGAGTGATACGACTGGATGATCGCGACGCTCTGTCGCGGCCGCGAACCCCGCCCGCGGTGGACGATCCACGCCGCGCCCGCGGTGGCGAACAGGACGATCGAGAGGCCTGCGAACAGCGCCGGCGAGAGGAGGTCGCCGATCGCCTGGTCGAACGTCGAGACGAAGATGAGCGCCGGGAGCGCGACGTAGTAGGCGGTCGCGTTGAGCCGCGCGGTCCGCCCGGCGTCGAGGACGCCGATCGCGCGCAGCCCCGTTCCGAGCAACAACACGACGAGCAGCGCAGCCAGTCGAACGAGAACCTCCATGTATCCGGCCAGTCGACTCGCGGGTTTGACGGTTCGGATTCCGGCCGAAAACGCGAGGGGGTGCGACGGCCGGGATCGGATGCGGTTCGATTACCGCGCGTCGGACTCGGATTCGGAGCGGAGCCCGCGATCGGTCAGGTCGTCTACGTGTTCGCGGATCGCGTCGACGTCCTGGCGTCGCTCGCCGATCGTCGCTCCGACGAGGGCGCCGAGGGCGGCCCCGGTGCTCGCGGCGTTTCGACTGACCAGTCCGCCGACGAAGGCGCCGATCGCGGCGCCGGTCGCTGCGTATCGCGCCCGGTTCAGAACGCGCGTCACGTGGTCGAGCATGTATCGAACTTCGCGACTGTCGGTTATAAATGTACGACCTCGAATCGAGGATCGGCGGGCCGTCTCCGACGGTCGAACGGGGGCGCTCGGCCCGCCGTCACCGCCGAAGTCTGGCGACGGGCTCCCCGCCCCGGTCGTCGACCTCGACTAGCCCGTCGTCTTCGAGATCCGAGAGCAGGCCGCGGAGCCACTCCCGTCCGTACTCGCCGTCGGGGGTGTAATCGATCCGGATCCGGTGGCCGAGCGTATCGATCCCGAGTTCGTCGTACTCCCGGAGCGTCCCGACCACGCGGCCCCGGAACTGGCGACGGCTCCCCTCGAAGGAGGGCTGCGTGGGGACGTCGGGCGCCGTAAAGTCGCCGCTGGCGTAGGCGCCACACCACTCGCGCCACGGGCAGCCGACCTCGTCGCAGCGCGGCGTCTGCGTGCAGGCGACCCCGCCGAGTTCCATGATCGCGTTGTTCCAGACGCGGGACTCGCCCTCGGGCATGAGTTCGTTCGCAGCCGCCTCGAAGGCCCGATCGTCGTCCGGGATATCGAAGGCGCGGTAGGTGACCCGCTTGACGTTCGTGTCGACGACGGCGTCGCCGTTGTCGAACGCGAAACTCGCCACCGCGTTCGCGGTGTAGGGACCGACGCCCATCAGCTCCTGTAAGCCCTCGGGCGTCGTCGGGAACTCGCCGTCGAACTCCCGTTCCACCTGTCCGGCCGCCTCGTGGAGGTACTTCGCCCGGTTGTTGTAGCCGAGACTGTGGCCCGTCCAGAAGCCGACGACGTCCGCCCGATCGGCCGCCGCCAGCTCCGCGGTCGTCGGCCACCGATCGAGAAAGTCCTCCCAGGCCGCGACGACCCGATCGAGCTGGGTCTGCTGGCTCATCACCTCGCTGACGAGGATCTCGTAGGGATCGTCGGTCTCCCGCCACGGGAACGATCGGTGGTCGGCTTCGTACCACGCGATCAGCGCCTCCCGAACCGCGTCGAGGTCGTCCGGGAGCGTCCACTCACCGGTCTCGTTCGCCTCGCCGGTGCCGTCATCGTCGTCCGGCCCCCGCTCTGACTCCGCGTCGCTCATCGGTCGTGCTAGCCAACGGGACGGCTTACGTGTACTGGTCCCGATCGCGCTCTCGACCGATCGGTGCTGCGCTGTGCGGCCGGGAACGACGGCGTCGGTAATTCGACGTCGGACGGAGCACGAAAGGACTATCCGCCCGGCTGAACTCCGCTCTCGTATGAGCCTCGACGATCTCACCGAGGACGTAGAGCAGTCGTACGCCGGCATCGAGGAGGAACTGTCCGTCTCGCTCGATCGGGAGACCCGAAACGAACTCGCCCTGCTCGAGGCCGCGCTCGAGCCCGAGGATACCGACGAACTCGTTCGTCGGGCGATCCACCTGCTGTTCCAGACGACCGTCGACACCGGAAAGCTCGACTTCCAGCTTCGATCGGCCTACGACGTCACCTACGACGAGTACCTCTCGGGGATGACCTTCGATGAGATGACCGGCGCGGATCAGTATCCGACGATGGACGACGAGCGGCGCTACCAGTTCTAGCGGACGCGATCGTCCCGGTTCGGGAGTCGGGCGGTCGACACCCAAAACAGGACGAGGCGAGCGAGCACGTCGTCGAACGCCTCGCGATCGGCGGGGACCGGAACGTACGCGTTCGCGTGCCGATCGTAGTAGGCTCGCACCTCGGACGCCGTCGCCGCCGATCCGGTTCGGTTCTCGTCGCCGTCCGGGCGGCGCGACTCGACCGGGGCGCCGAAAACGACGACGGGAATGCGGGCGAGCCGCCGGTCGTTGGCGATCGCTTCGAGGAATTCGTGGCCGCCTATACCGTCCCTGACGTCGAGCAACACGAGACTCGCCTGCGGGATGCCGGCGTCGGACTCACGATCGCCGAGGAACGCGAGCGCCTCGGCGGGTTCCTCGACCGCGTGGAGGTCGACGTCGCGGTCGTCGGCCTCGACGGTCGCGGTCGTGATTCGAACCAGCTCGGACGACCGCGAGATCAGCAGTACGGTCGTCCGTTCGAAGGTGCTGTGTCGATCGAACATTGCCATCTGGTCGGATTCATCTGTGGTGCCGGGACGCGTCGGCGTCGAGTCTCGTCTCCGCCGTCGTTCTCCCGCCGAGCGTCCGTCTCCCGCCGCGGCTGCTGGTTCGCGATCGGTCGCAGCTCAGTCGTCGATCGGCGCCGCGCTCGAGAGGTCCTCGTCGATGTCCGCCTCGGCCATCTTCTCGACCAGGGCGTCGATGACCTCCTCGCGGCGACCCTTGACGAATTTGATCGAGCCGACGACGAGGTGGCCGCCGCCGGAGACGCCGCCGCCGGGGACCTCCGCTTCGAGTTCGGAGACCATCCGCGGGATGTCGAGTCGGACGCCGTCGGACCGAAGCACCGCGAAGTCGGGTCCGTAGCCGACCGTGATCACGGGGTCGCCGGTCTCCTCGATCTTGCGATCGTGGATCTCGCCCGTCGTTTTACCCGGCGCGGGGTAGGTAAAGCGGTGGGCGAAGTTCTCGACGTCGATCCGGTAGAGGTGGGCGCCGTTGTCCAGTTCCTCGTGTTCGAGGTGGGCCATCGCGGCGTCGAGTTGCTCGTCGACCTCCTCGCGGGCCCGATCCGCGAAGAAAGAAACGAGGTCGCGGTGGTGCCCCTCGTCGTCCGAGTCGAGCTGGAGCAGATCCCGGATCAGCTGGTCGCCGGCGTTGTACCGCAGCCAGAAGGCCGCGTAGTCGAGCGCCTCGCTGACGTCCTGGAGCCGCTCCTCGTCGTACCCCTCCTCGGCGGCGAGCGCGAGGTAGTCGTCCATCGCGTCGGCCTTCGATCGGTCCGAGAGCCCGGCGACGGCCGGGACGTGCCGGAGCTCGTCGGTGATCTCCGGGTAGATCATCCGCGCGAGCTCGACGCAGCACATCCCCGTCGTGATCCGGTAGTCTTCGTCGTGGAGGTACGGATTGACGTGAGCGTCGAGCAGATCCTCGACGGCCTCGGGGTCGGGGTGGTGGTGGTCGACGACCGCGATCGGGATGTCGTAGTGGGCCAGCGTCTCGTAGGCCGGGACGTCCTCGGCCGTCGAGCCGTTGTCGAGCATGAGCAGGAGGGGAAGCTGCTGGCCGTGTTTCTCGCGGTCCTCGAGCGCGAAGTTCAGGTCGCGCGTGGCATCTTCCATCTCGTAGAACGGCGCCTTGGCGGGCAGGCGCTTGATGAGGTGACGCGCCGCGTCGGCGTCCTCGTGGACGTCGGCGATGAACCGTTCGAGGGCGATCTGGACCGGGACGGCGGCGCACATCCCGTCGCCGTCGGCGTGGTGGCGCACGCGGATCGGACGGCCGTCGAGGACCGTCCGCCGGAGCAGTTTCGCGACCTCGCGGAGGTCGGGGCGGAGCTTCTCAAACGCCGGCCAGTCGATCAGCGGCTCGACGTCGTGGGGTTCGGCGCGCTCTTCGAGCGCGATCTCGAGTCGTTCACGGGCGTCTTCCGCGTCTTCACCCTCGAACTTCGAGAGCCCGTCGACCTCGATCTGCAGCGTGTTCTCGCGGTGTTCGGGCACCCCGGTGACGCGGACGACGTCACCGACCTCGATCCGGGGATAGGCGCGGACGCCGGCCTCCTCGAAGGCGGCACAGGGGACGACGCCGTACTCGTCGGCGACGTGGAAGATCGTCGGGCCGCCGGTCTGTTTGACCTGAACGACCTCGCCCTCGAGGTGGATCTGCTCGCCGACGTTCGACTCGAGCCGATCGGTGCTCGTCAGGGGGTAGTCGTGATCGACATCCTCCAGCGTGTACTCGTCGACGTCGACCGGTTCGAACGCCATGTCGCCGTTGTCGCGGACGCTCTCCAGTTCGACCACGAACTCGTCGCCGACGGTGTAGGTCCCTTCGAGGACCGATTCGTGGACGAGTCCGGAGACCGAGTCGGAGAGATCGACGAAAACGCCGTAATCGACGATACCGTTGATCTCGGCGAGATAGGGGGTGTTCCGTTCGACGTCGTCTGCGGTGCACTCGGCAGCGAGATCGTAGACGACGGAATCCCCGTCGCGCGCGCCGGATTCGCCGGCAGGCTCAGCTGTCATCTTGGCCCGTAATTTGAGACGGTCGCGTATAACCCTTGTCAAGAAGGGATGTCACCGCCTCGTACCGGCCGCGGTTCCGACACTGCACCGGCGGTCGATCGATCGGCGCGCGGGGTAGCGCCCCTCTCGAGACCGGTTCCGATCTGAAGCGAGCTGACGGAGCGGGAAGACGCGTCTCGGTTGGGTCGCTGGCGCACCCGAGACGGGATGCGGTACGGTCGGACGTCTTCCGGTTCGACGGGCGCGTCCTCCGGTTCGACCGGGACGTCGAAGCTCGAAGCAGCCGCGATCGAACTCGCGCCTTCGCGTTCTCGCCTCAGTTCGTGACCACGGTGACCGGCCCGTCGTACTCCAGGAGGACCTGCTGGGTCGCGTCGCCGAACAGGGCCTTCCCCGCGGGAGAGCGCTTGCGACCCGAGAGGAAGACGTGGTCGCAATCGTACTCGTCGGCGGCGTCGAGGATGACGTCGCCTTTGTCGCCGACGTAGCCGACCGTTTCGTACTCGACGCCGAACTCCGACAGGACCTCCGCCGCGACGTCCTGCGCGAATCGTTCGGCGCCCTCGCGGGCGTCGTCGGTTGTGTACGTTCCCTCGGAGCTGGCGATCGACGACATCGCCTGCTTGCGAGCGGCGTACTCCTCGTCGGTCGTCGCGTGAATCAGGACGATCGTCGCGGCGGTGCATTCGGCGAACGTCCCTGCCTTGCGTGCGAGGGCTTTCGATTCGGCCGTCGGCTCGACCACTACGAGTGCTCGTTCCATATGTTGGACGCTATTTTACGAATGACTAAATACGTGTGGAAATAGCTAGTTTATGCATACTAACAATAACTAATATTCATACTATTTTCGGATCTAGATCAAAAACTATACCAATTTAAATCGGGAACCCTGTTGGCAAATGGAGCTACTACCGCTACAAGGGTTGGAGTTTACACACAGCCCACTGTTGACATTTCTCGTCGGATTGTCTATGGTCGTTCTCCTCCTCGTCCGACTCGACTTTCCCGCATTCGTCGGGTTGATCCTGGCCGCGTTCAGCGTCGGGGTAGTCAACGCGGTGTTCGTCCCCGATTTCGGCTCGGCCGAGGCCGCGACGAGGGTCGCGCAAGCGTTCGGGGAGAACATGACCGGGATCGGGATTCCGATCCTCGCCGCGGCCATCATCGGAAAATCGATGCTGGAAAGCGGCGCCGCACAGCGCGTCGTCCGCGGGTTCCAGAACGTGCTGGGGAAGGAAAACTCCGACATCTCGTTGCTCGGGAGCAGTTCCGTGCTCGCGATTCCGGTCTTCTTCGACAGCGTGTTCTACCTGATGGCCCCGCTTGCGCGATCGATGCGGGCACGCGTCGGTCGAGACTACACACTGTTCCTGGTCGTTGTCGGGGCCGGCGCGGCGACCGCGCACGTCTTCGTGCCGCCGACGCCCGGTCCGCTCGCGGTCGCGGACCGGGTCAACAGCGACCTCGGCATGACGATCCTCATCGGCGCGGTGACCGCCGTGCCGTCGGTGATCCTCGGCGGCCTCGTCTACGGCCGGTGGATCAACGCCCGCCTCGATATCCCGCTTCGGGACACCATGTCGACGACGACCGAGGAACTGCAGGAGGTCGCCGATAAACCGACGAGTTCGCTACCCGGGATGTTCGCGTCGCTCGCCCCGATCCTCGTCGCCGTCGGCCTCATCGGCTCGTACACCTTCGTCGACACGTTCGCGGACGTCTACGCCCCGCTCGAGGTGATCCAGCCGATCGTCGTCTTCCTCGGCGAAAAGAACGTCGCGTTGATGCTCGCCGCCGTCGTGGCCGCGTACATCCTGTACAGCCACAACGACATGACGTCGAGCGAGTGGAGCGAGGAGCTAACGGAGGCGCTGAAAAGTGGGGGTAACATCGCCGCGATCACGGCCGCCGGCGGCGCGTTCGGTGCGATGCTGGCGGCTTCGGGAATCGGCGACTATCTCGGGAGCGCGCTCCAGGAGTTCGGCGTCGGCCTGCTGGTCACGGCCTGGCTCATCGCCGCGATCGTCCGGATCGCACAGGGATCGGCGACCGCCGCGATGCTGACCGCGGCCGGCATCATGGCGCCGCTCGTTGGCCAGCTGTCAGTCCACCCGGCGTACCTCGTCATGGTCATCGGTGCCGGCGGCAACATCTTCTCGTGGTACAACGACTCCGGGTTCTGGCTCGTCAAGGAGATCGGCGGCCTCACGCAGGAGGAGACGCTGAAGACGTGGACCGTCCTGACGACGATCATCTCGGTGGCCGGGTTGGTGACGACGTTGATCCTCTCGTCGCTGTTCCCGTTCGCGTAGCCGCCGCGGAGCTGGTTTTCCGAAGCGGAATCGCGGAGATCGGCCGCTCTCGTTCCGGCACGCCCGATCGGAGCGTCGACGCGCCCGATCTCGTAGCGCCGGCCGCCGCCGTCGAAGCCGATCCGGCCGTCGAACGGACGGTAGCTACAAGTTCTCCAACCGGGATTCGTGGTACATGGACGTGTCGCTGCCGCCGACCGAAGGGGACGAATACACCTACGAACGAACCTTCGATCCCGAGGACGTTCGAGCGTTCGGCGAACTGTCGGGGGATCAGCAGGCGATCCACACCGACCCGGACGAGGATGGACGGCTGATCGTACAGGGCCTGCTCACCGCCACGCTGCCGACGAAGATCGGCGGCGACATGAGCTACATCGCTCGCATCGTGGAGCTCGAGTTTTACCGGCCGGTGTTCACGGGCGAGACGATCGCCTGTACGATGGTCGTCGAGTCCGTCGCCGAGACCGACGATCGGTACGAGGTCGAGTGTTCCGGAATCTGCACGAACGAGGCGGACGAGGTGGTCATGGACGGGACGTTCGACGGGATCGTACGCAAGGACGGAACCGACGGCGACGATCACGAACGGTAGGAAGGCGCATCGGCGATCCCGGGGACGCGGGCGCGATCGCGAGCCCGTCGACGCGCTCGATCGACCAGGCGGAGCAGGGTGATACCTATCGGAACGTTTAGCAACCGCAAGCCCACAGGTACGGGTATGGGGCTGCTCGACGCGCTGTTTCGATCGAATGAGATCCTCGGGATCGCCGAGGAGACCCTCGAGTTCGCCCTCGAATCCTCGGAGGCGTCCCACCCGAACGAGTACATGGGCTTTCTCCGGGGAACCGAGGCCGATCGACTGGGACTCGATCGGGACGGGCTCGTCATCACGGACGTCCTCGTGGTGCCGGGCACCGAGTCCAACAGCGTCAGCGCGACCGTCAGGACGAACCAGATTCCGAACGACGTGAACGCGCTCGGGAGCGTCCACTCCCACCCGAACGGCGTCATCCGGCCGAGCAGCGCTGACCTTGACACGTTCGGCCGCGGGAGCGTTCACATCATCATCGGGGCGCCCTACGGTCGCTCCGACTGGAAGGCCTTCGATTCGCAGGGAACGCCGACGTCTCTGAACGTGATCGACGTCGATCTTCCCGAAACCGAGGAGTTCTTCGACTTTACCCAGGCGGACATCGACGAGGAACTGCGAGGATGACGCGCCGGGTCATCGCACAGGGGACGTTCGACATCCTCCACCCCGGACACGTCCACTACCTCGAAGAAGCCGCCGCGATGGGCGACGAGCTGATCGTCATCGTCGCCCGCACGTCGAACGTCGACCACAAGGAGGCGCCCATCTGTCCCGCGAGACAGCGCCGGGACGTCGTGGCCGCGCTCGAAGCCGTCGACGACGCGGTTCTCGGCCACGAGGAGGACATTTTCGTCCCGGTCGAGGAACTCGATCCCGACGTGATCGCGATCGGGCACGACCAGCACCACGACGTCGACGCCATCGAAGCCGAACTCGAGCGCCGGGGCGTCGACTGTCGGGTCGAGCGCGCGAGCGCCCGCGAACCCGAACGCGAGGACGAACTCTTATCCACGCGGCTGATCGTCGATCGGATCCTCGAGCGCCGGGGCTGAGCAGGCCGATCGAGCGAAACGACGTTCGTTCCGATCAGGAGCGACGCGCGAGTCCGCCGGCGAACAAGCCGACGAAGAGGGCGACGAGGGCGGCGGTGATACCGAAGCTTGGGATCGAGTCCACCGTTCCCTCGGCGCTCCCGTCGTTTCCCTCGCCATCTGCGGCGCTAGGATCGCCGTTGCCGTCGCCACCGCTCGTCTCGTTCGCGTCGCCGACCACCGCGGGGCCGTCCGGCGGCGACGCGTCGACGACGTCCGCTCCCTCTGAGACCGAAACGGATCCGTCGTGAGTGAACGTTTGCAGCGGCCAGTTGTTGGTCAGGCCGCTCTCGACATCCGCGATGGCCACCGTCGACTCCGTGCCGTCGGCGTCTTCGGCGACCCTGAACGTGATCGTGACGAGGCGCGCGTTCCCGGTCGCGCCACCGTCCGCGGGGTCGCGGCGCTGATCGATGTGGACGTAGCCCGCTTCGTCGTCGACGTCCGCGTCGGCGACGACCTCAGTCTCGTTCCCCTGCTCCATCCACGGCCCACGGTGGATCGTTTCGACGGTCAGGACGTCGGGGTCGTACTCGATTCCGATCGCGGTGCGCTCGACGCCGGCACCGCCGTAGCCGCCGTCGCTGGCCATCTCCACCGCGACGTGGATCGTCTCGCCGGGTGGCGCTTCGGCGGCCTCCGGTTCGATCTCCAAGACCGCCGCGCTGTCGCTGGCGCCGGCCGCGCCGACGAACGCGATCGCCACCGCCGCCGCGATCACCACTACCGCGATCGCGAATACGGGGCCGGATTTTCGCACGGTCACACCTCCTCCAGCTCGAACGTCAGTTCACCCGGCGATCGGAAGGCGGTTTCGTACCCCTGGTGGCGGGCCGCCTGCGACGGCGTCTCGACCGAGACGACCACCTGGTCACCCGCCCGCAGATCGGCGATCGGCGCCCCGTAGTGGTAGTGCAACTCGTGATCGAGCGTCTCTCGGAGCGTCGTTTCGGCGATCGTCTCGTCGCCGCGCGCGACGCGGGCCGACAGCGCCTGCTGTGGCAAGACGCAGCGGTTGTACGGCGTCCGGGAGGAGACTGCCAGGTAGTACTCGTCGCCGTCGACGAACCGCGACCCCGGCGATAGCAGCGTCGTCGCGTAGACGGCGTCGTCGTGGGTCGGCTCGCCGAGCAGTCGTCCCGGGAGCGCCTCGACGGGGGGGACCGACGAGTAAGGCATCTCGTGTCCTCCTCCCCGTTCGTGATCGCCGCTCTCGTCGCGATCGGACGACTCGCCCTCGCCGTGACGATCGCCCATCGGCGGCACCGCGTCCCGCGATCCCCACCGGCCCTCGTCGAAGCGTTCGATCCGATCGACGAGTTCTCGGCGGGTCTCCTCGTCGAGTTCGAACTCGACGGTCGCCGAGGTGCGCTCGTCGAACCGGCCGGCGAACTCACCGGTCAGGCGAACATCGCTCATCGGGTTGACGGTCACGGTGGCGGTGTAGCGGCCGTTCCCGTCGATCTCGTAGTTATCGCCGAAGTGAAATCCCATCCCCTGCGAGAGCATCGGCCACGGCGACCGGGTGATGATGGGCGTCCCGTCCTTCGCGAGTTCGATCGTCAGCCCCGAGTCGATCGGGATGACGACCTCGGTTTCTGGGTCCCAGATCGCGACCATCAGGTGGACGGCATCCGTCGCCGGCGGATCGACCCGCTCCGGCCCCGGCATGAGCCAGAAGAAGTGCGGAATCGACAGCATCGGTGAGATCGCGAGCTCGCCCGCCGTTCGGGTCTCCAACATTATCGTGCCGTCGCGGTGCGTAGGGAGGTAGACCGCCTCCGGGGGGTCCTCGACGCGGGGCATCGCCTCGAATCCGGCGTTCTCGTCGCCGTTCGTCGACTCGTTCTCGTCACCTGATTCGTTCTCGTCGTCCGGCTCGTCCTCGCCATCGCCGCCGAAACAGCCAGCGGAAAGGGATGCGACGCCGATCGCGACGCCTGCGCACAACAATCGCCGACGGTTCATTGGACGTTTCTAGCACGCAACTCCTTTTATAAGCGCGGGTCCCCTCCGATATCGCCGCCGCCGTTCGGGGCGGCGTTGCACGCGTTGGCTCGCGATCGTCGATCCGACGGGCGGCGTCGCGTGTCGACGATCGATCGTCGCCGAACTGGACGACCGGACACCGACCGGTGCTCCGCCGACGCCGACCTCGGCGACGAACGGACCATCGTCGACGCGATCGACGCGGAAACGGTCGTGATCGAGGCGGACGTCGAGAACGAGAGCGGGCGAATCCGTCCTGACCGAACTCGGCCGGTTCTCGGACGGCGAATGAGGCGCCGACTCGACGGCCCGATCGGGCCGGGTTCGGAGGAAGGGATCGAAGGCGAGCGGACGCGACCGTAACGGCCCGGCGTCGCCGTTCCCGTCAGTTTTCGCGGATGATCGGAGGTGGCAAGCGTACCGAATCGATCGTGTGCCCGGTTTCGACGAAGTGTTCGATCGCCTGCTTCGAGACCTCTTCTCTGGTGTAGCCCTCCTCCGTGCTCCGGTTCCAGTCGCACTGTAGGCAGTATTTGTACATTACTCGCCCTCCGGTGAGAGTCCGTGTCTTGTCACGGAAAGTGCGGTGCAAGAGAGCGAAAGCCGCCGCGAAAATCGACTGCGGACGGAGACACTCTGAATCGATCGATCAGCCCCGGACGGCGGCGTCAGTCCCGCTTTACGCTGGGGTTCGTCACTGCGCCGTTGGCCGCGGAGTCGAAGTCCCGCCCGAACTTGGCCAGCACGCCGCCCTCGTAGACCGGGTCGGGTCGCTCCCACTCCTCGCGGCGAGCCTCGAGTTCCGACTCGTCCAGGTCGACCGCGAGCGTTCGCTCGGGGATGTCGACCGTGATCTCGTCGCCGTCCTCGAGCAGTCCGATTGGCCCGCCGACGGACGCTTCGGGGGCGACGTGGCCGATCATCGGACCGCGGGTGGCCCCCGAAAACCGACCGTCGGTGATCAGCGCGACGTCGTCCTCGTGGCCAGCGCCGACAACCGCGGCGGTGACGCCGAGCATCTCGCGCATGCCGGGACCGCCGCGGGGGCCCTCGTTTCGGATGACGATCACGTCGCCGCTCTCGATGCGGCCCTCCTGGACGTAGGTCATGGCGTCCTCCTCGTTCTCGAAGATGCGAGCGGGGCCCTCGTGGTGGAACTGGTCCCCGCCGGTCGCCTTGAGCACGGCCCCGTCGGGCGCGAGGTTGCCCGAGAGGATCTTGATCGCGCCCTCCGGCTCCTTGGGATCGTCGACCGGGTAGAGGAAGTCGGCCTCGACCTCGTCGTCGTCGGGCAGGTCGCCCTCGTCCTCGAGGACGGCGAGTTCCTCCGCGATCGTCCGGCCAGTCACGGTCATCGCATCGCCGTGGAACAGATCCGCCTCGAGCAGGCGGCGGATCACGACCGGCACGCCGCCAAGCTCGTGGAGGTCGTTCATGACGCTGTCGCCGCCGGGTTGCATGTCGGCGATCTTCGGCGTGCGCCTCGAGATTTCGTCGAAGTCCTCGATCTCGAGATCGATGTCCGCCTCGCGGGCGAGCGCCAGCAGGTGAAGCACGCCGTTCGTCGAGCCGCCGATCGCCGTCTGGAGCGCGATCGCGTTCTCGAAGGAGTCGCGGGAGACGATGTCCGAGGGCCGTCGGTCCTCCTCGACGACCTCGACGGCGAGATCGCCGGCGCGGCGGGCGACCTCGTACCGCGCCTCGTCCTCCGCGGGGGCCGAGGCGCTGCCGAGCGGGGCCAGTCCGAGTGCCTCCGAGATGGAGGCCATCGTGTTCGCGGTGAACATCCCGCCGCAGGAGCCCGCGCCCGGACAGGCGTTGCGCTCGAGTTCGTCGAGTTCCTCGGCGTCCATCTCGCCGGTGCCGTAGGCGCCGACGCCCTCGAAGACCTGCACGACCGTGACGTCGCGACCGTCGTGCTGTCCGGGCATGATCGAGCCGCCGTAGAGGAAGACCGAGGGGAGATCGGTTCGGATGGCGGCCATCATCATCCCGGGGAGGTTCTTGTCGCAGCCCGCGACGGTGACGAGGCCGTCGATCCGCTCGCCGAAGGCGACGAGTTCGACGCTGTCGGCGATGAGTTCGCGGGAGATCAGCGACGCCTTCATCCCCTCGGTGCCCATCGAGATGGCGTCCGAGATGGTGATCGTCCCGAACTCGATCGGCATCCCGCCGGCTTCGTCGGCGCCCTCGATCGCCGCCGCGGCCACGTCGTCCAGGTGGACGTTACAGGGCGTGATGTCCGCGGCGGGATTGGGCACGCCGATCATCGGCGAGCCGAGATCCTCGTCGTCGAATCCCATCGCGCGGAACATCGCGCGGTGGGGGGCTCGATCGGCCCCCTCGGTCACGTCGCGGCTCCGCAACCGCTCGTCCTTTCCGTGGTCGAATTCGCTGTCGCTGCTCATGATCGGAACTCGCATCGAGGAGGCATAAGTCACCCTCTCTCGCACAAACGTTGCTGGGAATCCCGCGGAACCGAACCCGGTCGATCGGCGGCCGTCGGTCGGATCGACGTCGTTCCGGCGCGCCGCGATCGAACGCTACTCCTCGAGTCGCCGCTCGGCCGCCGCCAGCGCCTCCCGCGTGTCGACGCTCTCGAACGTCGCCGCGTCGACGTCCGCGAGTTTCGATTCCTCGACCGTGACGGCGTCGATCCGATCGATCGCGGCCACGATGCGCCCCTCCTCGGCTTCGAGCGCCGCCTGGCAGGCGGCCGCCATCGCGTCGGCGCGGTAGATCGCCTGTGTCGGCTGGTACCAGCCGTCTTCGAGGCGCACGACCGCTCCGTCCGCCCCTCGAGCGCGATCGTACAGGAGCGAGAGCAGGTCGGGGTCGACGAACGGCATGTCGCAGGCGACGACTGCGGCGTACTCGCGTTCGACGGCCTCGAGGCCGACCCGGATGCCGGCGAGCGGCCCCCGATCGGGGACGGGATCGGTTTCGAACCGGACGTCGGCGTCGCACCCCGCCAGCGCCTCCCGGATTCGAGCGACCTGCTCGTCGCGGCAGTTGACGACGAGATCGTCCGCGACCGCCGCCAGGCGATCGACGACGCGGCGGACCATCGGCGTCCCGGCGAGTTCGGCGGCGGCCTTGTCCGCCTCGCCGAACCGCGTCGAGAAGCCGCCCGCGAGGACCACGCCCGCGAGATCGTCCGTCGTGTTCATGTGCGTCGGTTGGCGGGGAACGCCCATAAGAACCGTCACCCGACGACGTCGACCAGCGGTTCGTCCGCGATCATGCTCGTCAGGGCGACCCGCGAGACGCGGTCGTGCGCCCCCGCGTTCCGATCGAGGACGCTGCGCGCGATCTCGCGGGCGATCGCCAGATCCTCGTCGTCGTCGACCATGTTGAGTACCGGGACGTACGTTGCACCGTCGGGAACGCCCTTCAGCCCGGCCTCGGGGCTCGTCAGCAGGGTCGCGACGTCCGCCGGCTCGATCGACTCCCCTGGCGATCGGCCCGTCACCGCCGCGACCCGCTCGGGTCGGTGGACGGCGCGCTCGTCGAGCGGTTCGCCGACCGCGTGAACGCTGGCGATCGCGAGGACGGCGTCGGCGGTCGCGGGCAGTTGGGGTTCGTGGTCGCCCGGCGCTTTCAACAGCCGCGTGCGGGCGCCGTCGGCCTTGACGAGGACGTGGTCCGCCGCGCCCGCGGCCGCGATCTCATCGACGACGGCGGGATCGTAGCCGACGTACCGATCGTCGCCGTCCCGGTCCGCGACCAGTCCCAGCGGCCACTCCCGGTCCCGTTCGGCGTCGGTCCGATCCGCCGATAGCACCCCCACCGGATCGTCCGTCACGCGCACCGTCGCGACCCGTCGATCGAAGATCGGGATGCGGACGGTCGCCGTCAGGACGGCGCGATCGAGCCGATCGGCGAGTTCGTACAGCGCGGATTTCTTCCCGCCCGCGCCGACGACGCACGTCAGCCCGGCGTCGGCGCCGAGCGCTCGCGTGAGGTCCATCGTCTGCGTCGTACGTAATCGAACGGAAAATAGTATAGGTCGGTCTCCCGGCCGTTCGCGGGGGATCGGAACCGACCCCGTTCGCATCAGGTTACCCTGCCGGGCGTCGGGTCGATTTCGTTTTCAACGGCGCTTCGAGCGGCGCGTCGAATATCGACGGTTCCGGGAACGCGATCGCCACCGACGGGCTGGACTACTCCCCGTCCGTGGTGAACGAGGACGACGAAGTTCCGTCCACGACCCACAATCGCCGGGCCGCCGAACGCGGTCTGTCGGGACCCGACGACGAGACCGTGACACATCGAAGCACTGTTGCGAAATTTGTTAGCAATCATACACAATCGTGCGACGCGCGTTCACAGCAACGTTTAACGTCCGAATCGTGGTCGGCCACTGTGGAGGTTGTCACCTAATGTCAATGGACGCTGTCGTATACCAGGGCCCGCACGATGTAGCGATCGAGGAAGTGGACGAACCCGAACTCCAGCACCCGAACGACGTCATCGTCGACATCACGACGACGTGTATTTGCGGCTCGGACCTCCACATGTACGAGGGCCGGACGGCCGCGGATCCGGGGATCGTCTTCGGGCACGAGAACATGGGACTCGTCAGCGAGGTCGGCGATGCCGTCACGACGCTCGAAGAGGGCGATCGCGTCGTCATGCCGTTCAACGTCGCCTGCGGTTTCTGCCGGAACTGCGAGAACGGGTATACCGGGTTCTGCACCAACGTCAACCCCGGATTCGCCGGCGGGGCGTACGGCTACGTCGCGATGGGGCCGTACAAGGGCGGCCAGGCCGAGAAGCTCCGGGTTCCGTACGCGGATTTTAACGCGCTGAAACTCCCCGAAGGGGACGAACACGAGGACGCGTTCGCGCTGCTCGCGGACATCTTCCCGACCGGCTGGCACGGAACGCGACTGGCGAACCTGGAACCCGGCGAGTCGATCGCGATCTACGGCGCCGGACCCGTCGGGTTGATGGCGGCCTACAGCGCGAAGATCCAGGGCGCCTCGGAGATCTACGTCGTCGATCGGGTCGAGAGCCGACTCGAACTCGCCGAGGACCACTGCGACGCCCGAACGATCAACTTCGAGGAGGGCGATCCGGTCGACCAGATCGTCGCGGAACACGGCGACGAAGTCGACAAGGGCGTCGACGCGGTGGGCTATCAGGCGATCGATCCCGAGACGGATCCCGGAGACGACGCCTACGATCCCGCCCGCGAGAACCCGGCCGTCGTGCTCAACCAGCTGATCCAGACGGTCCGTCCGACCGGCGCGCTCGGCATCCCCGGACTCTACGTTCCGTCCGATCCGGGCGGCCCCTCGGAAATGGCCCAGCAGGGACGGCTCGGGATCGACTTCGGCAAGATCTTCGAGAAGGGCCACAAGTTCGGTACCGGGCAGTGTAACGTCAAGCAGTACAACCGCGAACTCCGCGACATGATCATCGAGGGCCGCGCCGATCCCAGCTGGGTCGTCTCCCACCGCGTCGGTCTGGAGCAGGCGCCCGAGATGTACGAGCGGTTCGACAACCGCGAGGAGGGCGTCATCAAAGTGCTGCTCGAGCCTTGACCCGACGGTCGACGGCCGATCCGTTTTTCTTTTCGATCCCGCGCTAGCGCCGCAGCCAGGTCGCGGGGTGCTCGTCGCGCAGGTGGTCCTGGTACCGCTTGATCAGCGCCGGGTACGAGCCTTCGACCGCGTGCCACGCGCAGTGATCGCAACCGCGCTCGACCGTATCGCCGGGCCCGCGAACGTATCCGCCGGTTCGATCCATATGGCGACGGGTTCCGACCGAGCCGATATCGCTCTTCCGGTCCATCGATCGTCCGCACTCGCGGTCGACCGGGGATTCGCCCGTTGCTTGCAACGGCGCCCGCGCTCGCGGTCGATCGCAGCGCGACCGGCGAAACGGGTAAGCGACCGGCCGACGTAGCCGCGGGCGTGTGCCAGTACTGTAATTACTCGTTTCACGACGACTGGGTCCGGCTCCTCGAGTACGACGAGGTGTACCAGTCGACGCTCCCCGAGTCGACGACGCAGTCGACGCACGGCTTCCACGAGTCGTGGGACGATCTCCGGGAAGAACTGGAGCTGTGATCCGCCTTCGCGCCGGTCGTGACGACCCGGCCGCGTCCGGAGGACGTCGCCGGCGGGCGATCCGGGGCGATCGTCGACGAACCGGTAGTCAGGGACGCCGGGAGATCGGGAACGGATCGTCGTCGCCGGAGTCCGTCGCCGGCATTTCGTCCGTCGCCAGACAGGCCCGGAGTTCGTCCCGGATCCGGGATTCGTCCATCTCCCGCCCGATGAACACCAGCCGGGTCCGCCTGTCGTCGTCCGGTCCCCACTCGCCGATCGGGCCGGCCTGTACCGACGGGCCGGCCTGACTGAGGCCGATCACCTCGTCGTAGCCGGCGACGTGACAGACGCCCTTGGCCCGAACGATCGCGCCGTCCCACGTTTCGAGCCAGTGGGCGAACCGGTGCGGGTCAAGCGGGCGCGCCTCGCGGAAGACGAACGACGAGACGCCGTGCAAGTCGGCGGCACTCGGCAATCCACGTCGACCGCGTTCGGTCTCGCCGGCGCCTTCGTGGGCATGATCCTCCGCCTCGCCGTCGCGATCGTGGTCGTGCGCCTCGCCTCGAAGGTGCCGTTTCCACCCCTGCGATCGCTGCACCGCCTCGAAGTCGAAGCGGCCGGTATCGAGGATCAACTCGGGGTCGACCTCGCTGTACGCGGTGTGAACGCGCATCGCGCGCGGCTGGAGCTGATCGACGACGGCTTCGATCTCGTCGAGGACGTCGTCCGGAACCATGTCGGTCTTGTTCAACAGGAGGATATCGCAGAACTCGATCCCTTCGACGAGAACCTCGCTCAGTGGGCGCCGATCGTCGGGTCGGGCGCCTTCGGGGAGGGTTTCGCCGGCGTCGAACTCCTTCCAGAAGCCGTACGTATCGAGCACGGTCACCATCGTATCGAGATTGAACAGGTCCGTCGGATCGATTTCGCTCGCGTCGGTCCCCTCGGTGAACACCTGCGCGACGGGGATCGGCTCGCTGATTCCGGAGGATTCGACGAGCAGATAGTCGAACTCGCGTTCCTCGGCGAGTCGGCGAGCCTCCGAGAGCAGATCCCCCTGCAGTCGACAGCAGATGCAGCCGTTCGAGAGGTCGACGATCCCCTCCTCGTCGTTTTCCCGGGCGATCAGCTCCGCGTCGACGTTCACCTCGCCCATGTCGTTGACGATGACGGCGATCTCGTGGCCCGCGGGGTTCGACAGCACGTGATTGACGAGCGTCGTCTTCCCCGCACCGAGGTAGCCGCTGACCACTGTGACCGGAATCCGATCGTCGTGTTCTGTCATGTGCTGTTCCAGCACACCACGAGCGAGCTACTAAATCGCAGGGGCGGTCGTCTCAATCCGCCGCCGAACCGACGCCGTTGCGAGGCGGGAGTAGCGTAGCGAGCCTCGACGGTTCCTGAACCGCGTTTACCACCGGAGTCGCGTCATCGCTCGCGACGACGAGCACCCCGTACTCCTCGTCGCACCGCGGCCGATCGATTCCGTCAGCGGTTGCCACCGTCGAAACCCCCTTCCGGGGAGCCCGCGTACCGCTGGATACGACATGACGACGGTCACAGTGAGCGCCGGGGCGCGGCTCCACGTCGGGTTTCAGAACCTCTCGCTGGCCCGCGAACGCCTCTACGGCGGGATCGGGATCGGCCTCGACGAGCCGCGGCTGACCGTCACCGCCGAACCCGCCGCGACCGTCGACGCAGACGACCCGCTCGCACAGGAGTACGCGCGGCGGGCCGCGGACGTCCTCGACGTTTCCGGCGTTTCGATCGCGATGGAGGAGCGGCTGTCGCGCCATGTCGGCCTCGGCAGCGGAACCCAGATCGCCCTGTCGGTCCTGGCGGCGACGGCGCGGGCCCACGACCTCGATCCCCGAACCCGCGACCGCGCGCCGGCGATGGGCCGGGGCGGGCGCAGCGGCGTCGGCGTCGCGACGTTCGAGGACGGCGGCTTCGTCGTCGACGCCGGCCACCCGACGAACCGGTTCACCACCGAACCGCCCGCCGAAGGCGACTGGACGGTCCCCCCAGTCGTCGCCCGCCACGACCTGCCCACGGAGTGGCGGTTCCTCGTCGTCGCCCCCGACGCGGACCCCGGCCGCAGCGGCGAGGACGAGGACGCGAGCATGCGATCGGTCGTCGAGCGCGCGGACCCCGCCGTCGCCGACGAGATCGCCGGCGTCGTCACGCGGAAACTGCTACCTGCGGCCGCCGAGGGCCGGCTCGAGGCGTTCGGCGAGGCGATCGCGGAGATCGGCCGCAAGAACGGCGCCTGGTACGCGGACGCTCAGGGCGGCGTCTTCCGCCCGCCAGCGGGCGCTTTGGTCGAGTCGCTCTCGGACTGCCCGGTGCTCTCGGGCGTCGGGCAATCCTCGTGGGGGCCCGTCGTCTACGGCGTCACCGACGCGGCTCACGCGGACGAGGCCGAGCGCGCGGCGCGGACCGCGCTCGACGAACTGGATCTGGGAGGCGGGGTGTTGCTCGCACGAGCCGCGACGGACGGCGCTCGCATCCGTGAAGCACCCTCCGATCGGTGATTTCGGGGGCCGCGCCGGAACACGGTCGCCGCCACAACAGGTAAGCGGATCCGCACGAACGGAGGCGTATGGAGCGGATGCCGCTGGGCGTGTCGCGGCTCGATCGGATGATCGGCGGCGGAGCACCGGCGGGCAGCGTCGTCCTGCTCGCGGGCGAGTCGGGCGCCGGTGCGCGGGAGTTTTGTTACACGAGCGCGGCGATGAACGGCCTGGCGACGGCCGATCCGGCGCAGTTCGAACTCTACTACGGGGGTCTCGAACCGGGGACGTCGCTCCCCGAGGAGATCCACTACGTCTCGTTCACGGACGAACCGAGCGCGATCCGCGACGAGATGGCGTTCGTCATGGACGGCGAGCTGATCGACGCGGGGCTGGCGGACGTCGAGTTCTTCGAACTCGCCGAGGAGTACTTCCAGCTGACGCCGGTGCCGACGGAGTGGTACGCCGATCGAGCCACGGACATCACGGCGCTCGGCGACCGCGACGATTGCGGCGGGGTTCTCGAAGCGCTCGGGACGTACCTCACCGAGAACGCCGCGAACAGCCTGGTCGTGATCGACTCCGTGACCGACCTCGTCGCGGCCGACGACGCCGAGTTCGGCTGGCCGGACCTGACCGTCCTCCTGAAGGGACTCGCGCGGGCGTCACACCGCTGGGGCGGCGTCATCCTGTTGCTCGTCAACTCCGAGTTGCTCGGGCCGACGGAACTCGGCCGGCTCAAGGAGGCGACGGACGGAACCCTGCTGTTCGAGTGGGAGAGCGGCGGCTCGGAGCGCGCCAGAACGCTCGTCGTCGAGCAGTTCCGGGGCGTGCTTTCACGGCTTGAGGACGAGAACATCGTCCGATTCGAAACCGAGATCCACGACGGCGGGTTCGACATCAGTAACGTTCGGAAGATCCGATAGCGACGAGACGCCGTCCGAATCGCAGCCCGATCCGCCGGTCTCCGAATGCGGGTCACCGGCCCCCGACGCGATCTGCAATAATCCTTAAGAGAGCGTCGTCCGAACTGGGGGTAGATGGCGAGCGAGGAACACGACGATGGGGGGATCTCGTTCGCGCTCCCGGCCGAGGTGGACGACTGGGTGACCGATGCGGCCGATCGACGCGACGAGACGCGCGACGACGTCTGTCGACGCCTGGTGACGGCCGCCCACGCGATCGCTACGGACGAGGAACCAGCGCCTGTCGGCCGCGACGACGTCGACGATCTACGAGCCCAACTCGACACCCAGCGCGACGAGTTCGTGGAGCTGCTCGCTGACGTCCGGTCGCGGGTGATCCAGGTCAAACGCGAGACCGACGCGAAAGCGGCGGTCGACCACGATCACGAGGAGTACGTCGCGGCGGACCGGTTCGCCGCGGTCGAGGCGGACCTCGACGAACTCGAGGAGGTCGTCGCGGCCGGGTTCGACAACTTCGAGGACGTGCTCGAACACCTCCTCGAGACGACAGACGACCTCGAAACCCGATCGGGGATGCTCGCCAGGGCCGTCCTCGACCTCCGGGATCGGCGGGACGCGATCGCCGACCGAGAACGGCGACGGGCCGAAACCGAGCGGCTCAAACTGCTCGCGAACCGGCTCGGAATCCGTGAGGCGACCTGCGACGGGTGCGAGTCGGCGGTCGACCTCGCGCTGTTGACCGAACCCGCGTGTCCGCACTGCGGCGAGTCGGTCGCGGACGTCGCCGAAAAGCGCTCCGTGTTCGGCTCGCACGCGCTGGTCACCGGGGATCCGCCGGCGCTGGAGGGCCGCGTCGAGACCGCCGTCGAATCGACCGACGACGACGTGTTCGACGCGGTCGAGGCCGACGCCGACGGAGCGTCGAGCCCAGCCCTCGATCTCGATCGGGACGGGAGGCCGGACCGATGACCGACCCGATCGATCCCGCGGAAGACGGAGCCGAGGCGGACGACGAACTTCGCTTTTCGGGGACCGCAGGGTCCGAAGGGTCGGACGCGAGCGATCGAAACGGACCGTTGAGCGATCTCGCGTCGAGCATCGAGCGGGGGCCGGACTCGGTTCCGGACGGGTTCGATCGGCTGTTCGAGCGCGAGGCCGTCGCGGAGATCGACAGCGATCAGCTCTGGGAACGCCTCGAGTCCGATCGACCGGCGGCCGAGGACCTCCTCGGCGCCGATCGCGAGATCCGGGAGGTCGCGAAGGCGAGCTACTGCCACCGGTGCGAACACTTCGCCGAGCCGCCCGACGTCGGCTGTACGCGCGACGGAACCGAGATCCTCGAGATGCCGACCCTCGAGACGTTCCGGGTGGCGGACTGTCCGGTCGTCCTCGAGGACGAAGAACTCGAACGGCGGTACTAGCGTGGATTTTTGCGGTCCGAGCCCGTAGCCGCGCCCATGCAGTTTTGCGACGACTGCGGTTCGATGATGAAAGCCGAGGGCGACCGCATGGTCTGTACGAGCTGCGGCGCGACGAGCGATCGGGACCGCGATCGCGAACGCGAGTTCGTCTCGACCGAGTCCCAAACCGACGACGACGTCATCGAATCCTCCGAGGAGGCGAACTTCGAGGGGAAACCGAAGGCGACGGACGTCATCTGCGACGAGTGCGGCAACCGGGAGGCGTGGTACACCCTCAAGCAGACGGCCTCAGCCGACGAGCCGCCGACCCGCTTTTTCAAGTGTACCGAGTGCGGCCACCGCTGGCGCGGATACAACTGACGACCGCTCGATCACTCGGACGGCCGATTACTCGAACGGGTCCGCCTCCGCACGGATCGTCCGTTCTTCGAGGGCGTCGATCCGGTTGTTCGTCTGGCCGACCTCGGCGTAGGTGACCGGCCCTTCGACCTGCTCGGCGTTCGGGCCCGGTTCGTTCCCGATGTAGACGACGTTCGGATTCGTCCCGATATCCTCCTGGAGTTTGAACGTCGATTCGGTCTCGCCGGCCTCGGCCTGAATGAGCTCCCGTGCCTCCTGTTCGGTCATTCCGTCGCCTCCGCTCTGTGCGGGTTCCGCCTCGCCCGTGAGGATGTCGATCGCCTGCTGGAGTTCCTCGCCCTGCGGGTTCCGGGCCTGGACGCGGGCCAGCGCCGGATCCTCGAGGTACCGCTGAGGGTCGCTCTCCGGATCGTTCATGTCGCCGAACTGGATTGCCTCGGGCGGACAGGCGTCCTCGCAGGCGGTCCGACCGACGAACTCCTCGCCTTTACTTCCGTCCTGGCGGGTCGCACAGAACGTACACTTCTCCATGACGCCGCGCGGGCCGCGGGCGCCGACCCAGCGACCGCGCGCGTCGTACATGTGATCCTCCTCGAGCTCTTCGACGGGGACCGACGGCTCCTCCCACTGGAAGTAGTTGACGCCGTACGGACAGGCGACCTGGCAGTACCGACAGCCGATGCAGATGTCGTAGTCGGTCAACACGAGCCCGTCGCTCTCTCGGGTGTGTCGCGCCGTCGTCGGGCACACCTTCTCGCAGGGCGCATCGGTGCAGTGTTGGCAGGGGCGGACGAGCCGCTTCTTTCCGCCGGGCGTCGTGTCCTCGTAGTCGAGGACGTACATCCAGTTGGCCCCCTGTTCCCAGTTGTGTTCCTCGGCGCAGGCGACGACGCAGGAGAGGCAGGCGTCGCACTGTTCGAGGTCGATGGCCATCCCGTACTGGGTTCCCTCGACGTTCCCATCGCCCTCCTCTTCGACCGCGGCGACGGACGGCTGGCCGTCGTCGGCCGTGGTTCCCCACGCCCCCAGCCCGACGGCCCCCGCCCCGGCGCCGAGTTTCTTCATCACGTCGCGTCGCGACTCCTCGTCGACGCCGAGCCGGGAGAGGGTCCCTTCCAACCGGTTGCCGTCGTCGGGCCGTTCGATCGGGCGATCGTCCTCGCCGAACTCCTCGACGACGTCGTCGTGGTAGCGGTCGTAGAACTCCGCCTCCGAGAGCTCTCCCTTCGTCACTTTCATCGCATCCTCGGCCATCTCGAGGCCGAGTTCCGCGTCGTACTCTGTCTCTTCGAGGGCCCCTTCCAGTTCGTTCTGCCACCCTTCCCCGAGCGGATGGAACGCCTCGTCCACGGTTTCGTCCTCCTTGTCACCCATTGTATTCGTTCACCATCATTTTTCTGGCATCGAAGAACGCGATCGTTGAGAGCCGATGACGTGGATAGTGTCGGACCGTGACAAGATAAAAAACGGCCTTGCGAGTCACGGGTAACGACACCGCCCCCAGCGATAGTCGAGCGGCCTCGCGGCGAACCAGCGATTCGGTCGAACGACGGCCGCTCGTGACCGATCGCTGAACGTATCGAGTTACGTGAAATCTAGCGCCGACAGACAGTCGACATAACCACGCACGGGATTTTTGGAACGGTACTGCGTATCGCGTGGTATGGAAGACGGCAAGCCGCACGAGTCGCGGCGCCGATTTCTTCGCCTCACGGGTTGTGGATCGCTGATCGGACTCGCCGGATGCATGAACTTAAACGAGAACGCCGCGGGTCCCGCCAGTCAGCCGCGGGAGGGCCTTCCTGCCGACTGGTGTCTCGACGATCTGAGCGACTCCGTGCCGGAGAGCGAGGCGAACGCGGTGAGCATCGACGGGGTTGAACGAAAGCCCGAAGGCGAACTCCTGTCAAAGCAGGACGCCGCGTACCAGTGCGGCCCCTCCGACGGCCAGCAGTGTGGCAACTGTACCTTCTTCATCGACGATCGCTCGGGCAATGGATGGGGTGCGTGCACCGAAGTCGCCGGCGAGATCCGATCGGTCGACTGGTGCGGACTCTGGGCACCGAGAATGGAGATCCAGGAAGGGCAGTCCGAGGGTGGAACCGCGGGAGACGAGAGCGCCGACGAGGAGGAAGGTGGCGGCGGTAACGAAAGCGACGGTGGAAACGAAAGTGAGGGCGGAAACGAAAGCGGCGGCGAGGACAACCAGAGCGATGGCGGTGGGGGTGACGGCGGCGGGAGCGACGGCGGAAACGAAAGCGATGGAGGGAACTAACCGGGGCCGCGTCGATCGATCGACCCGACGGGTCGGTGCGGTCCGCGAGCCGATCGGTCGACCGCCGTGACCGACGGTCGCGTGGGCGCAACGTTCACAACGATGCGCCCGAACCCATCGGACGAATGACCGACGGGCCGCGGCTTCCCGGCGTCGACCGCGACGAGGACCAGGAGCGGATCGTCTGTCACGTCGACGCCGACTGTTTTTACGCCGCCTGCGAGCGGCTTCGCGAGCCCGACCTCCGCGGCGAGCCGGTCGTCGTGGGGATGGGATACGAGCCGGGCGAGACGATCGGCGCCGTCGCGACGGCCAGCTACGAGGCCCGCGAGTTCGGCGTCGAGAGCGCGCAGGCGATCTCGACCGCGCTCGAACGACTGCCGAGGCGCGCCGCGCTCGATCCCGACGCGGCGGACCACGATCCGGCGTTCGAACGGTCGGAGACGGGGTACTACCGACCCGTCGACATGGACTACTACGAGTCGATCGCGGCCGAGGTCCACGAGATCCTCTACGACTGCGCCGACGTCGTCCGGAAGGTGAGCATCGACGAGGCCTACCTGGACGTCACCGAGCGAACCGCGTGGGAGGTCGCCGACGGCTTCGCCCGCCACGTCAAGGATCGCATCCGCCGGGAGGTCGGCGTCGTCGTCAGCGTCGGCATCGCGCCGACGATGAGCGCGGCCAAGATCGCCAGCGACTTCGAGAAGCCGGACGGACTCACCGTCGTCCGACCCGAGGAGCTCCGATCGTTTCTCGCCCCGCTCGACGTAGCGCTGCTCCACGGCGTCGGACCGGTGACGGCCCGGGAGCTTCGCGAGATGGGACTGGAGACGGCGGGCGACATCGCGGCCGCGGCCCCCGATCCGCTCGTCGATCGATTCGGCGAGCGGGGCCGGGAACTCTACGATCGCGCCCGCGGCGAGGACGATCGGCGGGTCGAACCGAAGGGCGATCCGAAGAGCTTCTCCCGGGAGTCGGCCTTCGCGGAGCCGGTCACCGACCCCGAGCCGAAGTACGAGCAGATCGAGACGCTCGCGGCGGCGGTCGCCGACCGCGCACAACGGGAGGGCGCACTGTACCGGACGATCGGCGTCAAAGCCGTCACGCCGCCGTACGACGTCAATACGCGCGAGAAGTCGCTCTCCGGCCCGATCGACGATCCGGCTCTGGTCGAGCGGATCGCCCGCGACCTCTTCGTCGAGTTCGAGGCGGACCCGGTCCGGAAACTCGGCGTCCGCGTCGCAAACCTCGAGTTCTCGAGCGCCGATCAGGCGCGCCTCGACGGGTGGGAACGCGCCGACGATCGACGGGAAGTGGACGCGACTGGCGACCGCGGGCCCGAAACGGTCGATCTGACCGACTACGCCGACGCCGAAGCCGCCGATGGGACCGGCGACGAGGACTCGGTCACCGACGACACCGACGACGGTGACTCGACCGGTGCCGCATTCGACCCCCCGGCGGCCGGGCAGTCCACGCTGGCGGATTTTTCCGGACTCGATCGGGACGATCGGACCTGAACCGGTTCCGACGTCGCTCGTCGAAGCGAGAGGACGGCCGAAATACCCAACTTCCTCGGGGACCCACTCCAATCGACTTCCGATCCAGCGAACATATAAACCTGCGTGAGAACGTTCAAATGAATATCACTGGCCCCGACGTTTCACATGACTGAGGATTTTTACGACCTTCTCGAGATTCCGTCCGACGCCCCCCAAGACGACGTCAAGGAAGCCTACCGGGAGAAAGTCCGGATCTACCACCCCGACCTGAACGACGACGATCGGGCCCAAGCGCAGTTCACCGCCGTGAAAAAGGCCTACGACATCCTCGGCGATCCCGTCGAGCGACAGGCGTACGATCGGCTGGGCCACGAAGACTACGTCGCGAAGCGAACGAGCGGATTACCCTCGCCGGAGGTCTGGAAAACGGACGACGAGTCGCGGTCGTCGGCCGACGATTCCGAGGCGTCGACGGAGTCGCGGTCGAGAACCGGTTCGGCGGGATCGGCGACCGCGTCGTCGACCGCCTCGGCGGCGTCGAGTACGGCCGGCGCGGCCGGAACTGTCGGCTCGACTGCGGCGGGTGCGACCGCCTCGTCGACCGGAACCAGTAGCGGCGCCGCGACGGCGACGAACGGCACCACCGCATCAGGGACGAACGCTAGCAGCGCATCCGGGACGAACGCCAGCACCGCGACCGCGAACGGTCGCAACGGGAGTTCCGATCCCGACGGAACGACCCGCGAGACCGCACACGCCGGCGGGACGGCGGCCGATCGCCGACCCGGAACCGGATCGGAGACCGGCCCCGATCGATTCGGCGACACCGCCGTCGTCCGGTGGTGGCGCCGGCAGAACTTCGCCTGGCCGCTGATCTGGCTCTCGGTGCTTACGTACCTCGCGGGGCTCGTCCACTACGGCGTCCGGAACGACGACGCCCTCGCGACGCTATGGACCGAACTCGTTGCGATCGGCGCCGCGCCCGAGGGGCTGTGGACGGCCGTGTCGACCGATCGGTACGGTCTGCAACCGCTGACCGACTTCGTGATGACCGCCGAACCCGTGGCGCCGCCCGCCGAACCCGTGCAGTGGTACGGCGCGCTCGCGGGCGTCGTCGCGGCCGCCCTCGCGGTACTCCTCCTCGTGCGGGTCGTCTACCGCCGGGAGACGTGGGGCCCCGTCACGATCGACGAGACGATCGTCGCCGCGGTCGCGATCGGCGCGACGACGACCGTCCTCGGCGGGCCGCTGCTCGCCGGCGCGATCCTCATGCCGATGCTGTTCGGCGTCATCGTCACCCGGACGCGCCAGTTGCCCGGCTGGTCGCCGTCGTACCTCTACGTGGCGCTGGTGTCGGTGCCGGCGATTGCGTTGGTCGGCGGCACCGTCGGCGTCGCGATCCTTCCGATCGAGTTCCTCGCGTTCGTCGTCCTCCCGATCGTCGGTGGCCTGGGGCTGCCGCTGCGAGCGAGCATTCGGAAACGATTCGGCCGCTAGTAACGCCTGTTTTCGAGTCGTACGCTGCTTGAGTAGATACGGTCGATACCACTACGAAAGTCCCACCCACGGTGGCATCCTGGCTAACCGGCACGAGTGGGACTTTTGTAGTGTTTCCAATCAATTCGGAGTATTTCGAGCGGTATCGGAATACAACCCTGACCGCGATCGAATTATCCGACCATCGTCGCGACACCTTTCGTCTGGCGGTAATCGCTCGCCAGGATCGCCTCCAGCCGCGAGACCAGGCGATCGCGATCGGTGTCGACCCAGCCTGCGGGGGTTTTGATGGGGACGACCATGAATCCGCGGCCGCGGATCTCGGTGGCGTGGAGGCGGTCCATGTCGAGGTCGAGTCGGCCGCGCTGGGTCGTGTACTCCCGGAGGACGTGGTCGGTCGCTCGCTCGCCGATGGGCAGCAGGATGTGGGCGTTGATCGCCCGCAACTCGGCGTCGAAGTAGCGTTCGCACTCCGCGTACTCCTCCTCGGTCGGCGATCGGCCGCCAGGCAGGCTGCACATGTGGATGTAGCTCCAGTAACAGTTGTCGAGTTCGGGCCGGTCCAGCGGTCCGCTCGCGAACCCGACCTCGCGACAGACCTCGTCGATCGCGCGCCCCGAGTCGCTTCCCGTGAAGGGAATGCCGGTCGCGGCGCCCCCGTGGACGCCCGGGTGGTCGCCGATGACGTGGAAGTCCGCGTTGGCGTCACCGTAGCCGAAGGCGGCGACGTGATCGTCGGGATCGCTCCGATCGTACGGCGGTCGCATACCGAACGGATTGCTCGTCCTGTCGGTGACGTTCTTCACGGGAGTTGGAAGGGGATCGGATCCCATAACCCGTACGGTCGCCGGCGGAGGCGGATTTCAGGGCGACTGGCCGTCGCGAAGCAACGTCACCGACACGCGGCCGACGGCGTCGAAGTCCTTCAGCCGGTAGACGAGCGACCGGACTTCGGCCGCTGGTCCGTGACAGAAGATCGCTTCGAGACACCACTCGCCGTGGTGGACGTGACAAGTGGTATCGATCGCGGACTGGAACTCGTGTTGGATCTCGTGGAGATCCTCGATGATCTCCTCGTGGACGTAGTCGAAGACGACGGTCGCGGCGACCGTCCCGTGCGCCCGCTCCAGCCGGTGGTGGGATTCGACGTACTCCTGAATGGCTTCGCGGAGGGCTCGCGAACGCGAGTTCAGGCCCTCCGCCTGCCAGGTTCGGTCGAATTCGGCGAGCATCTCGTCGGGAATCGCGAGGCTGGTTCGCATACCCGCCCGTTCGGACGGACCCGTGAAAAGTGACGACGATCGCGGCGGCCTGACAATGCCGACGGCGATCGAGAGCGTCTCGAGCGTCGGTTCGCCCGTGTGGCCGATACCTATATGTAAATCTCCGGTCTTCTGTCGACTATGTATCAGTTGGGGCACTACGGTGCTGCGCTGCTCACCTACGCCCCGCTCGGTGCCGTCGTCGCCATCTCCGGACACGAAGCGGTGGCGATCGTCGGCGCGCTGCTCTGCGTCGGCCTGTCGACGCTCCCGGACTGCGATCACCGGCTCCCGGTAATCGAGCACCGCGGGCCGACGCACACGGTCCTGTTCGCGCTGCTGGTCGGTGTCGCGCTCGCGGCGGGAGCCGCCGCGCTGGTCGAGGCATCGTCGCCGTTCGCCGACGTCGGCTTCGTGGCGTTCGCGTTCGTCGTCGGCGCGCTCTCGATCGGCTCGCACCTGCTCGCGGACGCGCTGACGCCGATGGGAATCCGCCCGTTCTGGCCGTTCTCGCGCCGCCGGTACACGCTCGATCTGACGCCGGCCGCGAACCCGATCGCGAACTACGTCCTGCTCGTGCTCGGCATCGCCGCCGCGGCGACGGCGGCGATGATCGTCGCGATGCTCGGCTGACCGATCTCGGTGGCCGCGTCCGATTCGACCGCCCGCGGACGGTCCGAAGAAGCAACGAGTGGGCGTGAACGGGCCGGAACGCGCCGGCTACCGCGACAGCGGGCCGGCCGACCCGCGCGAGCCGGAGGCGGCCCGGACGAACCAGCCGCCGGCGAGGAAGACCGCGAGAAGGGCGACCGTGGCGGCCAGGTACGGTACTTCGAGCGTCGGGTTGGTGGCTTGTCGCCCGAAGTAGAGGACGGCGACCGCGAGCGGCGGCGCGGCGAGGAGGGTCGTCGCGGCCGGCCGGCCCGCAAACCGGTTCCGACCGACGATCGTGGCGACGATCGCCGATCCGAACAGCGCGAGCGTGATGGCGTACTGGATGAGCTGTTCCGTCGACGGGTCGTTCGTAATTTCGATCCCGACGACCGGGCTGAGCGCGACGTGTATCGGCAGCGCGACGATCCCGATTCCGATCGCGGCGACGACGTGGGTCGTACTCAGCCGCGGTTCCCAGACCAGCACCGTGGCGACGACGAACAGCGTGAAGATGAGCACGGCCGTCCAGAAGTGCAGCGACAGGATGTCCATCTGGTACTGGAGGACGGTCTCGCGGCCCAGGACGACCTGAACCGGCGTCAGCACCATCCCGAGGACGACGAGCGACGCGACGCGCCGATCGACCTCGGGCGATCGCCACGCCGCGATCGCCGACCCGATGATGGCGAAGCCGGCGAACATGGCGACGAAGCGGTGGATCCACTCGTAGAAACTCGGAACCGACGCCGGGAGCAGGTTGTACGGCCCGGCGTCGCACTGGGGCCAATTGGCCTCGCAGGCCAGCCCCGAGCCGGTGGCCTTCGTGGCCACTCCGAGGAGGATCGTCGCCGCAACCAGCGCGAGCGTCGTCGCGAGCAGGTGGGGAAAGCCGAACCGATCGATGAGCGATCGAGCGTCCAGACGAGCGGTGGTGTTCTGGGTCGACACGGGCGTTCGCGCGGGGATTGGGACCAGCCGTACTTAGATTACCCGAGTCGTTCCTCTTCGCCGGGAATCGGCCGACTGACGACGCCGCGCGAGCGCCGTTGATGCCGTCCGAGCTGACGATCGACGCTCGACCGGCCCCTTCGTCGATCGCCCGTCGTCGGTGCTCGATCGTCCGAGGTGGGGATCGGCCGGTGCTCGCAGCGAGCGGTCGACCTTCGTCGGATTCAAGAGTCACCCACGCCAGCACCCGGCATGGACAAACGAGCGCGACTCGCAGCGTATCTCGACGCGCAGGATCTCGATTCGATCTGGTTCGCGCGACCGAACTCGTTCGCGTGGCTCACCGGCGGCAGCAACGTCATCGATCGCGAGACGGACGCCGGCGTCGCGGCCGTCGGGTACGACGGGAACGGCGTTACCCTCGTGACGAACAACATCGAAGCCGATCGGATCGTCGCCGAAGAACTGCCGGACCTCGACGACCCGACGGTCGAGCGGTTCCCGTGGCACGCCGCGTCGCTCGGCGAGGCGATCGCAACCGCGGTCGGCGCGGACGAGCGAGCCGCTGCGGACATCGAGATTCCGGGCTTCGATCGGGTCGATCCGACCGCGCTTCGCCAGCCGCTGACCGAGCGCGATCGAGCGCGGTATCGCGAGCTCGGCCGCGATACCGCCGCGGCCGTCGAGTCGGTCTGCCGGGAGCTCCAGCCCGGCGACACGGAACACGAGGTCGCGTCGGCCCTGCGGGTCGCCCTCTCGGCTCGCGGCATCGAGGCGCCCGTCGTGCTCGTCGGTGGCGAAAAGCGCGCCCAGCAGTACCGCCACTATACGCCGACCGACGCCGAACTCGGCGGCTACTGTCTCGTCTCGACCACCGCCCAACGACACGGCCTCCACGCGAGTTGCACGCGGGCCGTCGCCTTCGATCCGCCGTCGTGGCTCGAGGAGCGTCACGCGATCGCCGCCCGCGTCGAGACGACGGCGATCGCCGCAACCCGACACGTCTCCGCGGCCGACGGGGTCGCGGGCGACGTCTTCGGCGCCGTTCAGGACGCCTACGACGCACTCGGCTACGACGGCGAGTGGGAGCACCACCACCAGGGCGGCGCCGCCGGCTTCTCGGGCCGGGAGTGGATCGCGAAGCCGGACACCGAGGCGCCGGTCGAGACGCCGATGGCTTACGCGTGGAATCCGACGGTTCAGGGGGCGAAAAGCGAAGATACGGTGCTCGTGACCGATGACGAGGTGGAAGCGGTGACGACGACGGGACGCTGGCCGACGATCGCCGCCGAGAGCGTCGCGGGTATCGAGGCCGTCGGTCGATCGCTGGAACTCGAGCGGCCGGCGGTGCTCGGCCTGGAGAACTGACGGACCGGCCGGATCGGACCGCGTTACTCGTCGGGCTCAGGATCGCTTCCGTCGCGGGCGTCGGAATCGTCCGCGTCGATCGTCTCGACGTCGACTTCGTCGTCGAACTCGACTGTCTCGGTGGATGGCCCAGTTCCGTCGGATTCGTCCGTGCCGCCGTCGATCGTCGGGGCGGTATCGTCGACGGTGATCGTCACTGGCTCGACGTCCTCTTCGAGGTCCGGTTCGGCCTCGTCCTCGCGGTCGAGGACTCGATCGAGCGTGAAGATCGTGTTCAGTTCCTGCTGGACCTGATCGACGACGCCGCCGACGAGTTCGCTGGGCTGGATCGCCCGGTACTCGTAGGGGTTGTTCCCGGCGCCCTCGTTGGCCCGCTTCTCCCGGGTGACGCGCTCCTCCTCGTGGAGTTCGGCCAGCGCTTCGCGGACGGTGCTCGGGTAGAGCCCCGTCCCTTGCGCGACCTCCTCGGAGGTGCTCCCCGGGTTCGCCAGCAGGTAGACGTAGATCTTCGCCCGCGTCTCCGTGTCGAGGATCCACGAGAGCAGATCGACGATCCGCTGGTCGACCTCCTCGACCGCCTGCGTTCGAACCCCGTCGCCGTCGCCGGCAGCGTCGTCGGTCGACCCGTCGACGATCGTCGGGTCGTCGCCGTCGTCCTCCCCGATCCCGTCGCCGAGTCGCTCCTCGTCACTATCGTCGGGAGTCATGTGTCCTCTCCTGTAGGACGAAGTCTCGTGCGATGTTAAACCTTTGCGGGGCTCTCGATCGGTACGTTCCGGTTGCGAACGTCTACGGAACTCCCTCCGTCCGCGCGATGCGTAGAGAAGCGGACGGGAACACCGCGAACGCCAGCCCCGTTCAGTTCCACCCGCGGTGGTAGCCGGGCCAACCGGTACGGACGAGGATGAAAGGCGATTTCGTGGTGTTCCTACTCGCGTCAGTACTGAAACCGTAGAACGCGACTCGAACTGTGCGCTATTCCGTCTGCAAAACCAGCGACTCGCAGAGCGCGTCCGGTCCCCGTTCCTCGAGCAGCCGTCGCTGCCTGCTCGCGCCGCTCTCCCGATCGTAGACGCGCCGAATCCCGTCGATTTCCAGGCGTTCGCACTCGCGATCGACGAGTTCGCCGAGGCCGACGGTGCCGTCGAGGTCGCGATCGATGAACGACGCCTCGTGGCCGTGGCGGATCGCCCGCCACTTGTTCTCGTCGAGCAGTTCCCGGCGGTGGCAGTGACCGCTCGTGCCGTCCTCGTACTCCTCGGCCAGCGCCTCGACCAGCGCGCGGGCGTACTCGACGAACGCGAGCACGACGTCCGGGTCGGCCTGCCCGTCGGGGGTTCGCAGTTCGACGGTCCCGTGGGCCGTGTGCGGGCGAACGTCGTACCAGAGTTCGCCGCGGTCGTTGATCGAGTCGGTTTCGAGCATCCGCCGTTCGAACCGATCGAACGCCTCGAAGTCCTCGAAGTAGGTCGGCATCCCGGTGTTCGGCAGCGCCTCGAAGATCTTCGCGCGGGCGGATTCCAGGCCGGTGTCGAACCCGTTCCAGTACGGCGAGTTGGTGGAGAGCGCGAGCACGATCGGGACGTACCACCGAAGCTCGTTGGCGATCCAGACCGCCTTGTCGGCGTCGTCGACGCCGACGTGGACGTGGACCCCCGCGGTGGTGTTGCGGTGTTGCGGGTACTGGATTCGATCGAGTTGCGATCGGTAGCGGGGTTTTTCGGCGTGTTCAAGTTCGCGCCACGTCGCCAGCGGGTGCAGCCCCGCTGCCGCGATCCGGAACCCGTAGCGCTCGGCGTGGCCGACGAGCGCCTCGCGGACCGAGAGCAGCGCCTCGCGGGCGTCGGTGGGGTCCTCGATCAGGGGCGTCTGGGTTTCGATGACGAACTTGAACAACTCGTGATCGAGCCGTCCCTCGAGAATCTCGGGCGGGTCGTGTTCGTAGACGAGTTCGTCGGTGCCGCTCGTGGGTCGACCGCGCTCGTCGACGACGAAACACTCCTCTTCGATGCCCAGCGTGCCCATACGCGTAAACGAGTCCCGCGAGCCCCGTTCCATCGTGGGGTGCTTTCGGCCCCGATAGTAAATACGGTTTGGAGTCGGCGGCGCGGCCATACGAACCCGATCCCGCGGATCGCTCTTGGCTAATACGATGATAAACGCGCTCCATCCGGTTCGTAGCGATCGCGCCGGGTATCACTCCTCGCTCTCGTAGGGGTCGCCGACCGACGCCGGCATCTTCGTCCTGCCCCACGCGGTGAGCACGACGATCACGGCGGCGTAGGGCAACAGGTTGACTAGTTTCCCGGGGACGCCGATCCCAGCCGTCTGAAACTGGACGTTCAGCTGGTCGAGCGCCGCGAACAGCAGCGCCGCGGCGGCGGCGCCGATCGGGTTGTAGTTGCCGAAGAGATAGGCGACGATGGCGATCCAGCCGCGGCCGTCGGTCAGCGTATCGCCGCCGCCGTTGAAGGTGCCGAGGTGCGCGAGGAGGACTGCCCCGCCGAGCGCCGCCATCGCGCCGGAGAAGAGCACCGCGGCGTAGCGAACGCGGATGACGTCGACGCCGGCGGTGTCCAGCGCCTCCGGGTTTTCCCCGGCCGCCTGGATCCAGTAGCCGTAGCGGGTCCGGTAGAGGACCACCCAGGCGACGACCGCGAACACCGCGGTGAGCAACACCAGCGGCGACTGATCGAAGAGGATCGGACCGACCCCGGGGAGGTCGGCGAGGTACGGAATCGTGAGCGTGTCGACGCTCGCGAGGCCGCTGTAGTTTCTGTCGTCCCAGACGAGGATCGCGACGAAGGGGGCAAATCCCAGGGCGACGAACCAGACAGCGAGTCCCGCCACGATCTGATCCGCCTCGTACCGGATCAGCAAGACGGCAAAGAGCATGGTCAGAACGAGGCCGACGACGACCGCGACGAGTATCGCGATCCAGACGTGGCGCTGGGCGGGCGACGATCCGCCGACGGCGTACATCGCGGCGGCAGTCGTCAGCGCCCCGATTATCATGAACCCCTCGAGGCCGATGTTGAACACGCCGCTCTTCTCGGCGTACAGGCCGCCGATCGCCGCGAGCGCGATCGGGGCCGCCATCTCGAGCGATCGGTTCACGAAGCCGATCGTGACGAGCCGACCCAGGTCGACGTCGGATTGCAGCACCAGCGCTGACGCGAGACCGACGACGATCGCGATCGCTCCGAGTCGGACGGGGATCCCATTCGCGTAGTCGCGGGCGCTCACCGATCCTCACCCCCGATGCCGGCCCGTTTGGCCGCCATCCGGAACAGTTCCGGCGCCGCCACGAAGAGCACGACGAGCCCGATGATCCCGTCGATCAACTGCACCGGAACGTCGCTGTTGAACTGGACGTGCGATCCCGCCGACTCGAGGCCGCCGAACAGCAGTCCCGCCGGGACGACCCCTACGGGGTTGTTCGCGGCGAGAAGACTGACGGCGATCGCGTCGAAGCCGTAGTTGCCGACGCCGCCCGGGTCGGTGTAGTGGCCCTGGATCATGACGGCGAACACGGCGCCGGCGAGTCCGGCGACCATCCCGGAGAACGTCATGGTCGCGACGACCGTTCGCCGCGCGTCGACGCCGGAGTACGTCGCCGCGGACCGTTGGTAGCCGCTCGTCACCATGTCGTAGCCGAACCGGGTTCGCGCGATGATCACGGCGACGACCGCCACGGTCGCCAACGTGACGACGAGGCCGACGATCGAGAAGTTCGGCTCGTCGAAGACGAGCCGCGGCAGGCTCACGTTCTCCGGGAGCCGTTCGGTCCGCGTCGAGGTCGCGTCTTCGGCGCCGAACCAGCCCTGGACGAGCCAGCCGACGATGCCGATCGCGATGAAGTTCAGCATGATCGTGGTGATGATCTCGTTCGCCCCGCCGTACGCTTTGAGGACGCCGGGGAAGGCGGCGTAGAGGCCGCCCGCGGCGACGGCTGCGATGGTGCCGATCGTCAGTAGCGCGAGCCCGCCGATCGGCCCGTCGGGCAGGTGCGGCGCGAGCCAAACGATAGACATGACGCAGGCGATCCCGCCGACGATGAACTGCCCCTGGACGCCGATGTTGAAGACGCCGGCCCGGAACGCGACCGCCACCGCGACGCCGGTCAGGATGAACAGCGTCGAGAACCGCAGCGTCCGCGAGACGGCGGATTCGCTCCCGAACGCGCCGACGACCAGGTGGGTCGCGAACTGCGCCGGATCGTACCCCGCCGCGGCCACGATCGCGAGTCCCAACAGCAGGGCCAGCGCCGTCGAGGCGATCGCGATCGCGATCCGTTCGAGGACCGTGGCCGCGAGCAGCCGATCGGCGGTCCGGTCGAGCACCGCCCGAAGGCGTCCCGTCTCGACCCCGCTCACGGCTGGACACCTCGGTTCGGATCGGCCGCGTCCGATTCGCCGTCGGGACGCTGGCCGGCCATCAGGAGGCCCAGTTCCTCGTCGGTCGCCGCCTCCGGGTCGACCGTGTCGACGAACTGGCCCTCGTACATGACCGCGATCCGATCGGCGAGCTTCCTGATCTCCTCCAGCTTGGACGAGACGACGACGATCGCCAGGCCGGCCTCGCGGAGTTCGAGCAGCCTGTTGTGGATGAACTCGATCGAGCCGATGTCGACCCCGCGGGTCGGGTGCGAGGCGATCATCGCCGCCGGGTCGTGCCCGATCTCCCGGCCGACGATGAACTTCTGTTGGTTGCCCCCGGACAGCGAGGACGCCGTCGCGTCGGGGTTCGGCGGCTGAACGTCGAACTCCGCGACGATCTCCTCGGCGTGATCGCGAACGGCTGCCCAATCGAGGAATCGTCCGTTCGCGTACGGGTCGATCGTCTGGTTGCCGAGCAGCGCGTTTCGGACCAGATCGTACTCCTGTACCAGCCCCTCGGTCTGGCGGTCCTCGGGAATGTAGGCGATGTCCGCCTCGAGCAGGTCGCGGCGGCTCGCATCGGTGACGTCCTCCCCGCGGAACGCGATCGTCCCCGACTCGACCGACCGGAGCCCGGTGAGCGCCTCGACCAGTTCCGACTGGCCGTTCCCCTGTACCCCGGCGATGCCCAGGATCTCGCTCGTTCGAACCGTCAGGTCGACGTCGCGCACCCGATCGAGCCCGCGATCGCCCTCGATACGGAGCCCCTCCGCCTCGAGAACCGGATCGCCGGGCGTCGCCTCCCGCGAGAGCCGATCGAACAGCACCTCGCGGCCGACCATCTGCCGCGCCAGTTCCTGCTCGGAGGTCGCGTCGGCGTCGACGGTCCCGACGGCCGCGCCGTCCCGGAGGACGGTGATCTCGTCCGCGGCCGCCAGCGCCTCGTCGAGTTTGTGCGTGATGAAGACGAGCGATCGGCCGGCGTCCGCGAGGTCGCACATTACATCCAGCAGCCGATCGACCTCCTGGGGCGTGAGCACCGCCGTCGGCTCGTCGAGGATCAGCACCTCCGCGCCGCGGTAGAGGCTCTTGACGATCTCGACGCGCTGCTGGGCGCCGAGGTCGAGATCCTCGACCGGGGTCTCGAGATACCGATCGACGTCGAATCCGTACCGGGAGCAGATCGCTTCGATCTCGTCTCTTGCCGCCGCTTCGTCGACTAACCCGTTCTCCGTCGGCTCGTGACCGAGAACGACGTTCTGCAGGACGGTCATGGGCTTTACGAGCTGGAAGTGCTGGTGGATCATCCCGACGCCCGCGTCCATCGCGTCCCGCGGCGAGTCGAACGCCCGCGGTTCCCCGTCGACGTAGATCGTGCCCTCGTCCTGCTCGTACAGGCCGTAGAGGACGCTCATGAGGGTGGTCTTTCCCGATCCGTTCTCGCCGAGCAGCGCGTGGATCGTCCCCGTCTCCAGCGCGAAGTCGACGCTGTCGTTCGCGACGACATCGCCGAACCGCTTGGTGATCCCGTCGAGTCGGACGGCCGTCGGCGGATCAGTTGCAGTCATAACACCTCGTCGAGAATGTACTCATAGCTGTGAGGCGTGGGCGTTAGCAGCTCGTCGGGCCGCACGAGAGTTCGATCTCGTCGTTGGCGAACCCGTCTTTCGCCTCCTGGAGGTTCTCGTCGACGGCGTCCGGAAGGGCGCTCTCGAACGCCTGCCCGACGACAAAGTCGATCGCCCCCTGCTCGACGCTGAGGTTGTTCTCGCCGACGTAGTCGTCGAAGTTCCCCTCGGCGGCCGCCCCGGCGACCTCGTAGGTCGCTTCGTCGAGCGCCTTGACGGCTGAACCGATGATGACGTCTTGGTATTGCTCCTCGGTCACCGACTGATCGGTGTCGACGCCGATCGCGAAGCGGCCGTTCTCCTCGGCGGCCGAGAAGACGCCCGTGCCGGCGGCCGACGCCGCGTGGTAGATGATGTCCGCACCGTCGTCGTACTGCGACGCGGCGACGTTCTCCGCCGCGCTCGAATCCTCGAAGCTCCCGCCGTAGCCGGTCAGCACCTCGACGTCGTCTGCGATCCACTCGGCGCCTTCGACGTAGGACTGTTCGAACGCGTTGATCAGCGGCATGTCCTCCCCGCCGACGAACCCGATCGTGCGCTCGCCGGGTTCCGTCTCGCTGCCCTCGTGTTCCAACTCTTCCTGGGTCATCGTTCCGGCCACGACGCCGGCCAGGAACGACATCTCGTTGTTCATCTCGATCCACCCGGATACGTTGTCCGCACCCTCGATGCGGTCGTTGATGATCATCCAGTTCTGGTCCGGGTACTCCTCGGCGTTGACCTCCAGCGCGTCGACGTGGTTGAACCCGACCACGACGATGAGGTCGTAGTCGCCGGAGTCGGCGAGACTCGCCTGCGTCGACTCGTACTCGGCCTCTTCCGTCTCCTGGACGTCGTTGACCGAAACGTCCCACTTCTCGGCCGCCCGCTGCAGGCCGGCGAGCGCGTTGTCGTTGAACGCGTTGTCGCCGAACCCGGCGGGGCTGGAGACGATCGCGACGTTCGTCTCGGCGCCCCCCTCGTCGCCGTTTTCGCCCCCCAGACACCCGGCGATCGCCGTTCCGCCGGCGACGGTCGCACCCGCCGCCAGCACGGCCCGGCGACCGATCGAAGACGCGTCGCCAGCACCGTCCGATTCCCCAGCACCGTTCTCCGCATCCACTCTACGAGACATTCGGTATGCTACACGATTGTCAGCCACTATAAATGTACGTATTACCTGAACGTTCCGAACGGAGCGGTCGACGATCGGATACCGGGATCGCGGCCGAAGGCGCGGTCGACGACGTTCGCGTTTATCACGGTCCTCGCCGTAGCGAATCGCGTGCCCGGGGATCGAGAGAAGCCGAGTCGGCAGGTCGAACTCGCGAACAGCCCCGTCCGCCGGACGTGGTACGGCTACGGCAGCCTCGCCCGCGTCGAGAAGAGTGGAGCCGGTCGATTTCTCCACGACTGCAGCCACGTGTTCGGCGACGTCTCGATCCCCTCGCTGCCCGTCCTGTTCGCGATCATGGCGGCGCCCGGAACCGGCCCGTACGACGCGACCGCCGCCGGCCTCCTCGCGTGGGCGACGATGGTTGTCGTCGGGACGGCGATTCGCGGCGGCTGGATCGAGCCCCTCGCAACCGACACCCTCGGGTGGGTCTCGCTCTCGCCGTCGCTGATCGCCCTGCGACTCGTTTACTACAACTTCGTGCTCGCCGTCGGCGTCTTCGGCGGCGTCGCCCTCGCGCGGATCGTCGACGTCGCCTCGCTCTCGCTCGTCGCCGCGTTCGTCGTCGCACTCGGCTCGACGCTGGCTTTCCCGCGACTCGCCGAGTCGACCTACGCCGCGCTCCACGATCGGTAACGGCCCAGCGGGGTCCCCGAGACGGTTACCGGGGCCGCGCGACGAGACCCAGGTGATCGGCGTGGTAGTCGTCGAGTCTCCGATCCTCGAGCGGTTCGTACGCGTCGGCGAGTTCCTCGCGCACGTCGTCGAAGACGTCCGCCGGGTCGCGAGTCACGTCCTCGCTGCGGGCTTTCACGGCGAGGAGCAGTCGCCCGTCGTCTGCGAGGAACCGCGCGTTCTCGATCGCCACGCGGGCCTGCCCGCGCGTGGCGACGTCCTGGACGACGACGTCCACGTCCGATTCGACGACGTGCGCGTAGGTCTCGGGCTTGCGAGCGTCCTTGAGCAGCGGGAACAGCCGCGGCCGCGACTCGGCGGCCGAGAGCAGGTCGCGGGCCGGTCGCGGGGCGAACTCGATCGCGTAGGTCGGCCCGGCGAAGTCGGCGACGTGGCTCACCGTCGTCCCGCTGGCGGCGCCGAGGTAGAGTACCGTCTCGCCGCCCTCGAGTCCGGTATCCATGCCGAGGGCGAGCATCGCGCCGAGTTTCGATCGGTTCGGGTTCCAGGCGCGCCACTCGCCGTCCGTGGGTTCGCCGTAGACCGGCTCGCCCCGCGTTGCGAGTCGCGTCGTCCCGTCGAACTCGCGGCGACCGACGCCGTCGGGAAGCGCGTCCTCACGCATCGCCGTCACCTCCCTCGTCGACCGTCCGGGCCTGGATCGTCTCGATGCGATCGGCCAGATCGGCCTCGAGTTCCGGATTCAGGTCGCCCGAGTAGTGGTCGATCCGGGCGGCGATCGCGAGTTTTCCGGCGACCGCGCGTGCGGCCGAACCCCGGTTCTCGGGGTGAGTGCCACGGACCGCGTCGTGCGTGTAGATGATCCCGTGTTTCGGCGACGGTGCGTGCCCCCGAAGGTGGGCGAACAGCGCGTCTTCCGCGCCGAGGACCTGAATCGTCCCGCTGGGCTTCTTCGCGAGGGGCTCCAGTCCGCCGGCGAGCGAGAGCAGCCGGGCGGCCAGGATCGGCCCCGCGAGCGCCGAGAGGTTGGGGGCGACCGCCGGCGTTCGTCGCTCGACGAACTCGCGCAGCTCGTCGGCCTCGTCCGCGAGCGCGACGACGCGATCGGCCAGCGATCGGACGGTCGCCGCGTCCCGGAGCTCTCGCTCCCCGGCGGCGATCTCGCGCGCGTACTCGATCCCCGTTCCGGCCTCGGGATCGATCGTCCCCGCCCACTCGGTCAGTCGCTCGGCGAGTTCGTTCGCCGTTCGCGTGCAGTCGTCCATCGCCCGGATCGCGTGGACCAGCTGGCGATCGTCCGCGCGTTCGCGCTCCTCGACGACCGATCGGGTCGCGGCCAGCGCGGCCTCGTGGAGTCGATCGTAGTAGTCGTCCTCGTCCGCCGCGAACCCGGTGTCGACGGCCGCGTCGGGCCACGATCGCGGTTCGGCGGTGCGTCCGTCGCGAATCCGGGCCGTCACCGTCTCGAGGTCGTCGGGATCGACGCCGTCGAACCAGCCCGCGGACGCGGGACGGTCTTCGTTCATGTGTGGTCCCTAGCGACCGCCCTCGTATATGCGTTCTCGATACGGGGCCGCGGAGCGACGGAAAAATGATGTCCGATCGTCGGGACGATGAGCGTCCACCGATCGGGTCTGTGGCGCGCTTACTGCGCTTCGGCGGCCGACTCGTTGGCCGCGCTCTCGTTCTCTTGGGCCGCGCCGTTCGCGTTCACCTGCTCGTCCTCTTGGACGGCGGTCTCGACCGACTCGTTCTCCGCGACGGATTCGTTTTCGTCGCTACCGACGGACGCGGAGTCGTTCTCGGAGGCGTTCGATTCGTCGTCGGCCTGCGCTTCGTCAGATTCGTTGTCTGCCGCGGTATCGGCGGCGTCGTCCGTCGGCGTTTCGTTGGACTCGTCGTCCGCCGGCGCCTCGATCGGTTCGACGTCCTCATCGGCGGCCTGGGTCTGGTCGGCGATCGCTTCGGCCGCCCCCGTCCCGGGTGCGAGCACGTAGATCGTCGCCCGTTCGATCGAGATCGTCAGGTCGGCGTCGCTCGTGTTCGCGTCGCTCTCGTTCGTCGCGTCATCCGCGGCAACGCCGGTTTCGGCCGCGTCAGAGACTGCTCCGGTGGGGTTGCCGGGGAGGACGAAAATCGTCGCCCGTTCGATCGTCACGTGGAACGAGTGGTCGTCGGACGCCTCGTCCTCGCTGGCGGACTCGTTTTCGTCGGCCGCGGATTCGTTCTCGTCGACCGCGGTCTCGTTGTCGTCGGCGACGGATCCGGTCTCCGCCGCGACGGACTCGCTTCCCATTGCGACGGCCTCGCCGGCGAGCGCCGAGAGGCTACCCTGGTCTTCCAGCGTGACGACGATCGTCGCCTCCTCGATCGTCACCTCGGTCGGTCCGTCCCCTTCCGCGGGGAGGTCGCCGGCGTCTTCGAGGAGCACGGCGATCGCCGCGTCCTCGACGGAGAGTTCGGGGACGCCGCCCTCGGTCGCGGGATCGAACTGGGCGTTCGCGATCGCGGACTCGTCGACGGTCACGAAGACGGTCGCCTGGTCGATCGTCGCGTTGTCGGCGTCGGTTTCGTTTTCGTTGGCCGACGAGTCGGTCGCGTTGTCGGCGCTCTCGTTGTCCGCCGCGTCGGACTCGTCGGTCGCGCCGGCGTCGTCATCGGAGACCGGCTCGACGGAGACGATTTCGGCCTCCTCGATCGTAACGGAGACCGAGACGTTTTCGTGGACCGCGAGGGCGTCCTGAGATAGTTCCGCGTCTGTACCCGCACCTGCCGTCGGCGGTGCTGCTGCCATCGCGCCCGTCGATACGACGAGCATCAGAACGGCGATAATAGTAGCGAAATGTTTTACTTCGATCATATCGTGCCTAGTGGCAGACTACCATTCACCGTTTGTCACGTTAACCTCGTCGACGGTCTCGGTCGGAAAGGGTGCAATACCACAGTTTAGAAGATTGTTCAGTTCCTACGAACTATCGGGAAAGTAGACGTGGTACTACAGAAACGAGGATGCGAGCGTCTCCCGCGCGAATCCGGCGCATCCTCAACCGGCTTTCTACCCGAATTCGGTCGTTTACGGGCCCCAGAGTCCGAAATTTCGATGCCCTTGAATCGTGGTAGGATCAGCCTGACGGTCCGAACGATCGATCGCGGAAACGGACAGTACCGGGCGGGTCCGATCGGTCGCCGTTCGTGTTGCTCGAGCGCTTGAGAGTCAGCCGGTTCGGCACGAGGTCACGGGACCGATCGACACTCGACGCGATCGGGCTCGGATCGCGCCGCGAGTTCGAGCGCGGTCGAGCTCGGAGCGCCGCGGATCGGCCCCGCATCCGATCGCAACGCGCGACGATCGTCACTTGTTCGGGGAGACGATCTCGTCTAAGTTCTCGATCGTGACGTCGTGACCTGCGCTCTCGCCGGGGAGGATGTCGCCCAGCGCGGCGCCGATCGCGCCCGCCGTCCAGACGACCGTGATCCGGGCGAACGCCTCCAGGGGCGACGGGTCGTCGACGGCGAGTCGACCCCACGTCGCCAGCAGGACCGCCGCCGTCAGAAACGAAATCGCCAGCACGCCGATCAGCCGACGGGGAACAACGCCGAAGAGCGGGTTCGTCACGTTCACCTCGCGGATGTCGGTCCAGTAGAGGAGCCCAGTCGTCAACACGACGACGAAGGCGACGTTCCCGACGAGGTAGATCGGAATCCCCGCTCGGGTCGTCCCGACGAAGTGGTCCGCGATCACGAAGACGCCGTCCTCGACGAGCAGCGGGAGCGCGAGCAGGATGGTTCCGACGAACGCTTCGGCCATGTCTCGGGCCGTGTACTTCCTGATCCCGCGCCCGACCGCGTCCAACCCCGGAATCCGGCGAGCGACCGCCATCGTCTCCCGAACCTGCTCGCGCTCGTCCGGGTGGTCGACGAGCTCCTCGAGCTGTTCGAGCCGATCGAGCAGCTGGTCGACGTCCGGCTCCGACGGGATCTCCGCGGGCGCCGGTCCGCCAGAGTCGGGCGGGGAATCGAGATCGGGATTCGACATTCACACGCATATCCGAGACGAACACGAAAAGCGCGTCGACCCGAGGCGGGGCCGTCCGCAACGAGACTGGATCGAGGGCGTTCGTGCCGTGTCTCAGACCCCGAACGTCGCCCGAAGCATGTCGCGGGTGCCCGGGCCGAGGCCGACCGCGACGACGACGATCATGAACAGGTAGGCGTACTGTGGGCTCTCATCGAAGAATTCCCTGTCGAAGAGGCCGATCACGAGCACTGCCGCGGCGATCTTCACGAGCAGGAACGGCCACGCCGCCCCGGTCACGGCGACGACTTCGGGGGGAAGGATCGCGCCCGTGTACTCAACGATCGCCGCGTTGACGGGGTGTTTTGGGACCAGGTTGTTCGGGAGGCCGAAGGCGGTCGCCCAGTCGAGGCCGATCACGTTCGCGACGCCGTCGATCGCGTGCGCCCAGATGACGACGATCCCCATGTACCGCGTGCCGCGGTTGATATCGGGAGCGATCCGCTCGATCGCGATCCACGTGATCGCCGTCACGACCGTCGCGCCGACGAGCGTCGTGACGAGGAGGAGCGGATACGTCGTCGCGTACTCCTCAGTTGCGGCGGTGTAGCCGAGGTAGCCGACCGTAACCGCGAGACAGGTGCCGCCGATCGCCGCGAGCGGGTACTCGTAACCCGGGACGTAGTCGTTCCGGTCGAGCCAGACCGAGACCACCACCGCCACCAGCGCGATCAGGAAGACGGTGAAGTAGATCAGCGGGCTGATTAGAAACCCGACCCACGGGAGGCCGATCGCGAGTTCGCCGGTCTCGCGGTAGGCGGCGACGTTCGCGTCCTCGACAACCCGTAGGGCGCCTCCGAACAGGAAGAACGGGAACAGCCCGTAAAAGCCCGCACGGTAGCGCTCGATCTCCAGGCGCTGGATGAGGAAGATGACGCCGATCGCCATGAGGATCAGCGTCGGAATGTAGCCCGCGTAGGAGACGAACGTGTAGCCGGGCGCGGCGGTCGGCCCGGCGCCGGCCGGCGCGTCGTTACAGTGTACCTGCTGGCCGTCGGCCCACGCGATGCAACTCCAGCCGTGGGCGTCGGCGACGACCGGCCCCCAGTAGTACTGCCAGATGAGGTCGACGTAGATCCGCTGCGGGAAGGCCAGCGCGGCGAGCGCCACGCCGGCGGCGAGGACCGCGACGGTCGCGGCCCAGAGCCGTTCGGCCCCGTACCGCTCGATGTACTCGTCCATGATCGGTATCCTTCTCGGCGGGCGCCTAATGGTTCCGGTTTCCCGACCGGTTAGTCGAGTTATTCGAGTCGATCTCGTGGACGGCCGCCAGCAATTCGTCGTGAATTCCCCCGTTCGACGCGACCAGCCCCCGACTGTCGTGGCGCCACCGATCGCCGTCGAGGTCCGTGACGGTCCCGCCCGCCTCGCGGACCGCGCGGACGCCGGCGACGCTGTCCCACGGGTTCATCCGCACGTCCGTGACGACGCCGTCGAACGCCCCCGAGGCGAGCAGCATCAGTTCGAGTTGCGCGCAGCCGAACCGGCGCATGTCGTCGAACCGCGTGACGATCGATCGGACGAGTGCGGCGTACCGATCGCGCTCGTTCAGGTCCCACCACGCGGTCGGACAGACGGTGCAGGTCTCGGGATCGGTCGCCTCGCTGACCGACACCGACTCGTCGTTGCGAAAGATCCCTTCGGGACCGACGCGATACGTATCGCCGAGCGCCGGAAAGACCGCGCCCCCGGCGATCGGTTCGCCGTCCTCGACGGCGGCCACGGCCGTCCCGAACGCGCGGATGCCGTCGACGAAGTTGTTCGTCCCGTCGATCGGGTCGACGATCCAGGCCGGCCCCGTCTCCGGAACCTCCTTCAGCGCATCCTCCTCCTCGCCGACGATCGGCTCCTCCGGGAACGCCGATCGGATCCGCTCGATGACCGCGGTCTGGGCGTCCCGATCGGCCTGCGTCACCACGTCCGTCTTGCTGCCCTTGAGTTCGACGTCGATCCCGGTTCGAAAGCTGTCGGCGGCGACGTCCGCTCCCGCGGCGGCCGCCCGAACCGCGACGTCCGCTCGTCGCTGCGCATCGGAGTCGCTCATTGGTTGCGGTCCACCGACCGGCGAAAAGGATCTACCGGTTCGGGTCGACCGCGCGCTACTCGGTCCGTCCGCCGCGATCGGTTCGTCGGACCCGACTCATCTGACGACGGTCACCGGAACCGGCGACCGCCGAACCACGTGTTCTGCGACGCTCCCGAGCAAGAACCGGGCGGCACCCTCCCGCCCGTGGCTACCAATCACGACGCCGTCCGCGTCGGTTTCGTCCGCGAAGGAGACGATGGTTCGAGCGGTATCGCCGAGTTCGCGGACCGTTTCCATCTCGCGATCGTGTTCGGCGGCGATCCGCTGTGCGTCTTCGAACAGCGCGTCGGTCTCCCGGTTCGCGTCCTCGTACCACCCCTCGAAGGTCTCGCCGGCGACGATTCGGTTTATCCCCGCCTGTGGGTCGATCACGTGGAGCGCGACGACCGACGCGTCGGGGAACGTCCTGAAGGCGTACGCGAGCGCCTCGGCCGCCAACGACCCGCCGTCGATCGGAACGAGGATTCGATCGCCCATACTCTGCCGTCACTCCTCGAAACAATAAATCGGTGGCAGAACGTGGGAGATGCGTCTGGAACGGTCCGTGCGCGAAACAAATATTCTCGATCATTCTCGGCGGTGAGACGCAACAGATTACATCTCGACTGGGTATTCGGCCAATAGTGAGTTTGAATTGATTCATCCCCGCGCCATTTCACCCGCGTTAATGGGCGGCGTACAGTCCGAATGCCCCTTGTGTTATTATTCGAATTACAGCACTATCTACTCCACCTATCACCCGCACTATTCAACGATCAGGGAACCACTTCTGATTACAATTTGTACATTTAAGTTCAACATTCGTTTCTGGTTCAAGTAGTAAACTGGAATTTTCCGGACCACAGTTAGGGCAAATATCACTCTCCATAGCCGTTTGTTGACTCTCGATGATGAAAAGTCGCCACTCATCACACGCGAGGTGTGAGAAAACGGGTTACAAAACAGCCTTCAGATCTACCTGCATACTTACCGTTCCCGCAATGTGGATTGTTCCACGCTACCTGTGTTAGCAGAGATATTCGAACGACGGAGTCGATTAGGAACGGCCGGACACCAGTTCATTGACTCCGTCTGGGCGAAACGAGAGGAATGATCACAGGTCGGATTTCCCACGAATCGAACGCAGCCTTCATTTCTCCCGCCCTAATCGCGCCTGACTCGACTGTACAATAGATTCCTGTACTGAACGCGAGTTTCATAGCTCAATCTGGAGAAAGGAGCCGTATTATCAACTACTGCCATTCAATTCATCGAGGTGCTTATAGAGGTGCATATCACGTAAGTCACCACTTCTGCCTACCCATGTACTGTTCCGGACGCGGAACCGAATAACAGCCCTAACCAATATTAATTTCAGGAGAGTTATTGCGAGGGAAGATCGCTGCGTGTTGATCTTCCGCATCTTACGATGCGAGGGGAGGGAATTGAACCCACGAACGTCTACACGAGCGGATCTTGAGTCCGCCGCCGTTGGCCGCTTGGCTACCCTCGCACGCATGTCGTGATTGTGTCGTGCCGTATGAATACCCTGCGATTTTCGCTCCGGGTGTCGATCGATTCTCGCTTCGGTCGCCTCGGCGGGCCACATATGTCGTCGGGATCGCGTCCGCTCCCCGGAACAGGAAACGGCCACGAGCGAGCTAGTGATCGCGTTCTCCCAGGAGACTGAATGGGCCGCACCGACGGAGTTACCCGTCGTCCGAGCGAATCGCCGCCATGGACGACCACACCCGCGACCCGACGGTCCCGGCGCCGGCGGGGGATCCGACCGGCTGGCTCCCGACCGAGGACCGGTGGGAGCACGGGACGCTCCGGCGGGCGGTGATCCACGGCGTTCGGCTCTTCAACTCGGGCGAGTACCACGAGTCCCACGACTGCTTCGAAGACGAGTGGTACAACTACGGCCGCGGCTCCCTCGAGAGCATGTTCTGCCACGGGATGGTGCAGGTCGCCGCGGGCGCGTACAAGCACGTCGACTTCGAGGACGACGGCGGGATGCGATCGCTCTTCCGAACCGCGTTGCAGTACTTCCGCGGCGTTCCCCGCGACTACTACGGCGTCGACCTCCTCGACGTCCGGACGACGATCTCGAACGCGATCGACGAGCCGACGCGGATCGAGGGCTGGCTGATTCCGCTCGACGGGGATCGGCCGACCGCCCGGCCGATCGACTACGAGTACGCCGAGTCGCTCGACGCGTGAGTTTGACGCCGGGACGCACCACACATTCGTCTGGCACTGTTCATTGTCACCACGCATCGAGGATATCGGGTTCTGGGGGCCGGAACGGACCGAATCGCATTTCAGGCCGGGGACCAACTATCATCCGATGAGAGTGGCACAGCTCGGGTCGGGGACGCCGGAGATCGCGGTCGTCGCCGGAATCCACGGCGACGAACCCTGCGGCGTGAGAGCCGTCAAGCGGCTGCTCGACGATCGCCCGACCGTCGAGCGTCCGGTCAAATTGATCGTCGCCAACGAGGAGGCGCTCGAACGGCGGGTCCGATTCGTCGACGAGGACCTCAATCGGGCGTTCCCGGGCGATCCGGACGCGAAGACGCACGAGGGGCGGCTCGCACACCGGCTTGTCGAGGAACTCGAGGGCTGTCTCGCCTTCTCGATGCACTCGACGCAGAGCCACGCCGACCCGTTCGCGATCGTCAACGGGCTGAGCGACACCGCGGCCGAGATCTGTCCACAACTCCCCGTGGTCGCGATGGTCGAGACGAGCAACTTCTCGGAGGGGCGGCTCTTCTCCGCGGTCGAGACGATCGAGGTCGAGTGCGGCCTCCAGGGTTCCGAGACGGCCGCGGAGAACGCCGATCGGCTGACGCGCGCGTTCCTGACCGCCGTCGGCGCGTTGCCCGGCGACACGGTCCGCCGCGACCTCCCGGTCTATCGACTGACCGACGTCATCCGCAAACACCGGGCGGACACGTACGAGGTGTTCGTCGAGAACTTCGAGGAGGTCGAGGCCGGCGACCCCTTCGCCGCCGCCGACGGCGAGAAACAGGTCGCGGACGAGTCGTTCTACCCGGTGCTCATGTCCCCGTACGGCTACCGGAACGTCCTCGGCTACACGGCGGAGAAAATCGGCGTCCTCCGGTCGGCGACGACGGCCGAGTGAGCGCCCGATCCCGGTTTCGGTTCCTTCGCTCGCGCTCGCCGATTATGGTTGTCGATCGGTACCGTCGATCGGTGCCGATCTTGTCGTTGGCCGAATGGTCCGCCTGCTTTACATCGCAACCCCAACCCCGAGAACGGAGACCGTCGAACGCCCGGTGATGTCCCGTTCGACGTCGGCGCTCAAACGGTGGCTCGGAAACGGAGTCGCGATTACGATACCGCTCGCGGTGACGCTGCTCCTCCTCAGCGTCGTGGTGAACTTCGTTCTCAGCGCCCTCTCGCCGGTGGTGCTCGCCGCGATCTACCTGTGGCCGAACGAACCATCCACTGTCGTCGTCCAGGCGACGACGCTGCTCTCGCTGCTCGGATTGGTCCTGCTGGTCGGGTTCGTCGCCGATCACACCTCCGGAACGCGCGTCTCGCGAACGGTCCACGAGACGGCGGAGTCGATTCCCGGCGTGAGCACCATCTATGCGAGCGTCCGCCAGGCCAGCGACGTCCTCGTCGACGACGACACCGACCAGTTTAAGGACGTCAAACTGGTCGAGTTCCCCCACGAGAACGCGCACATGCTCGGCTTTCTCACCTCGGAGACGCCGCCGGTGATCGAGGACTGCGTGGGGGAGCGCGACATGCGGACGATCATGATCCCGCTGGGACCGAATCCGACGACGAACGGCTTCGTCGTCCACGTCTCGGACGAACACGTCCGCGACGTCGACATGTCGATCGAGGCCGCGGCCAGATCGATCGCCACGCTCGGCGTCGTCACCGAGACCAACGGGGACTCCGCCGCGACGGAGGGCACCGACGGATCCGATCGATCGACGGTCGTCGATCGGCCGTCCGTCGACGCCGATTGACGGCCCGCGAGGGGCGATCGCTCGTCGTCGTCGCGATCGGGGATGGACGTATCAGAACTCGTGTATGGAGGTATCTTCTGGCAGGGGATGGTAGGGGCGTGCATGCCGAACGCATCCGACCTGCTCGTCACCTGCCTCGAAGCCGAAGGCGTCGAGTACGTCTTCGGCGTGCCCGGGGAAGAGATCGAGGAGTTGCTGTTCTCGCTTCGGGACTCGACGATCGAATTCGTGCCGACCCGCCACGAACAGGGCGCGGCGTTCATGGCCGACGTCTGGGGTCGGCTAACCGGCGAGGCGGGCGTCTGTTGTGCGACGCTCGGGCCCGGCGCGACGAACCTCATCACCGGCGTCGCGGACGCCCACCTCGACAAGAGCCCGGTCGTCGCGATCACGGGCCAGGGCGATCGGGATCGACTGCACAAGGAGAGCCACCAAGCGCTCGATATCGTCGACGTCTTCGAGCCGATCGTCGAGTGGAACGCCCAGATCGCCGAACCCGAGATCGTCCCCGAATCGATCCGCAAGGCGTTCAAACTCGCCGAGTACGAGAAACCCGGCGCAACCCACCTCGAATTCCCCGAGGACGTCGCGGTGGAACCGATCGACGCCGGCCCGATCCCGATTCGCGACCCCGTCCGGCGGCCGGATCCGGACGACGCCTCGGTCGACCGGGCCGCGCGACTGATCGAGTCCGCCGAGTACCCCATCATCCTCGCGGGCAACGGGGCCGTTCGCACGCGCGCCGCCGACACCATCCGCAGCCTCGTCGATCGTCTCGGTATCCCCGTCGTCGCGACGTACATGGGGAAGGGCGCCATCTCCGATCGGGAACCGGCCTCGCTGATGACCCTCGATTCCGGGCCGAACGACGAGGCCGCGCGGGCGATCGATCGCGCCGACTGCGTCGTCGCGGTCGGCTACGACATCGCCGAACACGATCCGGCGGGCTGGAACCCCGACCTCAAGAAGACGATCGTCCACGTCGACCACGAACCCGCGGAGGTGTACCGCCACTACAATCCCGACGTGGAGATCGTCGCGGACGTCGGTGCGGCGGTCGCGGCGATCGACGACGAACTCTCGGCGGAGGCGTGTTCGCTCTGGTGTCCCGAACTGCACGACAGCCTCCTCGAGACGGTGACGGCACCTCCGGACGCGGACGACCCGGTCACCGTCGAGAACGCCCTCCCGTTGCTGCGCGAAGCCATGGCCGACCAGGACGTGTTGCTCTCGGACGTCGGCAGCCACAAGATGGCGATCGCGCGATCGTTCCCGGTGTACGAGCCCAACACCTGCGTCATCTCGAACGGACTGGCGAGCATGGGTATCGCGGTTCCGGGCGCGATCGCGGCCGACCTCGCGGTCGACGCGAACGTCGTCGCCGCGACCGGCGACGGCGGTTTCCTGATGAACGCCGCGGAACTGGAGACGGCGTCGCGACTCGACTGTGGCTTCACGGTGATCGTCTTCAACGACGAGGACTACGGCCTCATCTCCGAGAAACAGCTCCAGCACCGCGACGAGTACTTCGGGACGCGACTCACGAACCCCGACTTCGTGACCTTCGCCGAGAGCTTCGGGATCGAAGCCCGCCGTCCGGAAACCTGGACCGAGATCGATCGCGCGTTCTCGGCGGCGATTCCCTCCGACGACCTGACGCTGATCGAACTGCCGCTGGACTGACGGGGCGATCGACGGGCGACCTCCGGTCCGATCGCTGACGCAGGTTCGAACGATCGAGATCCGACCGGCGATAGAGATGACAGTATGATTACGCGACACGACGCAACTTCTATCCCGTTGACGACCATACCTCCGCCCATGGACTTCCCACCGAACCAGGGGCTCGATCAGGAAGAGGTCGACGAACGCGTCGCAGCGGCGATCGAAGAGAACGAGGTCGTCCTCTTCATGAAGGGAACGGAACTCATGCCGCAGTGTGGATACTCTCGACGGGCGCTCGGCCTGATCGATCAGTACCGGGACGACTACGAGACGGTCGACGTCCTCGAATCGCTCGACGAGTACCGCGCGGCGCTCGACGAGCGCAGCGGCTGGGAGACCATCCCCCAGACGTTCGTCGACGGGGAGTTCGTCGGCGGCTCGGACGTCCTCGCGGAACTCGAGGAGCGGGGTGAACTCGCCGAAACGCTCGGGAAGAAGTAATCGCACCGTCACGATCGATGGTACATTTATGTTGACAGACAGTTGACGCAGTTAATAGCAGATCATATAAGTCACGCGCTCGTACTAGGAACCCAGCGACCGTCGTCGTACACCTTCCCACTATGTCAACAGAGGAATCCAGACACGTATATCGGCTGCACTCCACCCTCGAACTACCGCTCGAAGACCTCCGCGAGCACGTCGCGGAGGCCGAGTTTCCGGACGGGGTAACGGACGTCGAGATCACGCGCCGAAACAACACGCTCATTCTCAAAGCCGTCGCGGAGGACGAATCCGTCAGCAAGTACACGCCGACGGCCCAGCTCAAGGCGAGCGTCACCGAAAACCGCGTCTACGAGGAGGACCCGGACGAACGACGCAACTCCTTCCGCTGGGACGAGGACGAGGAAGAGGAGATCGAGTCCGAACTCGTCGAGTTCGCCGCGTTCAAGGGCGATCGCGAGACCGTATTGCAGAACTCGCTGCTGCAGTACGAGATGTTCCTCGTTCTCTGTGACATCGCGAAGGCAGCCGAGAAGGGGACGCTAACCGCGATTTCGGAACGCGGCGGGGAGCTGGAGGCGACGCGGATCGTCGAAGGCGACGTTCGGCCGGCCAACATCGAAGTCGTGGAGGGGCCGCGAGACACCGGCTCCGGACAGGGCGGCGTCAACTGGCGGGACAACAAGTTCATCAGCGACTGACGCCGGCGACGAACGCCGTCCCGATCCTCGACGGACGGTAGTGACGAATATACCGAGCGCCGACGCGCGATCGCGTCACCCGGATCACGTCCCGATCGCCCGACGCATCAACGAATAGGACTACGAGAAAGCCTATCTCAGTCGGAGCGATACGGAAACCCATGAACGATCCGGGAACGTATTCGATCGTCGGTCGGCTGGCGGTGGCCGGCTTCGTGATGATCGCACCGACGCTGCTCTTTTTGGGGCTGGTTCGTGGACTGGAACACCTGCGCAACGACGCGTTCATCGACGAGTGGCTCCGAAAGGAGGGGCGCGATCCGGCGGCGCTGGAAAACGACGACGTCCTCGCCGTCCTGGCCGACGGCGTCGGTCTCGACCCTGACGGATCGACGGACAGCGACTGCCTGCTCTGTGGCGCGCCGAACCGATCTGACGGGATCTACTGTCAGGATTGTCTCGGACAGTTCTCGTCGTAACGTCCCGCGTCCTCGTCGAACACACCGCGAAAATCCCCGGCGCTGAGCGAGAGCGGTGCCGTCGATCGAGGGAGACCGGAACGTCGGCGCAGTCGGCAGTAGCCGGATCGAGTCGACCGGAATCGAACGGAGCCGATCGGTGACCGGATCCGATCAGGGATCGAGAACCAACTGGAAGCGCCGCTGGTGGGCCAGGAAGGAACAGAGCACGAAGACAAACACGCCCAAGTGGAGGGCGTCGACCCAGGGGGTAACCGTGGTGACGCCGACGGAGAGCGGCGGCAAGACGAGCGACCAGTCGGTAAACCACGCCGCAGAGAGGAGGGCCGCGGCCCCGGTGGCGAGCAACAGCGACGGAAGCACCGGCGTGACCGAGACCGCGATCGATCGGCTCGATCGGCGGAAAGCCCGTTGTTCGATGGAAAATTGGACGATCAGAATCCCGGCGAGGACGCCGGTCGCGACGATGACGCCGGCCGCCGCGCCGATCAGTTCCGCGAGGAGCAGCCAGACGACCCAACCGGTGGTGAGTACGAGCGCGGCGCCGAGTCGTCTAGGCTGGAGGAGGTCGCCGACGCCGCTTACGGTGGCGCCGAAGACCCCGGTTCTGAGCAGCGCGCCGCAGAAGAGAATGCCGAGCCCCGCGAGCGCCGTCGTCACGGTCCGGCTCCCGATCACGAGGCCGAACCAGAGACCGACCGCGAGCGCTTCGACCGCTGTAGCCGACAGCGCCGCGGTCACGCCGACCACTCGGCGTCGAGTCGTCCGGCCCAGCACCTCCGGCTGTCGGATGACGCTCATGCTCGGTCGCTCGGCGGCTACCGGCTTCGTTATGCGAGGGTTTCGCACAAATTGGCCCGCAGTCCGCCGAACCGGTTGCCCGCTGTGACTTTATCGATCCCCAATACGTGATTTACTCGGCGCCACGGCGAGTTGAATCGGCGTGGCGGCGGCGACTCGTCGCCGCGCGAACCTGATCGATCGCGCGGCGTTCGTCCGAGAAGGATCGCCCGAGCCGTTCGCGGCGAAGCGAGGGGTGGCAAGTCGGAGGCGGACGGGTTCGCCGAGCGAATCGCCCGACGGAATCCGGAGTAGCTGACAGTTATCGGCGTCGAGAGCGGCGGTAGCCGACGTGTAACTCGCGAGGATCGACGGAGCAATTCGAAACGGTGAACAGAACTATGTACGGGGATGTGGTCGGCTCGGATTATGCCCGAAACGGAAGGACAGGACAGGTCGCTATCCGAGCTCGTCGTCAAGGAAGCCGTACAAAAAGGGATGGACACTCCGCTGCGCGACTCGATCCTCGAGGGCGTCGAAGAGGCGGGCGAAACGCAATCCTCGGCCCGCCGACTCCCGCTCACGGGGGCACTGGTCGGCCTGGGGGCGGCCGTGGGCTACCTCGCAGGCAGGGAGTCGCTCGACCTGGAGGAGACGCCGCTCGAGGACGTCCAGGAGCCGGAGATCATCGAGGACGTCGTCGAAAGCGACGAAACGGGCGCGGTGGAATCGATGATGGAGGACGAGGAAGAAACCGAGACGTCCTCCTCGCGTCGACTGCCGCGACTGCTCGCCATCGTCGGCATTATCGCCGGCGCCGCGCTCCTCCGGCGGCGACTCTCCGGGGGCGAGGAAGAGGAGTGGGAGCCGATCGAGGAGTTCGAACCCGCGACCACCGCCGGGATGGACGAGGACGAGGAAGAAACCGAAGAGGAAGCGGGCGACGAAGTCGAAGCGGGCGCGGAAGACGAAGAGGAGTAGGGTAGTCCTACACGCGACTCCAGGCTCGTTCTGCCGGCGGGGACGCGATCGCCCTTTTAAACCCATCCGATCGCCGAACGGCGGCGCGACCGCGAACCACGGAACGGAGTCCGTCTCGGAACCCACCGAACCGACATCGCGAACACTAAGGGGGCGACGACGACAGTGTGACAGCAATGGAGACGACCCATCGCGCGTTCGTCGGCGATGCCCGCGAGCTGTCGGCGATCGCCGACGAGGCGGTCGAACTCGTCGTCACCTCGCCGCCGTACCCGATGATCGAGATGTGGGACGACCTGTTCGCGGAGCTCGATCCGGCCGTCGGCAAGGCGCTGGACGCCGGCGACGGCGCCGCGGCGTTCGCGGCGATGCACGACCAGCTCGATCGCGTCTGGGACGAACTGGCGCGGGTGCTCGTCGACGGCGGCATCGCGTGCGTCAACGTCGGCGACGCGACCCGATCGGTCGACGGAAGCTTTCGCGTCTACCCGAACCACGCGCGCATCCTCCGGGCGTTCGAGTCGCGAGAGTTCGATCCGCTGCCGGACGTGCTCTGGCGCAAGCCCGCGAACAGCGCGGCGAAGTTCATGGGCAGCGGGATGATCCCGCCGAACGCCTACGTCACCCTCGAACACGAGTACGTGCTGGTCTTCCGGAAGGGATCGGAGAGCCGCTCGTTCGAGCCCCGGGCCGATCGCCGGTACGAGGCGGCCTACTTCTGGGAGGAACGAAATCGCTGGTTCTCCGACGTCTGGACCGACGTGCGGGGCGAACTGCAGGCGCTCGACGGCGACGCCGTCGACGACGACCTCCGGGACCGGTCGGCGGCGTTCCCGCTCGAACTCCCCTACCGGCTGATCTGCATGTACTCGGCCTACGGAGACACCGTCCTCGATCCGTTCTGGGGGACCGGCACGACCTCGCTGGCCGCGATGTGTGCCGGCCGGCACTCGATCGGGTACGAACTCGAACCGGCGTTTCGAGAGGTCTTCGACGATCGGGTCAACGAGGCACCCGCGCTGTCGCGATCGATCGGCCGAACGCGCCTCGAGCGCCACCGGGAGTTCGTCGACCGGCGCCGCGCCGACGGAACGAAGCCAGGTTACGAGGCCGAGCACTACGACACGGCCGTCGTCACGAAGATGGAACGCGGGATTCGGCTCCGCGAGGTGACCGGCGTCGATCGAACCGACGAGGGTTACCGGGTCGAACACGCGCCCCTTTCGACCGCGCCCGACGCGGCCGCGTCGGAGTCGGCCGACCACTAGAACTTAGCCGATCGCCGCCCGTGTTCGGACCGTGCAATCCGAACCGGATCTCGACCGATTCGACTCGCGCCGGTCGACGGTCTACGCGAACCGCGGGATGGTCGCGACGAGCCAGCCGCTCGCCGCGCAGGCGGGCGTCTCGATCCTCCGGGACGGCGGGAACGCCTTCGACGCCGCGGTGGCGACGGCGGCGGCGCTCAACGTCGTCGAACCGACCTCGACGGGCCTCGGCGGGGACGTCTTCGCCCTCTACCGGACGGCGGACGGCGACGTCGGGGCGATGCGTTCCTGCGGCCCCGCGCCCGCCGAGGCGACGATCGAGGCCGTCAGCACCGCCCTCGAGAACGACGCCGAGTTCGATCGGTACTACCCGTCTTCGCGCGGGTACGCCGTCGACGGAACGGAGTCCGGGGACGACCTGGAGATGCCCTTCCTGGGGCCGCACGCGGTCACGGTTCCGGGGACGGCCCGCGGCTGGGAGGCGACGGTCCGCGAGCTCGGTCGCAAGACGCTCGGCGAGGTGCTCGAACCCGCGATCCGGTACGCGATCGACGGGTTCCCCGTCTCGCCGGTGATCGCCCACCACTGGCGAGCCGCTGATACCCTCTTCACCGACGAGCACGCCCGCGAAGCGTACCTCTTCGACGGCCGGTGTCCGGACCCGGGCCAGACGGTCGCGTTACCCCAACTGGGCGACTCGCTGCGAACGATCGCCGAAGACGGCGCCGACGTCGTCTACGAGGGCGACATCGCGGACGCGATCGTCGATGAGGTCCGATCCGCCGGCGGGTTCATGAGCCGCGACGACCTCGCCGACTTCGAACCCGAGTTCGTCGATCCGATCAGCACCACGTACAACGGCGCCGAGGTGTACGAACTGCCGCCGAACAACCAGGGGCTGATCGCGCTGGAAGCGCTGAACATCGCCGAGGAGATCGGCGCCGGGGACCGCGCGTACGACTCGCCCGATCGCGTCCACGCCTTCGCCGAGGCGACGAAACTCGCGTTCGTCGACGGACACCGCTACGTCACCGACCCCGCGTTCGAGGGCATTCCGCCGCTGGCGTCGAAGTCCTACGCGCGCGAGCGAGCGCGGGCGATCGGCGACGAGCCGATTCGAGATCCGGCGATCGGCGTGCCGAACGCGAACGCCGAGGATGCGGACACCGTCTTGCTTACCGTCGGCGACGAGGACGGCAATCTCGTCTCGTACATCAACTCCCGATTCGCCGGCTTCGGGAGCGGTCTCGTCGCCGGCGAGACGGGGATCGCGCTCCAGAACCGCGGCGCGTCGTTCTCGCTCGACCCGGACCACCCGAACCGTCTCGAACCGGGGAAACGACCGTTCCACACGCTGGTCCCGGCCGTCGCGAAGCTGGCGGACGACGACTGGCTGGCGTTCGGCGTCATGGGCGGCTACATGCAGCCCCAGGGCCACGTCCAGGTACTCTCGAATCTCGTCGACTACGGGATGGACCCGCAGGCGGCGCTCGACGCGCCGCGCTGGCGGTACCGGGAGGACGGAACGCTGGGCGTCGAGAAACGGCTTCCGAACGCGGCGAAACTGGCTCGCCGAGGCCACGACGTCCGCGTCCTCCCGCCGGTCACGTTCGGCGGCGCCCAGCTCGTCCGTCGGCGCGGCGGAACGCTCGCGGGCGCGACCGAACCCCGGAAGGACGGACTCCCGATCGGGTACTGACGATCACCGATCGCGAATCGGTCCCCGATTTCCGTTTTTTCACCGGTCGGATCCGATGACGATCGACGCGAGATTTTTACGTCCACCGCCCCCAGCGAGGATATGAACCGCGGTGTCGCGAGTGCGGAGACGCTCCCGATCCGGGTGCTCGTCGTCGGCTCGTCGGCGTGGACGCGCGACGTTTCGACCACGCTTGAGAGCGACGTCACGGTCCACGGACCGATCGCGGAACTCGACGGCGAGGAGCTCGCATCGACCGACTGCGTCCTCACGGACGATCGGACCGCGCTCTCGGATCTCGAGGATCATCCGGCACTCTTCGTCGTCGACGGCGAGCGCGACGTCGACGGGATCCTGGCGGACGGTGCCGACGACGTTTTCCCGGTCGGCTCGGTCGACGACCCGTCGCTGCTCGCCCACCGGCTTCGAGAGACGATCCGATACTCGTCCGCGACGGTCGCGCTCGAACGGCGGGAGGAGTGGTACCGAGCGCTCATCGAACGCTCGTCGGACCTGCTCGCAGTCCTCTCCGAGTCGGGGCGCGTGACATACGTCAGTCCGTCGGTCGAGCGCGAGATTGGGACCGATCCGGCGGACCTCCTCGGGAGTTCCGTTCTCGAGAACGTCCACCCCGACGATCGAGACGCCGTCGTCGAGACGTTCGACGCCGTTCGCGCGGACGAACCCGGTACCAGTCGAACCGTCGAGTATCGGTATCGAACCGAGGACGCCGGCTGGGGCGTCTACGAGGCGGCCCTGACCAACCGGCTCGAAGATTCGATCGTCGGCGGCGTGGTCGTCTCGGTGCGCGACGTGACGCAGTTCCACCGCGTCGAAGAGGAACTCGCCAAGTCGTTCGAACGCGTAACCGACGCCTTCTACGCGCTCGATACCGACTGGCGGTTCACGTACGTCAACACGCGAGCCGAGGAACTCCTGGGCTACTCGCGCGAGGAACTCCTGGGCAACGACATCCGAGAGCTGTTTCCCCACGGCCACCGATCGGAGCTGTACGATCGGTTCGAACACGCGATCGCGGAGCAGGAATCAGTTTCGTGGGAACGGTACTCCGAGTCGCTCGACATCTGGATGGAGATCAGCGCGTACCCGTCCGAAACCGGCCTCTCGGTCTACTTCCGCGACATCTCCGAGCGGGTCGAGCGCGAACAGGAACTGACCGAAGGAACGGAACGGCTCCAGGCGCTGGTCGAAAACGCCCCGATCGTCCTCTACGTTCTCGACAGCGACGGCGCGTTCACCCTCTCGGAGGGACGAGGACTCGAGAACATCGGCGTCGAATCCGCCGAGATCGTCGGCGAATCGGCGTTCGACGTCTTCAAGCGGTATCCGGCGGTCCGGCGCGACGTAACCGCCGCGCTCGACGGCGAGTCGGTCCACTCGCAGCGGCGGATCCGGGATCGCGTTTTCGAGGCGTGGCACCAGCCGGTCGCCCGGAACGGCGACGTCGACCGGGTGATCGGCGTCGCCGTCGACGTCACGGAACGAGTGCAGTATCAGGAGACGCTGAACGCCCTCCACGAAGCCACCAGCCACCTGCTGACCGTCGAGTCGAAACAGGCCGCCTGCGAGTACATCGTCGACGTCGCCACCGACGTGCTCGACATCGACAGCGTGGTGTACCGATTCGACGATCAGCACAACGAACTCCTGCCGGCGGCCTACGCGACGGGACTCGAGGCGACGATCGGTCGGCCGCCGCGGCTCGAACCCGACGCGGGGCCGGCGTGGGACGCGTTCGTTTCCGGAACGCCGTCCGTCGTCGACGACCTCGATCCAGATGAACGCGGGTTCGCGGAAGAAGCCGACGTTCGGAGCGGACTCTACGTCCCGCTCGGCGAACACGGTGTGCTCGTCGCGCTCTCGACCGAGCGCGCCGGCTACGACGACGACACCGCCGAACTGGCGGACCTGTTCGCGACGACGGCCGAAGTCGCGCTCGATCGGATCGGTCGAGCCAGACGGTTACACGATCGCGAACGGGAACTCAAGCGCCAGAACATCCACCTCGAACGGCTGAATCACGCCAACCAGGTTCGACAGGACATCGAACAACTCCTGTTGCTGGCCGACTCGCGGGACGAGATCGAGGAGGGCATCTGCGACCGGCTGGTCGAACTCGAATCCTGTTCGCTGGCCTGGATCGGCGACCCCGACCCGGGCGGCAGTCAGATCCGACCTCGGGTGCAGTCGGGACTCGATCGCGGCTACCTCGACTCGATGACGGCGACGACGGTCGACGACACGGCCGCCGAACCGACCGGCAGATCCGCCCGTTCCCGGTCGCCGACTTACGTCGAGAACGTCGCCGATTCGGTTCGCGACGGCGCCTGGCGGGCCGAAGCCCTCTCGCGAAATTTCCAGTCGGTGTACGCCGTGCCGCTCGTCTACGACGGGTTCCTCTACGGCGTCCTCTCGATCTACGGCGACGATCGGGACGTCTTCGACGAGACGCTTCGATCGACCGTCGCGGAACTCGGCGAAACGATCGCTTACTCGATCGACGCCGTCAAACGGAAGAACGCGCTCGGCGACGACGATCGGACCGAAGTCGAACTCGAACTCGAAGCCGAATCGACGCTCTGCCGACTGGCCTCGCGTCTCGACGCCCGACTCGAGTTCGAGGGGGCGACGTCGCGCGCCGACGGATCGACCATCGTGTTCGTCGCTGCCGACTCGGGGCTCGACGCGGACGACGTAGAGGATGCAGCCGCCGTCGATGGCCTGGCCGACGTCTCGGTCATCGCCAGCGGCGACGAGGAAATCCTGTTTCAGTGCCGGCTTACCGGCCCGTTTCTCGACTCGATCGTCGACGCCCACGGCGCGACGCTGCGGGGATTCTCGACCGACGGCTCAAGGGCGCGGGCGATCGTCGACGTGCCCGACGCGATCGAAATCCGCGAACTCCTGTCCGAGATCGGGCAACAGGGCTTCGCAGCGTCGATGGTCGCGCGACGCGAACAGTCCGCGACCGCGCGGGCGCCCCTCGACGCGCACGGACGAAACGCGTTACTCGAGACCCTGACCGACAGACAGCGGGAAGTCGTTCAGACGGCCTATCACGGCGGGTTCTTCGCCTGGCCGCGGAATACGACGGGCGAGGCGATCGCGGACTCCCTCGGGATTTCGCCGCCGGCGTTTCACAAACACGTCCGCTCCGTCGAGCAGAAACTCTTCAGGGCGTTGTTCGACAACGCGGTGGTTGAGGGGGGGTTAAACAGATAACCGCGTCTCAGAAACTACGTTACACAGTTAACGGCCATTCTCTTTACACCCGACCCCAAACAGGGCGATGTCTTCCCACTGCGTATTGGGGGTGCGTAACTGATGACTGAGATAACGCCACAATCGCCATCCGCTTCGACGGATGATCACTACGCTGTACAGTACGACCGACTTGGCGACGAACCGCTTAGCGTCGCCATTGCAGACGCCGTCGCGACCTTCTGCGGCGACGACGTCATCGAACTCGAGCCACTACACTATGCGATCAACGCCGACGCGCTCGAGCGGCTCTTCGAGCCGCGCGCGGACGGGCTCCGATCGGGGGGGACGGTAACCTTCGAGTACCACGATTGCATAGTGACGGTCGAATCGACCGGCGAAATTCGCGTCTCTTCCGCGTAACGACCCGCTTCTTCTCGTTTTTTCCGCCGGATAGTGTCGGATCGTCGGTCGCACCCGTGATGTATAAACACATTATATTGTAATTACACACCGTACGCAATGCCTAAGTGGACCTTTCGTGTCCCACCCCGTAATGGCAGAGCAACCCACCCAGACGATGAAAGACGTGAGCCACACGCCGCCGAACGGCGATTCCGTCACCAACGTGTGGCACCGCGGCCACGCGACGGACGCGACGTAACCGACACGCCCTCTCGCCGTCGGCGACGAGGCGGGAATCGGCGATGCCCGGTTTCGAGTCCCCTTCTCCGAGGAGCTGCCGGGACGGGTGCCTCTTCCGTTCGTTCCGCGATCCGACTTCAACTACGGACGCGGTCGCCGATTTCCGGCGCGGTACCTAGGTGCGTCCCTTGGCTCAGCGATCGATCCCCACGCCCCATCTCGGCCGGCGGTCGTTCGCGCCCGATCGGGCGTCACCGACCACCGTGGAACCGCGGTTCGATCGGGTCGACGCCGCGAAAACGATCGCGTTACGGGCCGGTGCGAGACGCCGGTACGGGCGCCTGTCCCGCGGTATTAGTATGCGGATGATTCACCCGCGAAACAGACGCCACGCTCAAATAGCTCGTATCAGTACTGCATACTATGACGGAGCGACACTCCGCCACCGAGGCACCGACGCTGGTCGTGCGAACGGCAGGGGTGACGGCGGTGATCGGCGTTTTCATCCTCTTTTCGTCGGTCGTGTTCACCATGTCCGGCCTGATCGGAATCCACAACGTCCTCGTCGGCGCCGCGATCGCGACGATCGCGTCGTACCACGCCTTCCGGTCCGACGAGCAGCGGTCGCCGAGCGTCGTCATCGCGGCGGTCCTCGCCGTGCTCGGACTGTGGATGATCGCCTCGCCGTTCGTGTTCGGCGTCTCGAGAGACCTCATCATCTGGCTCAACGTGGCGACCGGCGTGCTCGTCACGGCGCTGTCGATCGCGGGCGTCTACGGTACGTTACAAACCTCGACGGCGGCGCGAGCGAACGCGTGAGGAGAGTCATGGGGCGTTTTCGCCGACGATCAGGTCCTCGGTGCCGTCAACGTCGATGCGCCGATCGAGTTCGACGACGAACACCGTCCCACGGGGGTCGTTCGCTTCGGCCCGAACGTCGCCGCCGTAGCGATCCACGAGCGTTTCGACCAGATAGAGCCCGAGGCCGGACCCCGACGATTCGGTACCTTTCACACCGGGCTCTCCGATCCCGGATCGCTTCGGATCGGGCAGACCCGGCCCGTTGTCGGACACTCGCACCACCACCGTCTCGGGATTCGTCTCGATCGCCACCGCCACTCGCGGCGTCCGCTGGTCGTTGTGCTGGACGGCGTTTCGAAGGAGGTTCTCGAACACGGAACGGAGCGCTTCGTCCGCGACGACGACCGGTCGATCCGCGTCCGATTCGAGCGTCAACTCCGCGTCCGGATACTCGGCTCCGACCCGATCGACCGTCTCTTCGAGCAGTTCGTCCACCCGAACCGCTCGCGGTGCTCCTCGTTGCTGCTGAGGCGACTCGCGATGGCGGCGAGTTCGGCGATGTGATCGGCACGGTTCGCGATCTCTCGGAGAGGATCGGCGTCGAACCCCCGTTCTCAGTCGACTGTTCGCCCCAGTCCTGATCGGCGTGCTGCTCGAGTTGGTCCCGGATGAGAAAATTGTTGCCGCTGTAGTGACCGATCAACAGTTCGACGACAGCGCTGCGAAGCGCAGCCCTATTCAGAATGTCCAGCATGTCCGTGAACCCGCCCACGCGACCCACGAGCGAAAACCAGACCAGGACCGGCGTCAGTATCGCTCCCAGAAGGCACCACGCTGCGATTCGCGGCATGACGGCCCCGTCGTCGGCCCACGTGAGACGCCGCCAGACGTAGCCGATCAACGTCCCGGCGTAACAGAACGGGAGCACGAGCGTGTCACCCGAAGGTCGAAGATCGGAGCGGCGATCGCGATACAGCCTCTGAGCAGCGGGATCAGAAGCGCTACGCCGATCGCGACGATCACCGCGGCGCCCAGATAGTGATCCGAACCGTCCGCTCGAGACACGTCCCCCTACGCCGCGAGAGCACAAAACCATCCGAGATACCGCCGATGAACGTCCCACTCCCTGATACGTTCGCCGGATGGCCCAGCGCGACGTAGTTGACTTGTTGTTAGTCAATCGACCGCTTTGCGCGCGAGAACGGTCTTCCCATCCCGCTCGGGCCGGAGGTGGGTACATCCGGCGCAGCGGGATATGGAGTCGTGAACCGACGGAGAAGCTGTTCGGTTTCGTTCCCTCGATGAAGCAGACCTGGTGGAACGAATTTGGCATCAAAGATCCGTGGATCTCCGATCATATTACCAATCACAATCCTGTCTCGTAGAAAGACTTCGTGTACTTCCGAATTATGAGGCAAGGGAAATATCGGCAGTATCAGTAGCGTGTAGCACGGACTCTTTATCGCGAGGGGCGTGAAACACGTATTCAGCGTAGGTGGCAACGTTATCGGACTGGCAACCGACCTTTCCGGATGCTGTCAAACGTAGCGTGCTGAATACAGCGGATAAATTCAGCAGATCGTTATGAATTGTGAGCGTGATACCAAGAGCGAGTTCACGAGCCGCTTACTGCTGGAAGCGTAAACGAGAAGGTCGCGCCCTCGCCGGGTTCGGACTCGACCCAGATGTCACCGCCGTGGCGCTCGACGATCCGCTCGCACAGTGCGAGGCCGATGCCAGTTCCGTTGTAATCGTCTTGGCTGTGAAGGCTCTGAAACACTTTGAACACCCGGTCGGCCTGCTCCGGGTCGATACCGATCCCCTCGTCGCTGACCGAGATCGACCACTCGTCGCCGCCGTTGGTCTGCTCGGCGGAAACGTGCACTCGCGGAGGGTCGTCGCCGCTATACTCGATCGCGTTGTCCAGCAGATTCTGGAAGAGCTGGCGGAGTTGCCCGGCGTCCCCCATGATGCGGGGAAGCCCTTCGGCAGTGATCTCGGCATCGTGCTCCTCGATTTTCACCTGGAGATCCTGGTGGACGTCCGCGAACACGGCGTCGAGGTCGGTCGCCTTGAGGGAATCTCCGCTCGTGTCGACACGGGAGTACTGGAGGAGACCGTCGATCATTGCGCGCATGCGGTCGGCTCCGTTCGCGGCGAACTCGATGAACTCCGCTCCATCCTCGTCGAGGGCATCAGCGTACCGGTCTTCAATGAGCTGGAGGTAGGACGAGACCATCCGCAGCGGTTCCTGAAGATCGTGGGAGGCAGCATAGGCGAACTGTTCGAGGCGTTCGTTGGACTCTTCGAGTTGGTCGACCACCTCCTCTAACCGTCGCTCGCGTTCCCTGCGTTCGGTGACGTCTTGGGCGGCCCCGCGGAATGAAATAACCTCATCGTCGACGGTCTCCGGAATTCCTTGCAGTCGAAGCCAGCGCACATCGTCACTGTCCGTCCGGATCCGCACCTCCACGTCAAAGGGATCACCAGAGTCGAGTGCGTTCTCAATGGCTTCTTGGACGATCGGCTGATCGTCCTCGTGGTACATGGCGAGGGCCTCCTCCAGCGGCGGCTCCTCGTCGGCATCCACCTCCAGAAGCTCGAAGATCTGGTCGGTCCAGAACACGTCCTGTGTCTCCACGTCGATCTCCCAGCCGCCAACGTCTGCAATGTGCTCGGTCTTCTCAAGCAAGTCCAGTGCTCGTTCGAGTTCTCGTTCGCGATCCTTCTGCTCGGTGATGTCGCTCGCCATACCGATCCACTCAACGATGTCTCCGTCCTCATCCAGCATCGGTACCGCACGCGAGAACGTCCAGCCCAGGCTGCCATCGACCTGCTCTACCCGGTGTTCTTGCTCGAAGGTGCTCTTGGTCCGGATCGCTTCGTTGATGGCCTCCATAACGCGTTCCTGGTCGCCCGGGTGAATGTATTTGTCAAGCCAATCGCTGGTCGATTCGTATGTATCGGCGATGAAGCCCTGGCCTTCGAGATGTTGCATTTCGCTCCAATCTTGATTCATGCGATACACTACATCCGAGCTGGCGTTGACCAACGCTCGGAATCGCTCCTTGCTCTCTTGAAGCGCCTCCTCGGCCTCCTTGCGCTCAGTGATATCGCGTGTTGTCCCGGCGATGGCTTCGACTTCCCCATCGTCGTTGAGTACCGGTGCAAAGATGTAGTCGTAGATTCGACGACCGAGTTCGGCGTGTTGGAACGCCACCTCGCCGCGGATGGGTTCTTTCGTCTCCACGACCTGGTCGATCTCGCGTTCGTGCATCTCCGCGTGCCACTGCTCGTAGCCGTTTTCCAGCAGGGTCTTTCCTACGGATTCCTCAAAGGTTTGGCCCCACATCTCCAGCAGCGCATCGTTGGCGAATATGAAGCGGTAGTCGAGGTCGAACGCGTAGACAAGGTCGGGAGTACTGGAGATGATTGTCTCGTAGAGCCGCCGCTCCTGCTCCAACTCAGCGGGCACTCTCATCATCTCTGTCTCCGTTTCCTTGCGCTCGGCGCTACCAGTATCCGCGGGCGATTCCGCAGTCTCGATGGCGTATGCGATCGTTATCCCTAGCTCCGTTAGCGATTCTCGCTCGACCGCGCCAAATCCTTTTGCCCGGTTGGTAGCCAGATACAAGACACCGTATTGCGTCTCTTCGTAAACGAGGGGGACGAGCGCGCATGTTTGGTAGTCGTGTTTGAGGGCGTGGTCGCGCCACTCCTCGCGAGGTGGGTCGTCAACGAGATTCTGTCTGACCGTGACTTCCCGTGTGCGCGCTGCCTCGTTCGCCAGTTCTTGTGGAGGTAACTCCTCTGTGTTGGTGATCCCATCGAGCGTATTTTCTGCAATCCCGGCGGAGGCTGCCGGAATCACCTCTGCTTTCTCTGGATTATAGCGCCCAATCCACGCAAAGGAGTACGACTCCGATGCTACAAACTGCTCGCAAACGCGTTGTTGAATCTCGTTTTCGGTGATGGCCGGGACCAACGCTCGGGTGACTTCTCCTATCACCTCGTTTATAGAATGTTGTCCACCAAGACTCATTGATGACTCTATATCACCAGAATTGGTTTACTCCTAACGATTCCGGGAATCGAGATGGTATACCCCTCGTTCCACGCTAGAGCATGCGGAGGATCCCGCAATCGACGGTATCCGGTTCCGAGACATACGCGCGATTCAAGTAGCGAGCGTATGCTGGGACACCACGCGGCAAAACACCCTATTCGCTTCGTTACAAACGCATCCTGCCATACCGCCGATTTCGTTTGCTGAATTCCGCAAGATACGCGCTTTCTATTCAACACAACTCTACCTAACTTTATCGAGAATCGGTGGAAGTGGCCGCAGTAGGTCCACACACGTCGTTACCGAACCGACTGATTCAATTCTGGAATAATTGGATTGTATTCGCAACTACTGTTACTTCTGAGCCAGAAACCGATCGCGCCAGTAGTCGGTCTTCGCCCAGCTGCTCGTCGACGTCGTCGCGATCGATGATCGCCGAAATCTCCCGCTGGCCGGTAGCGTACGAGCCCCGCTTCAGCTGCTTGCACTCCGGCCACGAAACCGATAACCCAGACACTCACAGGCACCAAGTCGCGCGTCGACAAGGCACCGGCAAGTGCGGAGTTGACGTCGGCGTGCTGGCAGAGATCGCGAAGCATCCACCGCGTCGATGCCGTCTTCTCGACGCCGTTGGGCCCGTGAATAAGGGCGCTCTTCGCGGGACGATCTCCCTGTGCGGGCTCGAGAAGCCGGGAGAGCGAATCCAACTCGGCATTTCGATGATGGATTGGTGTGCGGTATTCGTCATCGAACACCCCTCGATTTTCACCATCACCGATAGTTTGGACGTCTGACATAAAAGGTGTAGTGAGCGTCATTTCGGAATTAATCTAACTGTTAAACAATCACTCGGAACACTAATTATATATTACTAATATATCTGGAATGTATGAAACGACGCAGAGTGTTAGTGGGAGCTGGTGTGGCGCTGTCTGGTCTCTTCGCTGGCTGTAGCTCTGACACAGAGGATATCGATGATGGGACACGCGACGCTGACGACACCATTGACACTACGGTCGATAGCGACGATAACAACAGTAGCGACGGGGACGACGGGAGTAACGGGAACGATAAAAATAACGGGGATGAGGGTGAAGATGTGGAATCCGAGAACGACGAGCCAACAGGATCAGCCGATCTCGAGATTCTCGATAGCGAGCTCATAGTCGAGCCGGGCCAGTCGTCGACCGACGTCTACGTCGCTACGACCGTCGAGAACGGCGGAGACCTTCCGAGCAGCAATGTAGTACTCCAAGTGGATTGGTACGATGAAGACGGAAACTATCTCGACAGCGACATTGGCCGACTGACTACGCTTGGAGATGGTGAAACGTGGGCTGCCCGGGTGTACTATCTCGGTACTGACACGGGTAACGTCGCCGACTACGAACTCGAAGGCGAGTTCTCGGAGGATGCGTTCGAACCGGCCGAAGGCCTTACTCTGGTGGATAGCAGTATCCAGGCATATCGCACTATGGAGCGGAAGTACGTCTATCTCGATGTCGAAGGCCGAGTGAGAAACGACACCGGAGAGGACCAGGACTACGTTGAAGTCGTCGCGAAGATCTACGACGGCGACGGCAACGTCCTCCGCGATGCATGGACTAACGTCACCGATCTCCGGGATGGCGAGACCTGGACGTTCGCGATCGAAGTTGAAGACTTCTCTGCGGATGTGCGGAATCGGGCCCTAGAGGCTGCTGATCACGAGATCCTGATCAAGGACTCGGCGTGATAGTGTCCTGAAAACGGGACCCCTTTCTCACACCGCCAGCACGACGTAGTGGTCGCGCGGCCGTCGCGTCACGTTCGGAATCCCGAGATCAGCGTCGCCGAGCATGCGCACCACCGCGGGTGGCACGCCCTTGACGTCGGGCCCGATGGTCACCTCGATCGCGGGACGGTTCACCCGCGGGTCGCGCTCCTGGATGTCTGCCGCGCGGACGATCTGAACACCCCGCATAAGTCCGATGATCCGAGAGATGCCGGCATCGTGGCGTACTACCGCGATCTGGAGGCACGGGCCGACGAGTAGTCGGCCATCTTGCTTAGATAGTCCCACGCTCGCCGTAGGATAATCTTAGTTCTATACGTGAAACGGCTGTTACGTATAGAGTGTAGATGTACCACTGACAGTTTCTATCCCCGAATTCTCCGTGTTCTGATTCAGGCAAGCGATTCAACTGGCCCGACGGTAAATTGGACACCATGGCCGATGATCCACTCAACAACCTCGACCGCCGGATTCTGCACTTGCTCCAGATAGACGCCCGTGATGCCAGCGACACGGCCATTGCCGAGGAAACCGACGTTACCGGGACGACTATCCACAATCGGATCGAGAAACTTGAGGAAGAAGGAATTATTCTCGGATACAACCCGGAAATCGACTACGAGCAGGCGGGCTATCCGATGCGCGTCCTGTTCATTTGTTCGATCGACCTTTCCCAACGATCCGAAATGGCCGAGAAAGCCCTCGACGTACGAGGCGTCGTCAACGTCCGGGAGATGCTGGCCGGCGAGGAGAACCTCCACGTCGAAGTCGTGGCCGAAGCAACGTCCGACGTTAAACAAAGCACCGAACAGTTAGACGAACTGGGCCTACAAATCATCAGTAGCAACATTCTGGCGGAGGAACACATTCAACCGTGGAATCACTTCCATCAGGATATGGCCAGCGAAGACGCCGAGACTCCCTCGGAAACCGGCTCTGACGAGGAATAGTTGCCCGCTGAAAACGCAACGACGATTGGAGTCTTACCGTCGACGCCTTGATCGACGCACACTGTTCATTGGATTATTGAATGTTTATCGGAGGTGCCCCGACTGACCGCCTCATTTCGCTTGGAAAAGTCAACCAATCGTCGGCCTTCATACAGGATTGTAAAATACGTCGAGTTATCGCAAAAAAGACGTTAAGCGGGTTGAGACCAATTGATGCGTGATGGAAGGACCGAATACGTCACGGCTGACTGAAACACTCGATCTCTTAACTCACCCATACCGACGCTACACATTATATTCTCTGACGAACGAATCCAAGGTGATCGGCGTCGATACCCTTGCGATCGCGATCGCCGAATGGACTGGAGATCAGACGGAGGCGGGCCGGAGTGCGGACAGAAAAGCCGTCGAGACCGCCCTTCGTCACACGCACCTCCCAAAACTTGTCGATGAGGGTATCATTTCGTTTGGCGCGAACATGGGCTTCATTGAACTGAGAGACATGGACAGGTTTGACCGGTTCCTCGCCGATATGGCACGTATCGACGGTTACATACAAACCGCCGCTGGCGATTGAACGGGAGAACACGCACATTCGCCCCACGACCTCGCCGTCTCGTATTGACGACTCTTGGTGTCACTACAACTTTATTAATCTATCGTCTACCTTTATTTACAGGTGGTTCCGAACTGGATACCACGGTCAATAAGCATATCCACTGAACAGTTGATTCGGATTCCCTCTTGTAAAAAGAAGGCATTCACCGGAATCGAACGTTCAGTATAGGAGAAGCGTATATCACCCGCTTGTTCCGACATCATCACTTCGATTCCGTTTGTCCGAGTGTGATCTTTCGAGTAAACAAGGGGGTTAATCCGCGAACCCCTTGTTTTTGCTATGAGGTCCATCAATGATTCAGGAAATCCAAACTGTCTCGACCGAAACAGCATTACGGGTAGTGGCAGATCCGTGTCGGCGATCAATCCTCTCCCAGTTGATCGACAGCGAGGAGACCGTGGTTACGATAGATACCCTTGTCGATCGCATCTCTCCCGAGAATCCCCCTCCGAAGACCACTGGAACTCACGCTGACCCCCTTCTTATCGACGTACACCACATCCATCTCCCGAAACTGGAGGATGCCAATTTGATCGAGTACGACCCGCGTACGAAAATGATCCGGTATACCCCGAACGAGCGCGTCGAGAGAGTGCTCCGGTTCGTCACCGAAGACTTGGAATAGAAACTCGAAACGGCGGGGCTTTTTGCCCTCTCCAAGTCAATTGTTACCATGGTGGATTTCGAGGAGGAGCAGGCCGAAGCCGAAGCGCTCGACCGATTGCAAGACCTTGGGCTGTCCACATACGAAGCTCAAACGTTGATCAATCTCTTACGACTCGGAACGGGAACCGCACGGGACATCACGCGAATCAATGGTGTTCCCCGAACTCGCGTGTACGAATCGGCAGAGCGACTCTACGAGTTGGGATTCATCGACATCCAGCACACGACGCCGCGAAAGTTCACCGTGATCTCTGAGGAAACGATCATCCGACTGCTGAACGTCAAACGCGAGAACACGATTACCAAACTCGCGGAGTGTCTGGAGGAGATCGGCCCCGTTCAACCACAACGCGAACAGTTCGGCGTCTGGACAGTCACCGGACGGGAAGCGGTGTCATCCCGCGTTAACGGGTTCATCGCTGACGCTGACAAACAGATCGTTTACATGACCGTCGATGAGTTGCTCACCGACGACCACCTTGACGCGCTGGAGGTCGCCGCCGACCGCGGGGTCGATATTTATCTGGCGGGTATCTCGGAGAAGGTGAAAGACCGCATTCGGGAAAAGGTGCCGTCGATCGAACTGTTCGACACCCTCTGGAAATGGGAGGAGACGCCCGCTGGAAGCCTGCTGATCACGGACGAAGAGACGGCTCTCGTGAGCGCCCTCGCGGGGGATTCCTCCACTACCGACGAGATCGAGGAGACGGCGATCTGGGGTGCCGGCGAGCGAAACAGCCTCGTCGTCGTCATGCGGGCGATTTTCACCTGGCGACTCAACAGGAACCAGCCATCGTAAGGCCACCCAGTTATTTACCCAGAAAATCACACCAAACTTTTCTTCGCAGATGCTGTGCGAAGAGTATGGGTGGAGAACGAGAGCGAGAAGGGGCCGGGCGATCGCTAACTCGCGAGGGGCACTATTCCGGCGAACGTACGATTGGTCAGCCACAGTAGCGAGTACGGCTACAATCACTGCCCTTGCAACCCTTGAAGAGGTCGATCCGGTGGAACTCTCCGACGTTTTCGGCGCCACGTTGTACGATCACATCGATCCAGAAGCGCTAGACGCGCTTGTCGCTGGCGAAGGACATGTTATCCTGTCGTTCCCGATCGACGATTATCGGGTGCGGATCGACGGTGAGGAGTTGACGATTACTCGCAAGTGAGGCCCTGACGATCTCACCGCGATCAGTTCGCATGGTTATGTAACGAATTGGTCAACTCAGAATTATCCTGGTATTAGGCACAGAGATATAATATCAATTACTGTACACAGTATCTCCGATCTCGAATTCGACAGGTGCTTCTAACTCTGGATCGACGACTTCGTATACTTTTGAATTGGTCTTGCCGGGCATCCTCACCAAATCGTAGTCGGCAATCTTGCTCAGATAGTTCCATGCTTGTCGCCATGCGACTGGCTCGCGTTGCTCCCCCTCGAAGATCGCCTCTTTGTGCTCATGGTAGACGTCTTTCAGTTCGGTTCCGATCGGGCCGACCGCGCGCAGGAGCTCGTACAGTCGGAGATGCGTCACCGGTAGCGACCGCAGGTTGGCCTTTCGGATCATGCGCTTTGCACGATCGAACGAGTCCCGGACATCGCTTTCGCGGATCGTCCCGTGGTCGCGGTCCATCGCGATCTCGGCGGCGGCGAGCACAGACTTGATCGCGTACCGTGCAACCCCACCGGTTTCGTCAGCGATTCACTCCAGCTGGCCGATCGAAATCGGGTTTCCGATCAGCCCGTGCTCGACTCGGGGCTCGAGGATGCCGACGAGCTCCGGAACGCGATATTTTCGATACTCGATCTGGCGATCGCCGTGGAACTGCGGTCGGAGGTTCCGATCGACACGATTGAGCCACTCGGTGTCCGCGTGCGTGATCGCGATCACCGAGACCTCCTCGACCGAGAGGAGATCGCCGAGGACGTCCAGATCGGGGATGACGTCAGCCTCGTCGAGAGCGATGATGAACGGCTCGTCGACGATCCTCTGGAACATCTCTAGGAGTTCGTCGTGGGGCTGGTTGCGGTGGACGACCGTCCCCTTCGGGTACTTTTCGATCGCTTCGTGTAGGATTCCGTTCCGTGTTTTACCGGAGCACTCGATCAGCGCGGAGTTGACGTCGGCGCGCTGGCGGAGATCGCGTAGCATCCAGCGAGCAGAGGCCGTTTTCCCGACACCGCTGGGACCGTGGATGAGGGCGTTATCCGCGGGGTGCCCGTATTGTGCGGGCTCAAGCAGCCGGGAGAGTGAGTCCATTTCGGCGTTTCGATGGAGAATCTGCGTCGGATACGCGTCGTCGAACACCCACCGATTCTTAATCATTACCGATGGATTCGATGACAGATATAAAAGGTATACTGGGCGTCATTTCGAAACCGAAGTTCACGCTGAATCAGGACCGACTAGTTCGTTGCGTACAGATGCGAACTGATCGTGAGTGAGTTAGTCAAGAGGTTGTTGTGGTTCGACCTGTACCTGTAGAATATCTAATCACTCTTCCCCACACGAACACTCGTTTACTAGTCCCACTCCGATCAGAAGTACTGATCCATCGCTCCTAATTTCAACGACGTGGATTTGCCCACAGCTACTACACTTCGCAACGGTCTTCTCAGGCTTGGAGCATGCCATATTATGTTTATCGGCATAGCCCAAGATTAGATTAGATTGTTTCCAAGGATCTTTGGTATAACCTATTATATACGATGATCAAAACCGTGATAAATACACATATTTTCTAATTAGACAGTGAGGATCTAGCAGACTGAGATGATCACCATATCAGTAGATAATAACATACTTTCCGTATTTAGAACCGTTCCTGAAACCGAATCAGACGGGGCGATAACAACGTGAGCGGATTGAACAAACCGCTAACTATCCACAACTACGTGTACGATAAAACGCGTAACAGAGGACGCGTGGTCTTCTACAGGAATTTAGGCACGAGCACGGGTATGCTCAGGCGCGTCAGCCTTGCTGTTCGCGTAGGCATTATACGCCGAGAGAATAGCGGTGACCGCCCCTGAGATCGCGGTCCCGGTGGCCAGCGTGTCGCTCCCCATGTCGATAACGGAGGGTGCAGCGACCAGCCAGAGGCCTAGGAGAACGGCTAGCGATGCGACGCCGACGCTCGCCAGCCGGTCTCTCGACAGCCGGACGAAGTTGTATCCGGCGAGCAGGAAGATCCCAGTCCCGACGAGCGTATCATTCCAAGCCGCCGCGTCCGTCGACTCGAAGATGAACGGCGACGCGACAACGTAGAGGCCGATCAGTGCGACAAGGGCGCTCACCCACTGCATTGCATCTGTGTTCAGGGAATTGTAATCGTCCCGTCTACCATGGTTCATTTTAGAGTCTGTTGTATCACTCATGATTCCTCATCTTAGGGGTCTCCACCGTTTAAGGAGGGTCTCCACCGATTAAGGAAAACGTACGTGCCTGCACCTGTCGGGATGATTGGTGACTGGTACTTCATCACCTACTCTTCCGTTCTTTACCTGTTCAGACCGTCTTCTACCGAGTGAACACACGCGTTTATCTCTCGTATGCGCTCCATATCTTCTATTATCCGCACATGCTATTTGGAAAATGATTATCAAACTACATTTTTCGACTTGCTGGTGCTGGCCGAAGTCTCCTGTCAGTAGGGGCTGGTGATATTAATTGATGTCACGTAAGCCAGATATAACCTCTCCACACGAGGGGACGACCAGACACGAAGAGAGAAGGAGAACCGAGGAGGAAATGGCGACCAGAGATGAGGAGAGAATGACTACTGAGAAGGGGAGATCTCGTCCCCGTCTAATTGATGTAGTCACTCTCATCGGCCTTGGTTACGTACTCCGAGATTGGTTTGGTTCAGTAAGCGAAAAGGTCGGTTCTGAGGGAGACGGCTCCTCAAAGCAGGGTCATGGAGCCATTGATACAGTCAAAAGTCGTACGTGGAGGACGACCCACGGTGCGGCTGATCAAGTCCAGAAGGGCGGTAAAAAAGTAGCAAAAAAGACGGAGAGGACCACGGAGAACGTCGCCAACCGAATTAGAGAGTCCAGCGAGGGGATCAGCGATCAGATCGAAGAGGGAAGTAAACAGATCGGTGATATGGTCGAAGAAAGTGGTGAAGAGGCGGGTGAGATGCTCGAAGAGGCGGGCGAGATGCTCAAAGAGGGTGGTGAGGAGACCGGCGAGATGGTCGAAGAAAGTGGTGAAGAGGCAGGTGAGATGGTTGAAGAGAGTGGTAAGAAGACAGGTGAGATGGTTGAAGAGAGTGGTAAGAAGACAGCTGAGACGGTCGAAGAAGGTGGCGACGAAGTAGGCGGGACGCTCCGAGAAGGTGATGAGGAGACCGGTGAAAGGCTTGAAGAAGGTGGCGACGAAGTAGGCGGGACGTTCCGAGAAGGTGATGAGGAGACCGGTGAAAGGCTTGAAGAAGGTGGCGACGAAGTAGGCGGGACGTTCCGAGAAGGCGATGAGGAGACCGGTGAAATGCTCGAAAAAGGTGGTGAAGAAGGAGAAGACGATGGTGAGGACACGAGAGAAAAGATGAGAGACGGCGGGAAAGAAATAGTCGAAAAGACTGAGGAGGAAGCAATAGTAGACCGTATCCGTCAGATTCTATCAAAATAGAAAACTTCCGAGATGTCGATATTGAATGTGCGCAGTAAGTAGGTCTACTGAGTAGTTGGTTCCTCGTCGTTGACGCGAAACAAAACGAAGCCTCTATGCGGAACGCATCTTCTATATTCAGCAGGCGACTTTTGGCATACTTCGGACAAATCAATAGCTGCCTTGGTAACTGCTTGTCCTATACTGAACACAGCTTTCACAGCTAGCTCTAAATAAAGAAATCGTTCAACTATCTACTGGCAAGAGTCGATCGACCGGAGTTCAGCCATCAGTACCCGCCATCAACGAGGCCGATGTCGCGCTCGGCGCGATCGAGGCGTTGCTCGATGTCTTCGAACCGTTCGTCGATCTTCTCGTGGCTCTCAACGATGTGCTCCGCGATCGTCTCACCGTCCTCTCCCAACGCGTCGAGTTGTTCCTCGATCTCCTCGAGGCGCTCCGCGAGCGTGTACGAAGGGCAGTCACGGGACGAGTGGTACACCATGATCGTCCCACAGGCGACGCAGTACGACAGGCCGTCCGGGAGATCGAGAGTGGGTTCGTAGCCCGGGCCGTTGAACGGCATCACGCCTCACCTCCCTCGCCGTCACGATCGTGGATCGGCGCCACGAGTTCCAGCCTCGATCGCGGGTACGCGTAGCGCTTCTTGTCGATCTCCATACCCGTCCGGTTGGAAAAACGATCTCGACGACGTCGTCCTGCTCCGGGTAGTCCGGGTTCGCCGCCGCGACGGTTGGCCCGCCGTTTCCGAGTTCGTACGCGTCTGCACGAAGCGTATCGAGCCCGACGACGATCATCGGCGCACCGTCGTCATCGTCGCGATCGGTCACGTGGTCGCCGATATGGAGTGCCGGAAGCGCGTCGGTGCTGCTGTTCGAGTCGAATTCGTGGTCTGCCATGGCTAAGTTCTCCGCGTTCCGCGCCGCGTGCGTTCGGTCGTCAGTCGGTTCCCCCTCTCGCAGTCCGGCCGGGTCGGGCCCCCAGCTATCACCAGCGCCGTCGGCACGAACCTCGGGCCCGGCGACCGCCCCGGCTTCGTCGATCGACGGCTCGGGCCCGCGGGCCTCGTCGAAGGCCTCGTCCCAGTCGACGTCGACGTAGTTGGGGCGCTTGTGGACGGCCGCGCTACTGATCGTCATCGCAGGCCCTCCGCAAGCGCGTCTTGGAGGCGATCGGCCGCCGAAACCGGGCGTTCGGCCCAGCCGACGTGCTCGTCGATGAAGTCGATCCAGATCGCGACGCCGTCGTCCGTGCCGTCCGCGTCTGGATGCTCGCTGACTCGCCGCGCGTGCAGGATTGGACCTTCAAGCGTGAAGACCGGGACCGCCCCCGAGTCGTCGCGATCGGCGCGTGAGTTCGTGACGACGACGCGCTCGAGTTTCCGATCGATGTGGTGGTGTCGACCTTCCTCGTCTTCGCCGATGTACGCGTAGTTCCACGATCGACGCTCGAGGACGACGTCGTCGATCTGTGCCGGTGCATCCGAAACATCTTGGTTGGTGCGTTGCGTAGTTGCCATCTGCCTTTCACCGAAGGCACGGTCGAGGGCGCTCCAACGCCCGCGGCCAGTTTCTGCGGCCGACTCCCGTGCTCAGTTACTACTCTATTCGCCAGGCACTTAATTCTTACTCTATAGCGTATACACTTAGTAGAGTACATACCCTTAGGCGTAAGTTACTTACGTAATGGAGTAAGATTACGGCATGGGGTAATTTATGGCCACACAAGAAACAGTTGAGGTAATGAGCGAGGAGGGCCGGGCCCTGCTGACTGATCGCGAAAAGGAGATCATCAGCGGAGAGGCCGATGTATCGGACAACTACCGGTACAAGGTAGAGTCGATCGTCCGGAACAGGATTCGAAAACATCTCGGAGAAGATATCGAGTTCCTCGAGGAGCACTTCGAGGAGGCGCACAAGCTCGCGATCGAGGCGGTCTGCGAGGAGGCCGATCGCAATGAGTAGCGCTGCTACCGAGGAACGACTTGACTGGCCCGCGGGCTACGATCGGACCGCCGACACCGTACCCAGGAAACATCTCGGTCTCGCACAAGCAGGCGTTCGAGTCGATTGTCGAGGAGTTCGAGCGCTGGGGGAAGACCGACGTCCAGATCGAGACGGCCAGCCAGCACTACGCCAACGATCCGAACATCCCGCACAAGTCCGACGACCCGGACGACGTTAGCGTTGTGGCATACTACCGTGACCTGGAAGCGCGGGCTAACGAGCAGTCGGCGATCGCGTGCGACTGCTGGGAGACCCAGCGGGAGAACGCCCGCACGATCGCGCTGTGGGTCCGCCGGGTCCGGCTCGCCGAGCGCTGTGGTGTCGAGACCGCCCGAGATATCGACGAAGTCGCCCAACTGCCGCCCGCAGAGGGCGAGGCGATCGCGGCGCCGCCGGCACCCTCAGAAGGAGATATCCTCGGCGATGAGGAACCACACGAGGTCCTGGATGTCGCACCAGACGCACCGGACGAGGTCGTCATCGCGGCATTCAAGGCACAGGTGAGAGATCTCGAGGGCCATCCGGATACCGGCGGCTCGAGTGGGCGGTTTCAGCAGCTCAAGTGGGCTCGGGATGAACTACTTGACAAATAACGATAAAATAGGGAGGAGAGACGGGTTACGGCTCTCCTAGTGCTTCATGTCGCCGGTATAGATAGGCTGCTGCCGAGACGATGTTTATCAGCCAGATAGCACCTGCAATACACCAAACTACGGTGTTGGGATTCCATTGGCTATTCGCTCGAACGTATTTCGCATCAAAATACGTCGCAACGGGTATCAATACCCACGCAACTAACACAATCAATCCCAGGAACGCACTCTCACTACCAGTTGCACTTGCAATTGCCAAAAGAAGGATCCACAATCCAGCGCCAGCGGCGATTCCGTAGTACCACGTGTCGGATACCGTTGTTTCGTACTGTGACGGATCATGTTTGACGCTTGCCGAAGGCGGCGAAGACGTCTGCGAACTCTTTTCTTGCTTATTTCGAACGCCGCATTCAGGGCAGATTTCCGCTTCCTCTTTGATTGGTTCTCCACACGATCGGCAAAAAATCTCGTCAACGGCTTTTGTCCGTGGCATCAGTACCCCTCAACACCTGCCTGGAGGAGTTCTTCGCGCGCATCTTTGATGATTTTCCTCGTGTGGAACGGGACAAGGATTGGGCCAAGAAGCAGATAGTTCAATGTGAGGAAGTTTATGATAGCAAGCCCCGTCTTGCCAACCATGTAATATCCAATGGGAGTAAGAAGGAAACTCACCAGCATCACCGTGATTGTATCCTTATTTGCAATTTTCTCTAGTTCATACTGCTTTGCATCGGGCAGGTTAGAGATTGTTCCGTTTTCTGCTTCCTGCTGTCGGACCCCACACTCAGGACAAACTTCAGCTTCGGCTTTGATGATTTCACCACAACTCATACAATATGCCTCATCAGGACCTGGTGTCCCTCTTTCGTCTTCTTCGTCAAAATCTGGATTGTCGACTGACATACTACGAGTCTAAAGATGAATGAAACCTTATTAATTCTTATTGCCATTGCATTCTCTATATGACATACTACGATTGGAGCGACCCGAACGATCACGAACCGTATCCGGGGAACCTTTCGGTCTCGCACAAACAGGCGTTCGAGAGCATCGTCGAGGAACTCGAGCGCTGGGGGAAGGCTGACGTCTAGATCGACACGGCTCGCGATATCGACGAAGTTGCCTAGCTGCCGCCTGCAGAGGGCGAGGCGATCGCGGCACCGCCGGCCTCGAGCAACGACGGCCTCGACGAGGATCCGCACGAGATCCTGGACATCGTGCCGGACGCACCGGACGACGTCGTCAAGGCGGTCGCTCGCCGGAAAATGGCGAACGTACATCCCGATGGGGATAACCCGGACGAGGAGGAGTACGTACGGATCCAGAAAGCCAAGGAGGCGATGCTTGACGGTTGAGTAGAGCGTATGGGGCCTTCATTTTGAACGCTCACGTCCGGAGATTCAAGACATCTCGGATCTACTCTCCGTATGAGAGACCGATGACTAACCGCCACTCCTGCCCGTCGCCGGATGACTACGAGTTTGAGACCGACGAGATTTCGGAGTTGACCGAGCACATCAACTCCGAGCACGCCGGCGAGTACCAGCGCGAGGACTGGCCGGACACCGAGGCCGGTCGGGCGGCCCGACCGAAAGCCGAAGCCGAAGATGACGAAGAAGACGACGGCGACGACCTCGAAACGGAGCGTGATCTCGATGAGTGACAACAGCGACCTCGAACGCCTCAAGGAGATCGCGATCGAGCGTTACTTCGATCGATTCGACGAGTTCCAGAGGTCGCACTCAACTGTGCGTCAGCGACTCGAGAAGGCTGCCGACTAGATTGACGAGGTCGCCGATCAGTTCCGGGAGTAGGGCTGTGACTTTGAATAGCGAACCCAGATCACTATTATGAGGGATTCAACACTCTTTTTGGATGAATTCGACAGACATGTCCTTTAGAACTCTAATTATTAAGTTTTGGTGATAACAATCAGCTGGAGACCACGTCATTGTAAACGGGCCAGTACTCCTCGCACCATCTTTAGATTCGATTTCTACCTCAACATCATATGTGCGTGTTTTAACAATATTTGAATTGCCACTACGGTAATGTCTTGTCGGGAAAATCCGATGTCGATTTTCGTATTTAACTTCAGGAGATGAGAAGAGACCACCGGTGGAAAGGACCGTTGTTTCCGCCCAGACTTCCTCTTCTCGCTCGTTCGCCCACTCTATCGAGCCGTAGCCAGTCGAAAGCACGGACATACCTGTATACACCCCAACACCACCTATGGTTCCTCCTGCAACTGAAAATAATAATTCCCGTCGTGTAGGCATTAGTGGCTATATTGAAGTGCCATGGTTAGGTGTATTTTCTGGTTCTTGTCTATAGATTAGCCATCTGTCTGTGACTGCTCTAAGAATTCGATAAAGATGTTAAGATAGGCTACTCGACAATTTCGACCGACTGCATGTAGGCTAATTCAGGCGTCTCCGTAGTAACTACCCCCGGACCAGAACAGTAATGGATGACATCCCAAGAGTAGGAATGCTTCACTAGAGGTGTGTACCAACCTGTCGTTGATTCGGCCTCAAAGTCCCAGCGGACGCCTCGCGCGTCTTCCTGACTTGCTGGAAGATCCTCGCCAGAAACTCCGGGGTCAAACTTCCACGTAGTTTCGACATACGAGTCGTTCGTGAGGTTCACACTTGGGAAGACCGACACTGCCAGTCCGGCAGAGAACGGTCCAACGCTATGGCTAATGTTGAACGAGAAGTCACTATTTCCATCATTGCTATCTGGATAGTGAGCTTCGCTGTGAATAATATCCTGATCAGCATCCAGATCGGGGTAAGAGATGCTGAAGGTCGCCTCAGTCCCTTCAGTATACCATGCACCGCCATCGTAGATCGGGCACCCCTTGTCATCGTCAAGAATTGTCGGCTCTTCTGTGAAATGCGCTTGCGTAGTCCACCGGTTAGAACCATGTGTTTTCAATTCAAGAGGGTTGAGGTCACCATTATTCTCACTCGATGCCAAGAATCCCTCGTATGACCAGGAACTGATGTTCGAACTCTCGTCGTCCGCATTTCTGTGATAGCCCGCCCTCTCCTGAATAGTGTACGACATTCTACTTACCCTCTTTGCCCGGAGCGGTTTGATCAAGCAACCAGCGAAGATCGTAATCTCGAGACTTCGGAATTAATGAGAAGGCAACTTTTTCACCATTATCTTCTACATACCCCGTAAGTCCATCCTCGATAGCCTTCAGACGCACATGACGAGTAGTTTGCTCGGAAGCAGAAGCATCCTGCTCGAAGAATTCATGTTTACTTCGGACCATTCCCTTCGCCTTGCCAGTGTATGCCTGCTGGGCCTTGCTCATGTTTATCTGTTCATCACCGAGGCGGAGATTTCCTCGGAGATCGCCGTGAAGTTGGTTGAATTGCGCTGAGGCATTACCATAGACCTCATGAGTGACTGGGTCATATGCTAAGCCTTCATATCGGGCTCCGTTCCGTTTTGCCGACACCGTAGGGACCGCGCTCATAGTTACACTTCCCGATGCTATTGCTTTTAGCACTTTCCGCCTATTTTTGGATTCTCTATCATCCATGATATCAAATATTTCATTATGGACAATAAGTCTTTTTATCAAATTTGATATTAATTACAAGTTCTGGAGAATGAACCCCGACTTAATGCCGAACTCGCCGACTACGCGTGGCAGCTGGCCGCCGATCGGCTCGTCGAACATGGCGTGACGGCAGCCGAGGCCGTCGACGAACTCCCAATGAGAACGTGAACCGTCTGAACACTCATCAAATTCCTGTGACTCAACCAGTCCAGTTCATCGCAGTGCTCATCAAGTCACTTGCCGAAATCACCCCGCCAGTTCCGATTTCTCGATGAATTTGATCCATCAGAACCTTTTCTGACTTCTGCGACCCTAGGCATCGTTGAGGACGTCGGCGAAAAGATGGCGTTTCAATCCCGTACTGGGTTTTCTGCTCGTCGCGACGCTTGAAGCGCGGAGGTTCGGCCGATCGAAAATGTTTCAATCCCGTTCTGGGTTTTCTCCCTGCTGCGACTGCCGGATCACCTCGTAGTCGCCAATGTAATCCCAGCAGACCGTCCGTTCGCCGTGTTTCGGGTGATCGATGACGACGTCGGCGTCCTCGGTGCAGCCGATCGCTCCGCAGAACGGGCCGAATCCGTCACCGGTGTCGGCACTCACGCCAACCACCTCGCGGGGGCAGCTGTCTCGTTTCCGAGCATAGCTGTATCTTTTGTACGCATATCTGGCCGTACTTCCACGCGACTACGGTTGGCGGTCGCTATCGTGGCATGTGATATATGCTTGTCAGTAGACGATAGAGAAGAATCGCAGCTAACACGCCCTATACGTGGGAATGTAAAGAAATTGAGTAGTGCCCGGGGAGGGCTCCGAACCCTCGATCTCCGCATGTCCCAGGTCCGAGGCTCGGCAGTCCTCGCGGGACACGGAGGCTTCCAAGGCGAAACCGCACCGAATCTCTGAACCCTATGAGTGCGGCGCTATGTCCAGCTAAGCCACCCGGGCTCGTTTTCCCGTAGTGCGGTCCTGTTCTTTAACCTTCTCATTCGAGACCGTCTTGCGACGAGGACTCACGGCAAGCACGTCGTCACCGTCATCGCGCAGCCGAGGCATTCGGGGCGGTTCACCCCGGCAACCGGGTCGGCGGAACGCGCGCTGGGTCCGGACGGGACTCACCAACAGGTACCCACGGTTTTATCACCGGTCCTTACGAACCCCGGAGCATGAGCGTTCCGGGAATCGTCCAGTCTACTCTCGATGGCGAAGAGATCGCGGCGCGCGTCTCTCTCGGCGGCGAGGACGAACTCTTCGTCACCCCTTCGAACACGATTATCTATCGTGCCGACGGTCTGCTGAGCGACGAATCGGTCGAGAAGTATCCCCACGACGCCGATCGGATCACCCTCGCGGAGGGCCGGCGAAAGACCAAGTTCACTCTCGAGTACGCCCTCGAGGGAGCGAAGACGTTCGCCGTGCCGGCGAGCAAGACCGACGCGGTTCTCCACCCCGTCCTCGCCGGCGTGTTGAACGGCAACGGGATCTCCGATCCGGGCGAGACCGTGACCAAGACGTACCGCTTTAGCGAACTCACCCTGATCATCACGAGCAACCGGCTCGTCAAACACATCGGCGAAGCGGTCTGGGACGGCGATTACGAGGAGTACCACTTCGACGACGTGACCAGCCTCGCCTTCGAGGACGGAAGCGTCGCCACGCAGATCGTCCTCACCGTCGACGGCCGTCCGCAGCGGATCAAGGCCCCGAACGAACAGGCGAACGACCTCAGAGAACGGCTCAAGCGCGCGCTGTTCGAGTTTCACGACGTCGAGTCGCTCGCGGAACTCAACGAGACGGTCGGCGAGGACGAAGCCGAGGACGAGGACGCCGATCGCGGCGGCGCGAGGGTCGACTTCGGCGACGGCGTCGACCCGCTCGACGCGGATCCCCCCGAACTCGACGATCGGGACGGCGCCGGCGAGACCGCCGCGAACGCGGCAGCGGATTCTCCGACCGATGCGATCGATCCGCTCGCCGGCGACAGCGCGATCCCGGACTCGGTCGACGCCAGCCGCGACCGCGATCGGGAGCGCCGATCCGCCGACGACTCCCGGTCTCCCCAGGGCGGGGAGCGAACCCGCGAGTCGCCGCCCGTCGAAACGGCCGAGCTGTTCGACGACGTGCCGATCGACGCGGAGCCGGTCGGTTCTGCGGCCGTCGACGTGGACTCCGCGGCGCCGGTCCGGGACTCCGGCCGATCCGAACCGGCCCCAGAGGTTTTGGACCGACTCGACGCGCTCGAGGCGGCCGTCGATCGGCAGTCCGAACTGATCGAACGACAACAGCGGACGATCGAACAGTTGATCGAAGAGCTCCGGCAGGGACGATAGCGATCGTCTCGCGGCCAGGATTTCGCGCCTCGGCGCGTCACTCCCGCCCGGTCACCTTTCGAATACAGGACGACCCGAACGGGCCGAGTTCTCCGGCGTCGAGTTTGATGAAGTGCCCCGTGGAGAGTCCGGAGCCACAGCGCCGACAGGAGAACTCCCCTTCTTTCGTGACGACGTCCCGCTCGAAGCTGACGTACTGGCGGCTCTTCGGGCGGACGATACCGTCCTCTCGCTCGATGATGCCCCGCAGCTCCGCCCGATCGAGGATCGTCCGCGTCACCGTCGGGTCGCTGGTGACGGTTTCGATCCGATCGACGACCTCGGCCAGCGAGAGCGACTCGTGTTCCAAGCGTTCGAGCAGCGCCAGTCCGAGTTCGACGCGATCGTCGGCGGTACCGTCGCCGGCGTCGGGTCCGGCGGCGTCCTCGCGGTCGTCGGCCATCGGTTCGTGCTGTCGCGGCGGAGCGAATAAACGTTGTGCCGTCCGCCGGTCGAGAAGAGGCACAAAAGCTTCAACGGTCGAGAGAAAACTCCGACCGATGGTACGGACGTCGCGTCGGGCGATCGCGGGTTTGGTCGTGATCGGCGCCGTCGTCGCCGGCGTCCTCGTTTCGCCGGCCGCGACGGCGGCAGCGGTCGCGTCGATCGCGGCCGACCCGCTCCTGTTCGGACTGGTCGTGGCGGGGCTCTACCTCGTCCGACCTCTGTTCGCGTGGCCGACGACCCCGCTCGCCGCCGTCGCCGGCTACGGCTTCGGCGTCGCACTCGGCGTTCCGATCGCTCTCGTCGGCGTCGTCGCGACCGTGATCCCGGTCTTTCTCGCCGTCACGTGGGTGACGATCGACGCCGACGGAGCGGCAGCTAAAACTGGCCCGACCACCGATTCCGGGAGACTGTCGACGGCGATCGCCGGACCAGTCGAGCGGCTGTTCGAACGCACCGGCACCGCAATCGATCGCTATTACGAGACCGCCGGCCCGGTCCGAGGCGTCGTCGCGTCGCGACTCGCACCGATTCCGTCCGACGTCGCGACGGCCGCGGCCGCGATCGCGGATGTTCGACTTCGCCAACTGGTGGTCGGGACGGCGATCGGCGAACTCCCGTGGACGATCGCCGCGGTCGTCGTCGGCGCCTCCGCCGCGACGCTGTCGACGGACGGTCTCGCTGGAACGAGCGTCGCGCTCGCGATCGGCTGTGCCGTCGCCGCCGCGCTCCTGCTCGCCGGCCCCGCGTACCGACTGGTTCGATCCGAGCCGCAGTCGACGGAGTCGCCTACCCCGTCGGACGCCTGACGATCGGCCGCCTCCCCGGCGAGGGGAGCCGCGGGTCGATTGGCGACGAGCGCCCGCTCGACTTCGTTAGGTCGGACTCGAACCCTCTACTCCTCGGTTACCTCGCGCTCGTCGAGCGTTCGTTCTCGACCGCGTACTAGCCCCGATCGGTTGGCGTTCGGTTCATGGCGGGCGCCGCGCAGTCTACGCGTCACACCCAAAACGTGTCGGAACAGTCGTAGACGACGCCGTGTTGCGGACAGACGTACTTGCAGTGGCGCTTGTACAGCGGCCGTTCGCACCGCGGACACGGGCGTCCACCGGTGGATTCGCCCCCTCGATCGGCCTCGGGTGTCGTCCCCTCGTCGGTCATCGACGGTGTGTTCGGCGCGGGAACTGCTAAGTGCTTGGAAAACCGCAGCGGCGGAGCAAAATTCGGCGATCGATGAGCGACCCCGAATCGGCGTTACCGCCGGTTAGACAGGGCCGATCGGCGCTCAGCACTCGCTCCAGCCACAGGATTCGCACGTCTTGCAGCCTTCGGAGAAGTACAGCGACAACGCGCCGCAGTCCGGACACTCGGGCGACTCGCCGGCGTCAATGAGGTCCTGCGTCGCGTCCTCGTTCGATCCGCTCTCGGCCGCCGCGCCGCCGTCGGTTTTGGGTCCGTCCTGTTCGATCGACGTGGCGTCGGCCGACTCCTCCAGCGTCTGTTGGGTCGGATACGGTTTGTCGATCTCGTCCTCCAGGTACCGGCGCATCGCGGTGCCGATCGCGTCCGGGATCGACTGGATCTGTTCGCCCTTGTCCCAGGCGACCTTCGGGCTGCGAGTGCCACAGAGTTCGTCGACGATCTCGTCGGGGTCGACGCCGGAGCGCAGCGAGGTCGAGATGACCTTCGCCAGCGCCTCGGTGAAGGAGTTCGTGAAGCCGCCGGAGTGGCCGATGTTCGCGAACAGTTCGAACGGCTGGCCGGTCTCGGGGTCCTCGTTGATCGTCACGTAGACCTTGCCGTAGCCGGTGTCGATCCGCTGGCTGACGCCCTGGAGCGCGTCGGGCCGCTCGCGTTTTTCGGTGAAGTCGACCTGAATCGGCTCGCGGTCGTCGTCGGCCAGCGCCGTATCGAGATCCTCCTCGAGTACGTCCCGGACGTCCTCGCTCTCGAGGAACGCTTCGAGGCCGCCGAAGATCTCGTCGATCTGCTCGACCAGCGCCGCCGCGGCTTCGGTTTCGTCCGCGAAGTCGGTGTTGTCGGCGCGCGTGGTCAGCACCTGCTTGCTCCGCGTGCCGTCGCGGTAGTAGGTGACGCCCTTGCCGCCGTGGTCGTAGACCCACTCGAAGACCTCCTTGGCGTCCTCGAGCGTGGAGTCGTTGGGCGCATTGACCGTCTTCGAGATGGCGGAGTCGACGCCCTCCTGGCAGGCACACTGGACGGCGGCGTGGTCCTTCGCCGAGAGGTCGCTGGTGATGACGAACAGTTCGCCGATCGCGTCCGGCACGGTCGACAAGCCTTCGACGCCCTCGAACCGGTTCGTGGCCATCTGCTCCTGGGCTTCTCGCTTGACCTCGTCGACGTCGATGTCGTTGGCCTCCAGCACGCGCAGGAAGTAGTCGTCGAACTCGACGAGCATCTCGTCGCCCTGCACGTCGTCGGTGACGTTCTTGTAGTAAGCGACGTTGTAGATGGGCTCGCAGCCGCCGGTCGTATTGCCGACCATCGACGTCGTTCCCGTGGGCGCGATCGTCGTCACGTTGTGGTTGCGGATGGGGAACCCGTCCGCCCAGTCGCCGGCGTCCTCGCCGGTCTGGTGTTCGAACCACTCGCGGTACTCGATGGGGTCGGCGTACTTCGAGTCCGCCCAGTCGTTGAACGAGCCGCGTTCGAGCGCGAGTTCATGGCTCGTGGCCTTCGCCTCGCGATTGATGTGGGTCATCAGCTGGCGGGCGACCTCGTTGCCCTCCTCGCTGCCGTAGCGGATGCCGAGTTGGATATACAGCTGCGCGAGCCCCATCACGCCGAGGCCGATCTTGCGCATGTCCCGGACCTTCTGCTCGATCTCGGGGACGGGGAAGTCCGACATCGTGACGACGTTCTCCAGGAACCGCGTCCCGTACTCGATGCGTTCGTCGAACTCCTCGTAGTCGATCGCCCCTTCGAGGAAGGCGTCGACGGCCGCCTCGAACGAGTCGTACTCGTCGGCGTGCTTCTCGCTCCAGACGCGCCAGTCCGGGGCGTCTAGGTCGGCGAGCGTCGAGAGGTTGATGTGGCCGAGATTACAGGCTTCGTACTCTTCCAGCGGCTGCTCGCCGCAGGGGTTCGTCGCGAGGATCCGGTGGTCGTCGTGCTTTTCGACGTCGAACGAGTGTTCCTTGTTCACGCGCTCGAGGTAGATGACCCCCGGTTCGCCGTTTTCGTGGGCGCCCTCGACGATGCGCTCCCAGACGATCTCCGCGGGGACCGAAAGCTCCTCGCCGACCTCGACGTACTCGCCGAGGCCGTAGCGCTCGTACATCTCCTTGGTCTCCTCGGTCGCGACGTGGGGCTCCTCGGTGCGCGGGTTGGTGAAGGTGTACTCCTCGCCGTTCTGGAGCGCCGCCATAAACTCGTCGGTGACGCCGACGGAGATGTTGAAGTTCGAGAGGTGGCCCTCGACGGCGTTGCGAAGGTGTTTGGGGACCCGGCCTTCGTCGTCGATGAGGTCGCGAGCCTCCTCCAGGGCCTCGGCGAACGAGGTGTAGGTGTAGTCGTCCGGATCGTTCAGCCGGAGGCAGTGAGCCAGGGAGACGTCCTTGTTCTTGGCGTGGATGAACTCGATGACGTCGGGGTGTGAGACGCGCATGATGCCCATCTGGGCGCCGCGGCGCGTGCCGCCCTGCGCGATCGTCTCGCAGAGCTGGTCGTAGGTCCGCATGAAGGTGATCGGACCGGAGGCGATGCCGCCGGTGGAGCCGACGGCGTCCCCGTAGGGGCGCAGCTGCCAGAACCCGTAGCCGACGCCGCCGCCGGACTGGAAGACCTCGGCGGCCTTCTTGGCCGTCTCGTGGATGTCCGAGAGGTCGTCGTCCGGGCTCATGACGAAACAGGCCGAGAGCTGCTGGAGTTCGTCGCCCGCGTTCATCAGAGTGGGCGAGTTCGGCATAAAGGAGAGCGTCTCCATCCCCTCGATGAACGTCTCGGCGACGTCCTCGACGTGTCCGCGGACCTCGTCGGGGAGCTCCGGAACGACCGTGTCGTAGGCGAACTTGGTGACGTTCTGCTCGGTGAGCGTCGTCTCAGCGTCGTCCTCGATCGAGACCCCTTCGCCGAACACGTCCTCCGCGAGTTCGTCGCGCCGCGGATGCTCGGGCTTGAGCTGGTCGGGTGTGACGGTGAGCTCGAGGTCGTGCTTCTCAGCCTCGTACACCGCTTCGGCCAGCGCGATGTTCTTGCCGACGCGATCGAAGAGGTCCTCCTGCTCCTCGACGAGTTCGCCGTCGGCGTCCTTCCGCAGATAACGGGCAGGAAGGATGTTATGATACGCGTTGGCAGTCATGCGCTCCTCCAGCGTGTCGCCGTCGGTGCGCTTGATCGGGAGGGTGAGGTCCTCCGCGGAGAGTTCGGATTCGCTCATGCGCGGCCCACCTCGTCGCTATCCCGACGTTGTGCGTCGATTCCGATCGGGGTCCGGGTCCTGAGTTGCATCATTCGTGACGAAGGTCTGGTATTCATGCATCCATCATAAAACGTGGTGATGTTACGCTACTTTGCTTGTAATAGTGCAAATGTGGTTGTACAGATATCTCTGTGTCCTGTCGTGGTTCGTTCGGAGGACGACCGTCGAAACGGGCGTCTCCTGTGTTGTTAGACACTACGTGGCCGACGGCCTTAACGATTTTCAGAGCCTCCTGAAAGTGATTTCGATAAAGAATATCCGCCACGTCTGCGAGTGGTTTTCTCTTTCACGGCGCCGAACGGCCGGCGAACCGTACTGATCACCAATCGTGAGAGTCATCGGATCGGATCAGTCAGGCTACCCAGAAAGATTACGTTCTTTCGGTTCAGTACCTCGGATATGGAACCGTTTACCTCCGGAACAGGGATACTCCTCGTGCTGGCCGTGCTCGCCGCGGTCGCCGTCGCGATCGTCGCCATCAAGATCGCGATCAAACTGGCGATCCGCGTCGGCATCGTCGCCGCGATCGTCCTCGTCGCGCTGTACGCAACCGGGACGCTTGAGTTGCTTCCGGGACTCTGAGCGATCGGCGACCGGTCACCGAAGTTCGATTGCGGTGCAGATCGCTGGCAGTCTCGTCCGTTCCGGCGCCGTGGGCTCGATCGCGCCTGAAACGCTTCTACTTCTGAGGTCCTTCCGAAACACCGGCGATACCTCGGGGCGTGGCCCCGTTACGGTTCACGGAACGCCCGCGATCGAGTCGAGGAAGTTTTCGATCACGTCGTGACCCGCGGCCGTGAGGACGCTCTCCGGGTGGAACTGCACGCACTCGATCGGATACTCCCGGTGGCGAACGCCCATCACGAGGGTTTCACCGTCGTGTTCGGCCGTCGCCGTTACTTCGAAGCAGTCCGGCACCTCGGTCGCGACGAGCGAGTGATACCGACCCGCGCGAAAGCCCTGTTCGAGGCCGTCGAAGACGCCGGCGCCGTCGTGCTCGACCGCCGAGGCCTTGCCGTGGATCGGCTCCGGCGCCCGGCCGACGGTGCCACCGTACTCGTAGACCGCGGCTTCGAGGCCGAGACAGACGCCCAGGGTCGGCACCTCGGGGCTGACGTCGCGGAGCACGTCTCTCGTCACGCCGACGTCCCGATCGTTCTTCGGGTGGCCGGGGCCGGGACTGACGACGATCGCGTCGGGATCGACCGCCCGGACGTCGTCGAGCGACGCCGTGTTCTTCAGGATCTCGGTTTCGGTTCCGGGGAGCTGGCTGACGTACTCGACGAGGTTGTAGGTGAACGAGTCGTAGTTGTCGACGAACAGGACCCGGAGGGCGTCCACCGCTGCCGTCCCGGCCGCGGCGTGGTCGTCGCCCGTCTCGTCTCGCTCGCATTCCTCGTCGGCCAATCGGCTCCTCATCGGCCCACCTCCGGGTTCGACGCGATCGGTTCGTCGTCGGCCCGCTCGCCCTCCGCGTCGTCCTCGCGCTCGATCGCTTCGAGCGCGGCGAGGACGCCGCCCATCTTTTTCTCGGTCTCCTCGTACTCCGCGGCGGGGTCGCTGTCCGCCACCAGGCCGGCGCCGGCCTGGACCGTGATCCGATCGCGATCACGTTCGTTCTCTACTGCTGCGGTCCGAATCACGATCGCGAAATCGGCGTCGCCGCACCACGAGTAGTAGCCGACGCCGCCGCCGTAAAGGCCGCGGGACTCGGTTTCGAGGGCGTCGATGATCTCCATCGCCCGGATCTTCGGGGCGCCGGAGAGCGTCCCGGCGGGGAACGACGCCCGCGTGGCGTCGAACGCGTCGGCGTCCGCAGCGAGTTCGCCGGTCACCGTCGACTCGATGTGCTGGACGTGGCTGTACTTCAGGACGTTCATGAACTCGTCGACCCGGACGGTTCCGGGCTCGGAGACGCGGCGGACGTCGTTTCGCGCGAGGTCGACCAGCATCGTGTGCTCGGCGCGTTCCTTCCCGTCGGCCAGCATCTCGCCGGCGAGTCGCCGGTCCTCGACGGGGCTCGAGCCTCGATCGCAGGTGCCGGCGATCGGGTTCGACATGACCTCCCGCCCGCGAACGGAGACGAGCGTCTCGGGACTCGCGCCGACGACGGTCAGGTCGCCGTGCTCGAGCAGGTACATGTACGGCGACGGGTTCACGTCGCGCATCGCCTCGTAGAAGCCGAGCGGATCGACCCGCCCGTAGAGCTCCCGCGTGCGGGAGACGACGCCCTGGTAAATGTCGCCGTCGAGGACGTGTTCTTTGGCCCGGCGGACGCTCTCCTCGTACTCGTCTCGCTGGCCGGCGATCTCCTGTTCGCGGACGAATCCCCCGGTTTCGGGGGGTTCGGCGCCGCGGAGCGTCTCCGCGACGGCCGCAGCTTCGGCGCGCAATCGATCGTAGATGGCGTCGGGGTCGTCGCCGGCCTCGATCACCGGCGTGAAGATCAGCGAGATCGTCTCCTCGCGATCGTCGAAGGCCAGCGTTTTCGTCGTCAGGACGAACTGCGCGTCGGGGAAGCGCGACTCGGGTCGCTCGAGGCCGACCTCCTCGAGCCAGAGGTCGTAGACGGCGTCGTAGGCGAGAAAGCCGACGAGTCCTCCTTCGAGGTGCTGGCGGTCGTGCTCCGGCAGGTTGGCGAGGCGAACGTCCGGCATCGCGCCCCGGAGCGTATCGACCGTATCGCCGTCGACGCCCGTCTCGATCAGGTCGATCGGCGCGTTCTCGGAGAGCGCCTTCACGGTCGTCCCCTCGGGACCGACCGTCACGACCGCTTCGGGGTCGTACCCGACGTAGGAGAAGCGGGCGTGGCGCTCGGCGTCGGCGGAACTCGGCCGGAACGCGCCGTCGGGATCGCTCGAGGCCGTCTTCTCGGCGCTCTCGAGCAGGAACGCGTACGGCGATCGGTCGCGATCGCTCGACGGCGATCGGCCGGTGAGCGCGGCGTAGGCGGCCAGCGGCGTCGTCTCGACGTCGAGGGTGGTGACGGCGCGGACGACCGCCGGGCGATCCTCGCGGCCGCCCGCGTGTTCGCGGAAGGCGTCGCGATCGATATCGAGCGGCGGGGCGTCGGGAGCATCCGGAGTGTCGGACGTATCGGAGTCGGTCATGGTGATTCCGGGCGGAGCTGGCGATCGGCGGTCGTCGCGCGTTCGACGAACGATCGGACCGCGTCCGGATCCTTGGTTCCCCCGTCGCGCTCGACGCCGCTTGCGACGTCGACGGCGAACGGCTCGACGGTGCGGACGGCTTCGGCGACGTTCTCGGGGGTCAGCCCGCCCGCGAGGATCAGCGGCGAGTCGAGGTCGGCCGCGATCGTCCGGGTTCGATTCCAGTCGTGAGTCTCGCCCGTTCCCCCGCCGCCGTCCTCGCTCGTCGAGTCGACGAGCAGCGCGTCGGCGACCTCGTCGTAGCGCTCGACGGTCGCCACGTCGGCGGCGCCCTCGGCGTCGATCGCGAACAGCACCGACGCGGCGACGCTCGATCGAACTTCGGCGAGTTCGTCGGGATCGAGGGTGCCGTGGACCTGTACCGCGTCCGGGCCGACCGCTTCGACGAGATCGATCGCCGCCGCGGCGCTCTCGGGCATCGTGACGAGGACGCTCGTCACGAACGGCGGGACGGACGCGGCGAGCGTCTCGGCCCGCTGGGTCGACACCTCGCGGGGCGTCTCGACCGGCACGTCGCAGACGATCCCGACGGCGTCGGCGCCCGCGTCGACCGCGATCGCGAGGTCGTCGTCGGTCGTCAGGCCGCAGACCTTCACTCGCGTCATCGAGTCATCGTCCCTCCGCCTCGACGGTTTCGGGCGCTTGGCCGGTCCGGAGCAGGTCCAGTTTCGCCGCCGCGTCGCCGGACTCGATCGCCTCGAGCGCGGCGTCGGCGCCCGCTTCGAGGGAGTCCGCCTCGCCCGCGACGTAGACCGCGGCGCCGGCGTTCGCGAGGATGACGTCCCGTTTCGCGCCGGTCACGTCGCCCTCGACGATGCCGCGGAGGTCGGCCGCGTTCGCTTCGGGCGCTCCGCCCGCGATGTCCCCGATGTCGTGTTCCTCGAGGCCGAGGTCGGCGGGTTCGATCGCGTAGGTCTCGACGTTCTCACCGTCGACCTCCGCGACGGTGGTCTCGCCGTGGATGGCGATCTCGTCCGTCCCGGCGCCGTGGACGACCAGCGCTCGCTCGGTGTCCATGCGGGCGAGCGCGTTCGCGAGGACCGGCGCCAGGTCCGGGTCGTAGACGCCGACGACCTGGGCGCTGGCGCCCGCGGGGTTCGTCAGCGGTCCGAGCACGTTGAAGATCGTCCGCATCGCGAGTTCCCGGCGCGGGCCGATGACGGCCTTCATCGCGGGGTGGAACGCGGGCGCGTGCATGTAGCCGATGCCGCGCGCCTCGATCGATCGCTCGACCGCGTCGGGATCGGCGTCGAGCCTAACGCCGAGTTCCTCGAGCACGTCGGAACTGCCCGACGAGGAGGAAACGGAGTAGTTGCCGTGCTTGGCGACCGGCACGCCCGCTCCCGCGGCGACCATCGCGCTCGTCGTCGAGACGTTGATCGTGTCGTAGTCGTCGCCGCCCGTCCCGCAGGTGTCGACCAGCGGCTCGCGATCGGGCTCGATCGTGCGGGCGGCAGCGCGCATTCCCTCGGCGAAGCCGGCGATCTCGGCTTCCGTCTCGCCTTTCGCGCGAAGTGCGGCCAGGAGCGCGCCGATCTGCGCCTCGGTCGCGTCCTCGAACACGGCCGCCGAGGCCGCGCAGGCCTCCGTCTGTGTGAGATCCTCCCCGTCGGTAACGCGTGTGACGTACTCCTTCATAGTGGACACCAATGTACGTTGTTGTCTTATAATGCCCAAATCAGTACATCACCTTAAGGTTGTCGGAGGGCCCGTGGTTCGGACTCGCGTACGGCGCCCGATTCGAAACCTTCAATTACGGTGGCCGGCAACGAACGAGTGCAGACAACGTGGCGCGATGCGCCGCGGATGCGAGCGAAACCAGGCGGGTTGGTGGTCTAGTCTGGTTATGACACCTCCTTGACATGGAGGAGGCCGGCAGTTCAAATCTGCCCCAACCCACTACTTCTGTCGCGAGCAAATTCGCGAGCGACAGGATCGTGACGGTAGGGAGATTTGAACTAGACGAGTCGCGCACAGCGTAGCGAGCACGTCTCGGCGAAGTTCAAATCTGCCCCAACCCATTTTTGACGACGCAACGACGACAAGCGGAGCGAGGAGTCCTCGTTGTCAGGCTCTGTTGAAACCCTATTCTTCAAATGTATTTGAGCGCGAAACGTACGCTCACTACACATGCGCACTGACCAGCCGAACTCGGTTACAGAAGGTCTTCAAATCCCGATCGTTTCTACGGTCAATTACCAAATCGATCATAGATTTGATGGGGGATTCCACGGTGACCACTTTAGCGAACGAAACTCTGGACAATAACCGCAATAGCGAAGAGAGTTCCGCTGATGAACGTAAAGAACCCACCCCAAAAGAGACCGACTGCCGTATCAGCGTACAGCGAGTACAGACCCATCGCTGCTATCCACAGCATCAGCACACCGAGAACCAACACCGCGCCCCCATCGTTGAGAGGGTTCATGGTGAACAACGACCCGAACGCCACGGTAGCACAACCGCACCCACGTGTACAATGAACGCGAATATCGACTCGAGTGGAGTACCCCGTCCTTTGTCGATCTCTTATCCCCCTGTGTCGCGCCAGTGGTATAGCACTCGTGCGCTGTCAGTGCAGTTCGTGGGTCTCGAACCTTCGTATCGCTCCACGATAGGCGCGCCAAGCGACCAGTAGTCCACCGAAAACCAGCAGTATGCCGAATCCACTCCGGAAGGCAGTGAGCGGGAGCCCCTGAATTGTCGCGCCAGCGTCGTTCAGCGACGACGCGAGGGTGGTGAGTACTCCTCCGCTGGCGACTAATCCGAGAATGAATCCCGGAATGTAACCGATCCCAGAGAGCGCCAGCCTCACCAACTCCGGTGCTGCCACGAGTCCAACCAGCGCCGCGCCGGGAAGCCACATCAACACAACGTGAAGCACACCCGCGAGCAACCGGGGTGGTCGTACTCCGTCGCTGTTGCCGATGCGGATGGCACTGTAGCGCGGGAACCACATCCCGACTATCGGTGCGAGTGTCGTCCCGACAACGGTGAGGAAGCATCCGATCAGTGTCAGCGCTATCGCCGCCAGTAGTCCGTATCCCCCTACGAGTGCCGTCACAAGCGTGACAACGGTGACGACAGGCGCGAACAGCAGACTCGGGGCGATGAGTCCGCGGACGAACGCCCGACCCGAAACGGCGGTCAGGGTTGTCGGCAGGACGGCTCCCTCGTCGCCGAACGGGTTGAGACCGAACGCAGCGCCGGCGGTCCACCCAAGCAACACGGCGATGGCTGGTCCCAGTATTGCGAGCGAGCCGGACCCCTGTAGCATCATATTCACTAATGCTGAGCCGCCACCGAATACCGGGATCAGCAGGAAGTTTAACCGCTGAGGTTCCCGACGGGCTCGCAACAGAGACCATTCAGCAACGTGACGGGTTGGACCGGTGATGAACGGGACGCCGAGGGGGCTGATGGCCCGCTCAAGGGCTCGCTGATCGCCCTCCGTGCGGGTGGAGACGGAAGTTTTGCCAGTATCAGAAACGGTGATCGACTCGCCAAACCAGAACGAGGTGGCAATACGCTCGGAAAGCCAGCTTCCACCGATGAGCACCACGCTAACCGCGACCACTCCCCCGAGAGCGTGTGTCGATGACCAGCCGATGGGCGTGCCAACCGCCAGTAAGTCTGCGAGCCACCCAGTCGGAATCACTCCGAGCGTGGCTGGACTGATCGAGATAGGCAGTTGCGGTACTTGGAACAGGAAGTAGATGCCGAAAAACAGCATCACAACCGTCCCGCCCAGCACGCCCTTGTGACGAGCAACGAACGGCACGTTGGCCACAAGCCATGCAGCACAATACCCCAGCAGGCGACCGGCCGTAACCGCGCTGGCGACGTACAGACTGCCGACCAGCGAGACTGCCAGAAGGGTCAGTGGTGCACTGAAGGCGTATGCCCCGGAAATGGCGAGGAGGAGGCCGACCGGGAACACATACGTCAGCACTCGCAGGCTCTCGGCGACGATGCCCCCGACGACGGCGGTTCTAGGTGAGACGGTCGTCAGCACGAACGCATCGGCGACCGGTTTACTATGCGCCGTCGTCGTCCGCTGCGCGAGCATGAACGTCCCAAACACCCAGAGCATGGCGAGCGTTCCTCTGACGATCCGATTTATCGAGAACTCTGGATCCGTCCCCCGGAGTTCCGGAACGAACAGGACCGCGAATCCCGTTAGCAGGAGCGTCATGAAACCTACACCGCCAGCCATCAAGATCAGCCGACCAGTGTCTTCCCGAATCGCCCGGACAGAACGCTGATAGTCGAACCAGCCCATCCGAATGGCATGCCCGAGCCAGCCCGATTCAGCCATCGGTATTCTCCTCAACGACCCTCTGGTCAGCGGTATCGGCGGCGCTGGCCTCACTGTCCGTCTCTCCTGCGGTGCCGCGCTCGTCGGTCGTGAGTTCGAGGAAAGCATCCTCCAGCGAGCGCGTCTCACCAGTCTCTGCGCGGCGTTCGAGATTAGCGGGCGAACCTTCAGCGACCAACTCTCCATCGTAGAGGATTCCGACCGTGTCAGCGACCTCTTCGACAACAGGGAGGATATGCGTCGAGAGGAAGACGGTCGTTCCCGCGTTGGCGAGTTCCGTAATCATCTCCCGGAGCGTCCGTGCAGCGCGTGGATCCAGCCCGGACGTGGGTTCGTCAAGGAAGACCACATTGGGTTCGTGGAGGACGGCCTGTATGTAGGCGGTTTTCTGCCGCATTCCCTTCGAATAGTCCGCGATCCGCGTGTCGGCATCTGCCGTGAGATCCAGTTTGTTGAGGAGTACATTGATTCGGTCACGTGCCGCTTCCGCGGGGAGATCGCGGAGACCGGCGGCGTATTCGAGCTGTTCGTAGGCCGTCGCGTGGTCGTACAGTGGTGGTTCCTCGGGTAAGTATCCGATGTGGGTGCGGAGGCCGTCTCGGTCCGTGATCGAGACGCCAGCAACGGAACCGGCTCCCTTGGTTGGCCGTGTAAGCCCGGTTAACATTCGCATCGTCGTGGTTTTCCCTGCGCCGTTCGGCCCAAGAAATCCGTAGACCGATCCACTTGGGATAGAAAGATCTAGACCACTGATGGCGGTAGTCTCGCCATATTGCTTTGTTAATCCTTTAGCGAAGACAGCAGGTTGATCGTTCACAGGATGGTGTTTTCATACGTACATTATAACCTTTCTTGTGACAGCTTCCGAAGATAGTGAACAATGCATATCCTGTACTGACCGTAGAGCACTCAGAATACGTCAGCTGTTGAGGGTTTCAACAGAACCCGTCGTCAAAAATCGTTACGGGCGATTTAAACTAGACGAGACGCGCGCAGCGTAGCGAGCACGTCTCGGCGTGGTTCAAATCTGCCCCAATCCATTTCTAACGGAACAACGATCGACGAGCGCAGTGTGGCGCGCCGCGCCACGGAACAGCGAACGGCGAAGCCGTGAGCGTCTCGACGAGGGTCATCCGGTTCGATTGATCCGAAGTGACCAGATGGACGGGATGACGCACGCTGGAATCGAACCAGCGGACCAAACGTTATCGACGCTGTTGCCACTCAGAGACGAGTAATCCGTACGAGATACAGTCGTGGTATTCACCATCGACGAAATCTTGCTCTCGTTGCCTCCCTTCCTCGACGAACCCGATCTTCTCCAAAAGGTGTCGGGCTGGTTCATTAAACTCGATGACCTCTGCTACGAACTTGTGAAGCCGACAGTGGTCAAACCCGTACTTGATGAGCAGTTTGGCAGCCTCGGTTCCGTAGCCTTCGCCGGAGTAGTCCGGATGTATCCAACAACTTGGTTCCGCAACGCCTGCGGTCTCGTTCACCTCTGAAAATCCGACTAAGCCAACGGGCTCCGCCTCAGTGGTGACGAGGAAGCGAACGGTGGACGATGATTCCGAATCCGGAGAGAAGATGGAGCGAATTTCGTTCAGGGAGTATGGTCTGGATGGCTGCATCGTCTTCCAGATCTCGGAAGAGTTGACTGTTTCGTGGATGAACTCCACATCTTCTTCTTCAACCGTGCGGAGCGACACTGAATTACCGATAAGAAAGGCTGGCTCGGACATGAACTACGTCGGCAGTAGCTTCGCTTAACGATTGTGCGTTCTATATTCTGAGACCACGTTACCGCCTCCCCAGATACGTTCGCGTGTCTTCGTCGGAGATGTTCCTCTTGTCGCTGTCGTAGCCAATGACGATGTCTTCGAGGGCGATGAGTGGCGGGCGTTCTCCAGCCAACTTGGTTGACCCCCTCGATCGTCGTTCGATCGAAGTGACGATCACGACCGATCGATGCCTATGGAATTGCCGATCGCCACGTTCAGATACCCGCCGTGAGAGGTGTACGGCGTGCTGCTGGCGCCGAACGACAGTGATCGCGATGGCTCGTGATAGGGATCAGACGAATCTGACGCAGTTCGACGGCTCCGACGATCGTTTCGACACCACGGCCGATCGATCCTCCGACGAGCCGTTCGTCCTCGAGCTCAAATCGAGCGCCCGGGAGCGAAACAGCGCGGTCGAGGCGATCGCAAGCGACCGGGGACGGCTGCTCGAGTGCGACTCGCGGGCCGATGCGGAGTCGATCGCCGCGCGATGTTCGGAGAGGGGCAAGGTTCGGGTGCGACTCCAGGCCGTCGCGCCGCAGGACGAGACGCCGGCGGACGCCTACCTGGTAGCCCAGCCCGAGCGACGCACTGCGACGCCGATCGATCCCGACGCCGAAACGTGGCGATTCCAGCCGGCGGCGAACCAGTACGGGGCGATCGGGCAGGCGCTCGTGACGACGCCGCGGACGAACCCGCCGGCGCTGACCTACTACGTGCGGGAGGATCTCGGTCTGGAGGTGGACGAGGTGCGGGTCCGGCTCCGCGAGCCGTCGCTCGTGACCGAGCGGCTCGCCGACGGGCGGCGGGCGAGCTGGCTCCCCGACGTCGTCGCCGAGGCGGTCCGCGAGTCGACGGGGGCGACGCTCCGCGAGTACCACTGCGAGGTCAAGACCGGCAACGCGTCGTTCGAGCGCGACCAAGTCGCGGTCATGGAGGCGAAAGCCGACGAGCCGGGCGTCGCGGTCCTGAAGATCCGCGTCGCGATCGACGACGTGCCCGAGGAGTACGGGATTCGAATTCGCGACGTATCGCCGTGAGCGACGGATCCGGGAGCGGGGTCGATCGCTCGGGTGCACCCGCGCGACGAACGCTTAAGGCCGTTCCCGTAGTATTATAGATCATGACATACAAACTACGGTGCGACAGCTGCGACCTGGACCGCGAGGTCGCCGACTGGGCCGACGCCAACAAGTACGCCAGCGACCATGAGGCGGAGTTCAGCGCGCACTGGGTGAGCATCCACGAACTCCAGCACGCCTAACCGCTCGGTATGCCGGGTTTTGAGTGCCCGATCGCTTCTTTTGCTCGCAGTATCGGCTCGAATCGATCTGCACGGTCGCAGCGCCCGCTATCGTCACTACCGGTAGCGCCGCCGACGGCCCTTAAACCACGGCCTGAACCCAGTCCGCGGTGACGAACTTGTACCGACACCCCTCGCAGAGGGCGACCTCCACGACCTCGTCCGTCGCCAAGTAGATGTGGTACCGGCTGGTCGGGAGCTCTTCGCCACAGTTCGCGCAGATCGTCGTCATCTCCCCATCGAGCAAAACTACGATAAGGAGTAGCATAACTTCTCACCCCGCGCCGTGATCGTTCTCCGCCGATCGGCGCTCCCCCGAAGACAGCTGTGTCGATCGATCCGACGCAGCGACGAATCCGTCCCGCGCCGTCTCGGATCGCCGATCACTCTCGAGTCGATCGATCGGCGCGACCGTCGATCCCGTCGATTCGCCGCCGGAGTTCCGACACGACGTTCGGCGGCAGGTCCAGTCGAGCCAGCCACTCTCGGTGTCGCTCCGGGTCGCCGTGGCCGGCGACGAACCCGTTGAGCCGCGCGACGACCGCCGAATCGACGAACGAATCCCCGTAGAGGGCCGCGAGTTCGTCGCCGACGACCGGCGTCGATCGCAGTTCGTACTTCTGGTGGTACGGTTCGGCGAGGGTGAACCCGTCGAGGGCCTCGATCGCGGTCTCGGCCGACGTCCCGGCCCGCTCTTCGAGCGCCGTCCGCCGCCTCCGGGCCGTCTCGAACTGGTCGTCGTCGTGCGCGAGGACGACGCTGCGGTACTGGCGCTTGTGCGTCGGCGACGACCAGGCGTGATTCGACCAGAAGACGTCCAGCAGATCGTCGTAGGACAGCGCGTCGGGATCGTACTCGACCTGGACGACCTCGGTGTGGTCGCCGAGCGAGTAGTAGCTCGGATCCGGCGTCGTGCCGCCGGCGTACCCGACGCGAGTCCGGACGACGCCCTCGATCGCGCCGAACCGGGCGTCGGGGCCCCAGAAGCAGCCCATGCCGAACGTCGCCGTCCTCGTCTCGTCCGGTTCGGGACCTGCCTGATCCTCGGCGGCTGAGGGGGCGAGCGCGGGCTCGCGGTTCGAGTCGTCCATACTTCCTTCAGGGGCTGCAGCCGTTTGCGTCCTCCGCTCTCGAAAGCGTTCGTCGCGGCCGTCGCGGTTCCGACCGCCGATCGTCGTCGATCGCCGGTGATTTGTCACCGATTGACTACAGCACGAACGACGCGATCATCGCGAGGACGAACAGCGCGGCGACGATCGAAAGCGCCTCGTATCGGTACCCGGAGTCGCCGTCGAGGTCGGGCGTGCCGAACGCGACGCCGAGAAGGCCGCCGACGGCGACGATCAACACCGCGATCGCGTAGATCGAGTACAGGATACTCGCCATGTGATAGCGTACGGCGTCCAGTCCCGTAAACCCCCGACGCACCGGTTAGCGCTTCGACGCGAGCGATCGGTCGAGGGCGTCGACCGGCACCGGAAGTCCGACGATCGGCGAAACCGAGGATCGCGGGTTCACCCGTCGTCAGTGCCGCTCGTGCCGGGTTCGTCCCGGGAAGCCGGTTCGCCGCCGTCGGCGGCGGTCGTCCCGGTCGCGGCTCGCTCCCGACGCTGGCGCAGGTAGCGCGCCCGGAGCACGTTCCCGTACACCGAGAGCAACAGACCGAGGAGCAACACGAACATCCCGATGTTGATCCCGATCGTCCGCAGGACGCTGCCTTCGTTGAACGCCAGCGTCTCCGGGACGGGGTAGCCGCCGTAGTCGAGGCTGGCCACGAGCACGCTGACGATACCGACGACGACGAGCACGGCGACGACGTTTGTCGCCCAGCGCCACGATGGTCTGAGCCGAAGGCGTTCGATCCCCGTCGTCTCATACTCGTCCGGATTGCCGTGGAAGTTCGGCGTCTGGTCTTTCGGCAGGAACGCCTTCATCTCGATGGGGTAGAACGCGGGGTGGAACCCGTGCTCGAAGGTGTGAAACAGCACGCCCATCAGCATGATGACACCGAGCAGGCCGTGGAAGGCGACGAACGCCATCGCGACCGACTGGGAGTTATAGAAGTCGATCAGCCAGGTCTTGCGCCAGATGAGCAGCCCCGAGATCATCAGCAAGAGTAGTTCGACCGTGAAGATCCAGATGACGCCCTTCCCGACGTAGGAGAGCAGCGGCACCTCGTCGGCCTTGTAGCCCGCGAACTGCCGCGCGTTGGGGTGGCGCTCGTCGGCCCGCCCGAGCGCGAACTTGACGTCCTGGACGAACGCCGCCGCGTCCGCCCGAAGGTCCGGAAGTACCTCGCGGAAGTTCGATCGACTCGCCGATCGGATGAGCATGTAGGGCACCCAGAACCCGGTCAAGAGGATCAGCGCGAAGCCAGCGAGGCGGTGGATCGAGAGCACGCCCCGGTTGCCGCCCATCAGTTCGACCATCCACCACAGTTCGGTGTTGAACGCGATGGCGTAGCCGGTGAAAAAGAGAACGAACACCGTCAGCGCCAGCAGCGAGTGGAACATCGTGGTGACCCGCGAGAACTTGCCGTGATCGAGGTTCGTCACGACGGCTCACCCCCGCTACCGGAGCGATCGTCGGCTGGCTCTCGGTCGGACCGGTCGCGATCGAGGGGCCCACGGGTCCGTTCGCCGCCGTCCGTGGCGGCAGTCGTCTCCCCCGATCGCGTCGCCCGCTCCGGCGGTTGCATCCGGGCTGCGAGGCGACGGAACGCCGCCCAGTGAATGAACACCATCACGAGGATGAAGATCCCCATGACGACGTCGGCGAGGTGGACCAGCGCGATCGCCAGGTCGAGAAGCGGCCCCGTATTACCGACGACCCAGTCGGCGCCCACGCCGCCGCCCTCGACGGTCGGCCGAACGCGCAAGACGTTCTCGAAGAACGGGGCCCGGCCCGACACGAGCGCGATCGCGCCGACCGCGAGGACGAGCGCGATCAGGGCGCTGGTCCAGAACGCGACTCGATTCGAGCCGTCCTGAGTCTCCGTCTCGGCTTCGTTCGGTTGATCGGGGTCCGGAGCGCGTTCGTCGTCCGCACGCTCCTGTCGGCGATCGTCGCCGTATCCGCCGTCGATCTCTCCGTCGCGCGGGGCGTCCGGGGACGGATCGTCATCGCGACGATCGCCGGGCGCGTCGCGTTCGCGCGGTTCGTCTGCTGGCGAGTCGTCGTCCGGGGCCGTCGGCCCGTCGGCGCGATCGTCGGGGTCGTCCGGAGGTCGATCGTCGCTCATTGGTCTGGGTTGTAGTCCTGGAAGAGCTGGGCGTCTTCCTCGCCGAAGATTATCTCCATGGCCTGGTCGTTGAAGAACGAGCCGCTGCCGCGCTTCTCGAGTTCGTCCGAGATTTCCCCCGCGCTGCCGACGAGGATCGCATCGGTCGCGCACTCCTCGGCGCAGGCGGGTCCCTTGCCCGCTTCCTGGCGCGGGCGACAGCCGGTGCACTTGTCCATGATGCCGCCGGTGCCGAAGAGCTGGGCCGAGCCGTCGTTGCTGTCGGGGAACTGCGGCGCGCCGAACGGACAGCCCGAGAGGCAGTACTGGCAGCCGACGCAGAGGTCGTCTTGCACCGTCACGAACCCGTCCTCCTCCTTCTGGAGCGCGTTCGTCGGACAGACCGAGACGCACGGTGCGTTCTCGCAGTGGTAACACTGCATCGGCAGGCTCGTCTCGCCGGGATTCTCGCCGGCGATCAGCGGATCGACCTTGGCGGCGTTCTCCCCCTGCGGTCCCGCGATCCCCTCGGCCATGGTCGTGATGTCGATGCGCTGGTTCTGGATCTCGCGGTCCCAGGTGCGTTTGCAGGCGACGACGCAGCCCCCGCAGTCGATGCAGGCCTCGACGTCGGGGAAGATCCGCATCCCCTCGCCCGTGCTCATCACGCCCTGGCTCATCACGTCTCCGGATGGTCCTTCCTGTGTCACAGTTGCTCACCCCCGTTCATCATGTCCCACTCGCGGACGTCGTATCGCTTTTGCGTCCCGAGGCCGATCTCGTCCTGCGGGTAGTCGATGAACTCCATGTTCAGATCCTCGACCACCTGCTGGGTCGCCTTCTGCACGTGGACGACGCCCGATTTCGTCTCCTGCATCTGGGTCTCGGCGTCGAACCCGCTCGGCGTGATAATGTTCGCGCTCTCGCCGATCGCCAGCGGTTCCGTGCCGTCGGGCCAGTTGCCGGATCGATTTTCGCCGTGGAAGACGCCGCCCCAGTGATAGGGGAGAAAGACCTCCTCCTCGTTGACCCGGTTCGTCACCTTCGCCTTCACGAGGATCGATCCCTTGTCGGCCGAGGTGACGACCACGTGATCGTCGCCCCCGACGATATCGAGTTCCTCGGCGAGGCCGGGACTGATCTCGGCGTACATGTGCGGCTGGCGATCGGCGGTGTACTCGTTGTTCCGCGTCTCGGCGCCGCCGCCCTGGTGCTCGACCTGGCGGCCGGACGTGAGGATCACGGTCCGACCGTCCCCCTCGTCGCTGCCGAGTTGGGTGTGCACGGCCTCCGTCGCCCGCTGCTGGACGGTCGCGTTGTTCTGGTCGAGTCGCCAGAAGTTGACCTGTTCGCCGTTGGCCGGCCACTGCTCGGCGAGGTCCGGCCGCGGACTCTCGACGGGTTCTCGGTGGACCGGGACCGTGTCGAGGAAGTTCCAGACGACCGCGCGGGCCTGCCCCCGGCCGGTCGGCGGATCGGGCTGGGCGTAGTCGTACTCCTCGTAGGCGGCCGGATCGATATCGACCTCGTCGCCGTACTCCTCGACGAGCGCCTGGGCGGCGGTGTACACCGACTCCCCCTCGTCGAGGGCGTACTGGACGGGCAGCGTCTGCGTCGACGCGTTCGACGGATCGTCCGGGAGCATGGTCGAGTAGTTCGGGTACGACGGCACGCCGTTTACCTCCTGGTCGTCCCACCACGGCGCCTCGAACGACCCGGCGATCAGGGAGAGACCCTCCTCGCCTTGCTGCTCGTACGTCTGTTGGAGCGGATACTCCTTGTCGATGTTCAGTTCGTTCCACTCCTCCTGCGTCGGCGCCCGGACTCCCCAGTTCTCGCGGAAGTCGTGACCGCCGTCGCGCGGGTCGGCCTCCTTGGTCCAGATGATCGGCGAGCCGGGATGGTCGCCACCCCAGTAGGGCCACGGCAGCATCCAGTAGTCGCCGTCGACCGGCGTTCCGGTGTTTTCGGCCCGCAGATCCTCGGTGCTGAACGCCCAGTCGTACTCCGCGTGCTGCTGGAGCTTCTCGGGCGACTGCTGGTAGCCGATCGATCGCACCCCGAGGTTGATCTCGCGGAGGGCGTCCTCGTAGGTACTCCGCCCGTTGTAGATCTCGGGACCGGACCCCCAGTCGAAATGTTCGCCGAATCCCATGTGGTGGGCCAGTTCTTGCATGATCCGGAGATCCGGGCGGGAGTTGTGCGCCGGCGATCCGACGGCTTCGCTCCACTGGACCGATCGGTGCGAGTTCGTCACCGAGCGGACGTGCTCGTACTGGCTGGACGCCGGCAGCAGGAGGACGTTCGCGTCGTCGGGGAGCGTCCCGGCGACGGCGGGGAAGACGTCGACGACGACGAGCAGGTCGAGCGACTCCATCGCCTGCTTCATCTTGCCCATCTCGCTGATGGAGTTCGCCGAGTGCCCCCAGAAGAACGCCATCTTCAGCGGCTCGGGCTGGTAGAGGTTCGAATCGAGTAGTCGATTCTCCTGCTGGAGCGCGCCCTCGTACCACCGGGCGACGGTCATCCCGATCTGGAACATCATCGATCGCTGGCTGACGTCGTCGATCGGGGCCTCCTCCGCCAGCCCCTCGTCTTCGTCTTCGCCCGATCCTTCACCCTCTTCCTCGTTTCCCTGGCCGCCAGCGCTCTCCTCGCCTTCGCCTCCTTCACCCTCTTCTTGCTCCTCGACGTCGACGCCCGCACCGCCCGCCTCGACCTCGGCCGGCGTCTCCATCCCCTGCCACATGCCCTCCGGCATCATCTCGAACGTATCGTACAGCTCCTGGAACGACGTGCTCCCGCTGGTCCACGGGCTCCGGTCCCAGACGTCCGCCCAGTGCTCCCACGATCCCGGCGAGTCGACGCCGTAGTAGCCCGGCAGAATGCTCGCGTCCACGCCGAGGTCCGTCGCGCCCTGCACGTTCGCGTGCCCGCGCATGACCTGCAGGCCGCCGCCCGATCGGGCCGCGCTCCCCGTCGCCAGACTGAACAGCGCGTACGAGCGGATGTTCTGCGTCCCGTTGTTGTGCTGGGTGCCGCCCATCGCCCACTCGACCTGGATCTGGGGCGCATTTTCGACGATCAGGTCGCCGATTTCCTCCAGTTGTTCGACGTCGAGCCAGGTGATGTCCGAGACCGTCTCCAGGTCGTACTGGTCGAGTTCCGCTTCGGCGTCGGGCCAGCCCATCACGCGATCGCCGAGGAACTCGTCGTTGAGTCCGTCCTGCTCCCGGACGTAGTTGAGCAGCCCCATGACCAGCGCGACGTCCGTCCCCGGCCGCAGCCGGTAGAAGTAGTCGGCGTGGGCCGACGTCTTCGTGTACCGGGGATCGATCGAGACGATCGTCCCGCCGCGGGCCTGTCCCTCCAAGATGTGCTGCATCGCGATCGGATGGGACTCCGCCGGGTTCTGCCCGAGGATGATGAGCAGGTCGAAGTTGCGATAGTCGTTGATCGTGTTCGTCATCGCGCCGAAGCCCCACGTGTTGGCGAGGCCGGTCACGGTCGGCGAGTGGCAGATCCGCGCCTGGTGGTCGACGTTGTTCGTGCCCATGAACGCAGCCAGCTTTCGGATGGCATAGGCCTCCTCGTTGGCGTGGTGGGCGCTTCCCAGCAGCATGACGCTCTCGCGGCTGTACTCGTCGATCGTCTGCTCCCAGGTGTCGGCGATCTCCCGGTAGGCCTCGTTCCAGGTGACCTTCTGCCACTCGCCGTCGACCTTGCGCATCGGGTGCTTGAGCCGCTTCGGCGAGTGCTCCGTCTCGAGGATCCCGGCGCCCTTCGAACAGAGCGAGCCGTTGTTGATCGGATTCTCGAACCACGGCTCCATCGCGGTAAAGGAGTTGCCCTCCTTGACCGCCTTGAAGCCGCAGCCGACGGCGCAGTAGTTGCAGATGACCTTCGACGTGTCGGCGTCGTCGTGAACGCCGTCGGTCTCCTCGTCTTCGTCCTGGCCGAGCACGTGTCCGGCGACGCCCCCGCCGAGGAACAGCCCGCCGGCGAGCGCGCTCGCCTTCATGAACGATCGCCGATCGAGGTCGATCGTCACCGGCTCCGCGTCCGCGCTCATGACGGCGGACCTCCCGCGCGTTCACCTGTCCACACCCGTGATGTCCCCACGGTGACATCAACTAATACGGTGGTAGTGTTACCCACTCGCATGGCGGCAACTTCCCCGCTGACCCTCATCAATATTTGCTTCGAACATTTCGCGGAAAATTATCTCTCGACTAGGGGAGTAGCTAGCAAAGTAACACTGTGTTAGTCATGTATGATTAATTCCTTTGACCTGGAGTGATATTCACCACTTCCTGACGCAACGCTATTGTCGTGCCACGGTATAGCACGATGGGATGAAGGTCGGGAGTTTCGTGTGTTCGTGCGCCGACACGTGCGACATCGACCTGGAGGGGGCCAGGGAGGGGATCGACGACGTCGACGTCGCGGCGAGTTCGAGTCTGCTCTGTCAGGACGGCCTCCCCGCGATGGAACAGGTGATCGAGGAGTTCGACCTCGATCAGTTGATCGTCACCTGCCCGGAGAGCGGAGCACAGCGGAAGCTCAGACGAGTCGCCGAACAACAGGGGCTGCGTCCGGACGCGGTCTCGTTCGTCGATCAGCGCGAGCGCGCCGGCTGGGTCCACGACGAGGCCGGCGCCACGGCCAAGACGGCTCGAATGGTCAACGCTCGGTACGCGGGACTGGAGGCCGAATCGATCGGGAGATCGATCTCTCGGGAGGCCGGCGACGAGGTCGCGGTCGTGGCCGATCCCGAGACCGCCGCGGCGCTGGCCGACGACGCCGACGTCACCCTGATCGCAGATGGGGAAGAGTACGTCGACGCGGCCGCCAACCTCGACGACGTGACGATCGAACGCGGACGGGTCGTCGACGTGGAGGGGCGCTACGGCGACTTTACCGTCCGCCTGGCGTCCCGCGTCACCGAGGACTGCATCTCCTGTATGAAGTGCGTCCACGAGGGTCCGGACGGACAGGTCACACGCTACCCCGTCGACATCGATCCCGAGGCGCCCGACGGTGGGTGGACCGACGTCTGTCCCACTGACGCGATCGAGCTGAACGGCACCCGGCGCAGCCTCGAGTTCGACCAGATCGTCTACCCGGCCGCCGATCGCCGGACCCGCGGCGGCCGGATCGGGTTCTACACCGCGCCGATCGACGCGTCGACGATCTCGGCCGTCAGGAAGCACCTCGGCGGGATCGAGAAGCCCGACCACCTCGACCTCGAGATGGACGTCTGCGCGGCCGGCGACTCCAGCCAGATGGGCTGTAACGAGTGCGTCGAGGCCTGTCCCCACGACGCGGTGGAACGATCGCGGATCGACGAGGTCGAGTTCGACAAAGCGGCCTGCCAGAACTGCGGGGCCTGTACGAGTTCCTGCCCGACGGGCGCGACGATGCTCCGCGAACCGTCGAACGAGCGCCTCGCCCGCGAGGTCGAGGCGCTCCTGGTGCCGGCCGACGGGGAGGGCGGCTGGCTCCTCGATCGATCGGGGTCCGACCTCGATCCGGCGATCGTGGCCTTCGTCTGCTCCGAGCGGGCCGACGACGCGCTCGCCGAGTACGGCCGGCTTTCGGCCGCGGGCAAGGCCGAGGTCGAGTACCCGCCGATCCTCCCGGTGCGCGTGAACTGCACCGACACCGTCGGCGAGGCCCACGCGATGCACGCGCTCGCCTGCGGCGCCGACGGCGTCGCGATCGTCGGCTGCGGCGGCGACTGCCTGCACTCCGGGCCGGACCCGAAGGCGGACCTCGTCGATCGGCTCAACCGCGCGACCGCGAACCTTGGCCTCGGCGAACGCGTCGGCTTCTTCGCGCCCGATCCGGCCGACCACGAGGCGTTCGTCGAAGAGATCACGACCTTCGCCGGCGATCTCCCCGAATCGCCGATTCCCGCCGGCGGACACGAGGCGACGGGCGGGATCGACAGCGCGGAACCACGTTCCGCGAACAGCCGGACTGCGTCCGGCGACGCCGATCGGGACAATCCGCCGTTCGACAGTCACGGCTGGACCTTGGAGAGCGTGCGGGCGATCCTCGACCACGTCGACCCCGATCGGGAGGTGATCCGCGGCCTGAAGGACTTCGGCCGGATGGAGGTCGGCGACGGCTGTACGTTCACGCCGACGTGCTCGAACCTCTGTCCGACCGACGCGATCCGTCGAAACGAGGAGACCGCGACGCTGGAGTTCAACCACGAGCGCTGCGTCAACTGCGGCCTCTGCGAGGAGGGCTGCGTCGAGGACGTCATCACGATGCGCGACGGCCTCGACCTGTCCCTGCTCCCGGAGAACCGCGACGGCAAAGATTCCGTCTGGACCGAGGTGTTCGAGGGCTCGATGCTCGAGTGCCGACACTGCGGCACGCCGTTTACGAGCGAGCAATCGGCGCAGAAGATTCAGGAGGAAGTCGGCGAGGTCGTGGCCGGTATCGCGCCGAGCGCGTCCGGGAGCATCTTCGAGTACTGTAACGACTGTCGCGCGCAACTGCTGTACGACAGGGGTGGGAGTCGATGAACGACGATCGACGGCGAGAGCCGACGAACGGCGGCGCAACAGCGTGTCGGCTACGAGGGGGTGAGCACCGATGAGCGTCGACCAGGAGGCGCTGTACGACGCCCGGCTCGAACTGGTGAACTTCCTGATCGACGCGCTCGCGGACGTGCCGACGGCGGAGTTCGTCGAGGCCCTGCTCGACGGCGCGGTCAGGTTCCCCGACGAGAGCGTCGACGATCGCCTCGATCGGGGCTTCGAGCGGCTCGCGGCGTTCATCGAGGAGAACGAGGACCGCGACCCGGCCGCCGTGCAGGACGAACTCGAGCGGGAGTTTACACGGCTGTTCGTCGGGCCGCGCCCGCGGATCATGGCCCACGAAACCTACTATCGGGAGGACACCGACTTCCGGGGCTCTGGGCTGGCTCGGATCGAGGCCAGCTACGGGGCCGCCGGCTGGTCCCCGCCGGAGGCGTATCCCGAGGAGAACGATTACGTCGCGGTCGAACTCGCCTTCCTCCGCTATCTGATCGAGCGTCAGCGCGACGGCTACGAGGAGACGTTCGGCTACCAGCGGGTCTTCCACGAGGAGCACCTCTCCGAGTGGATCGACGAGTTCGCCGCGGACGTCCGCGAGACCGCCGACGTCCGGTTCTACGAGGGCGTCGCCGACGTGCTGGAGGGGGTCGTCGCCTTCGAGGAAGAGATCGCGATGCAGATGGCCTGAGTTACCGATCGAGGACGTCCCGGGCTTCCTCCTCCACCGCGCCCGCGACGTCCTCGACGTCGTCCGCCGCCTCGTCGACGTCGTCTTCCGCGTCGTCGACGAACGGTTCGAGGACCTCGTCGCTGAACGAGACGTCCCCATCCACTTCGCCGTCGTTGATGTCGTGGGGCGCCGTGTGCGTCCAGACCTCCTTGTCCCGTTTCGTGTCCATTCCGGGGTCCGGCCGCCAGCCCGTGTGCGTCATAGTTCCGTGTGCATCGATGGCACGGAAATAGGTTTGTGGCGATCGGCGGGACTGTTCAGAAGTTCGATCAGCCTCGGCTCACCGACCCGGGCGCGGATCGTCGGACCACTCTGGACCCGACCCACCCTCGTCCTCGAGAAACGCCCGCGCGAACAGCTCGACGTGCATCTCGAGGATCTCGTCGGGGTCGAGCCCGTACGCGTCCGCCTGTCGCTCGAGGAACGCCTCGAGATCGTCGCTCGGTTCGTGGCGGATCGTGTCGCCGTCGACCTCGAACTCGACCTCGGTCGCGCCGGCGATCAGGTGTTCGATCTCGAGCAGCGCCTGCTCGGCTTTCGTCTTGAGCGCCGACTCCTCGTCCAGCAGTCGGTTGTCGCCCCAGTCGGCGGCGGCCTCGCGGAACCGATCGCTGACGGTGATCGACAGCGTCACGCCGACCACACCTCCCCCTCGAACGCGAGCGTCCAGAGGGTGCGTTCCTCGCAGGTCAGACAGGGGCGATACGACGCCCCTGAATCGGGTTGACAGAGTCGATCTACCGTGCCGCAGCGGGTACATTCGTAGTACATCGAAATGAAGTGAAATGCGGTGAAACGCGGTCGAGGGACTATTCGGGCGGCCACTCCTCCGGCGTCGGGTCGGGCTCCCCGAGCGCGCCGAACACAGCGAGGATCAGGACGAGAAACGCCGTCAGTACGAGCAGCCCCATCACGCCGCCAAAGCCGTGTTGTCCGACCCAGTCGCCGATCGCGGGACTTTTCATCTGCGTGACCACGTTGAGGCCGATCAGGAGCGTCCACACGGCGGCGAACAGCAGGCCGAACGTGACGATCGGGTTGTGATCGATCGCGGTTCGAATGCCCATACCCGTGCGAACGCGAGCCACGATAAAAACTTCCCACGTTACCCGTTTCGGTACCCGAAATTCGCGAGCTCCGATGGGTTCGCCGTTCGGGAACGGTACCGCATCCGATCGGCGCTGGACGCAGAGTAACCGCGGGCTATCGGCGACCGAGTTCCGGTCACGATCGGCCGACTGCCCCCGCGGGCGCATAACCGCCGATTACTCCGGCTCGGGATCGGATTCCGACGGAGATGGTGCCGATTCATCGTCTGCCGCGAGGCTCCAGCCGGCCTTCGCGGCGGCCTTGGACAGCGGCACGAACTCCCACCCGGCCGCCTCGGCGATCGGTTCGTCCGCCCCTTCGCAGCCGACGACGACCGTTCGATCGGCGTAGAACATCGAGTTGCGATCGATCTGGGCGAGTCGCTCGCCAGGGTCGGTCCCCGTCCCGTTAAAGAAGTCGGCGTCGATCCCGCGCTCCCGCTGGAACTTCCCGATCACGTGGACCGGCACGTCGCCGACGATGCCGATCCAGTCGGCCCACGCCGACCCGGCGAAGACGCGTTCGGGGTGTTCGAGCCGGCGGGCCGCACCGTACGTGAACGCCATCGTCATGTCGTCGGCGCCGTCTCCGTGCGGACCCGACGCGTCGGCTCCCATCGGTCGCGGCGTCGACTGCGCGGTGTTCGATTGATCGTCCGACGCCGGTGACGCGGTGGTTGCGTTTCCTCCGTCCGATCCGTCCACGGGGATCCCGGCGGGCGTGCGATTGCCCGTTTTGGGAACGTGCGGCGCCGGCGCGCTCGCGGGATCGCCGCTCGCGTTCGATCCGCCGCCCGCCTCGTCGTCGATCGATTCGCTCTCGTCTTCGTCACCCGGGTCCGATCGCGATCGGGTCCGATCGTCCGCTCGGGCACTCCGTCCGGGGGGATCGGGTTCGGCATCCGGATCGGCGTCGCCGTCGTCGCGCCACAGCCAGTCTCCGTAGTTGGCCCGCGGTTCGTTCTCGTCCTCGGCCGCATCGAGTTCGTCGAGATCGATTCGTTCAGTCATCGTCGGTCACCTCCGCGCTCGCGTCGCGATCGCTCGACGGCGCCCCCGGAACCGGGGTTTCGTCGTCGACGACCGACGTCAGTCCGAGCCGGCGAACCGTCTCTCGCGTCGGCCGGCCGTTTCGGTCCCAGCCCCGGTACCGGTAGTACCGATCGAGCAGCGATCGGAACTCGGCCGGATCGATCGCGTTCCCGTCGCCGGGTTCGTCGCGCGGTTCGAGCAGCGCGTCGGGGAGACCGTCGTCGGATCGGTCGAACCCTTCGCGGACGTTGAACAGTCGGACGAGGGTCCAGATCCGCTCGCCAACCGTCGCGAGGGCCTCGCGATCGTACTCGCGACCGACGGCGGCGAGCCATTCCGCGCCGAGATCGTCCAGCGCCTCGCCGACGAAATCGTCCGCGATCAGGCTCCAGCGGACGGCGCGGCGGTTCTGCTCGCCGACGACGGCCGCGACTCGCGCGCGATCGGTGGGCCAGCCGCGACCGACGGCCTCCGATTCGACCGGCCGGGCGCGGCGGTGACACGCGCCGCGATCGCTGGTCGCGTAGGCGAGCGCCATCGTCTCCGCGCCGCGGGGGTCGTACGACGAGAGGTCCATCCCCTTGACCGTCGGGATCAACCCGGAACCGCCGAACTCGGCCGCCGTCGCGTCGATTCCGTCGGCGAGCGCGTCACCGAGGGGCGTCTCACGGGTCGCGATCTCCCGGATCAGGTCGCGCGCCGCCTCGTAGTCGCCGAACGCGAGGTCGCGATCGATCAGGCCCTCCTCGCTCGCGCGGACGGCCCAGGCGACGGCATTCCCCGCGGTGATGACGTCGAGCGCGAGTCGATCGCAGACGGCGCCGAGTGCGGCGACGGCGTCGAAGTCGTCGATCCCCAATCCCGCGCCGAGAACGATCGGCGTCGCGCCGCGCGGGACGCTCTCGCCCTCCTCGCTGTCGACGCGGAAGCCGCCGGGTACGGCGTCGTCCTCGCGTTCGCGCTCCCGCGCGTGCTCGCGAACCGCCTCGATCCCGATCTCGTCCGCGCCGTCGAACTGTCCCTCCTGCCAGCCGCGGGTCGGCAGGACGCCGACCTCGTTCGCGAAGTCGATCGTCTCCGCGGTCTCGCTCGCGCCCTGCCAGCGGCCGGTCTCGCTCTCCGCGAATCGTCGTTCGTACCGCTTTCGGAGAGCCGCGTGTTCGCGGCCGTCCGGCGGGTCGCCGCGCACGACGACCGCCTTGAGGCGTTTCGATCCCATCACGGCTCCGGCGCCGCCTCGCCCGGCGTGGTGGTCGCCGCCGTCGGAGGCGATCGTCGCGTACTGGACGCCGCGTTCTCCGGCGGGGCCGATACAGGCGACCGCGGCGTCGGGGAACGCCTCGGCGGTCGCTTCAGCGTCGCGTCCCCACAGGTCGTCGGCGGGTTCGATCGTCGCCTCGCCGCCGTCGATCGAGAGCGCGATCGGGTCGTCCGCCCGCCCGGTCACCAGCACTCCGAGGTGGGTCCCGAGCGACCCGGCGAGGCGGGCGGGAAAGGAGCCGCCGCCGTAGGAGTCCAGAAAGGCGCCGGTCAGCGGCGACTTCGTGATCGCCGCGTACCGCGCCTCGCCGGGTATCTCCCCGGACACCGGCCCGAGCGCGAAGAGGAGGACGTTCTCGGGTGCGAGCGGATCCGTCCCAGCGTCCAGTTCCTCGTAGAGGTACCTGGCGCCGAGCCCCTTCCCCCCGACGTACGCCTCGAGCCACGCCTCCGGAATCCGCTCGCTGGTGACGGTCCGGGTCGTGCAGTCGACTCGGAGGAGGCGCGGCGGTTCGTCCCGTGCCATCTCGTAGCACGTACGCGACCGTCGACCGTTAAGATTTACCCGAACTCGTCGAATCCACGCGGACTGTCTGCCGTAGTTGACGTCCGGTATATTGTCACAGTGTCGGAAACCAACCGATCGGCGAGATTTCTGCGACCGAACACGATCCCGAAGGTGTGACTGTTCGGCAGCGTTCGAAAAACGCCCTTGCGTGTCCGTCGCTAGCACTATCGCATGCGAATGGAACTCCGGGTCTGCAAACACTGTTACGACGGGACCCACGGGAACGAGGAGAAGACGTCTGTCACGCGGGACATGGTCGAGTGTGCGGAGGTCGTCCGCGAGTACAAGGACCTGATCGGGCTCGATTCGATCTACATCTCGAAGGTCGAAGAAGGGGACGTCGGCGGCGCTGAGGCGCTCTCAGCGATCGTCGCCCGGATCGAAAACGACCAGGTGACCCTCGCGGACACGCAACTCGTCATGGAAGACGGGAACGGGAATCTGCTCGTCTACCCCGAACCCGAGGACGTACTCGAGGTGCTGACGCGGAACATCGACCAGATCAACGATCAGACGCGACAGGACGTCACCGTCGAACTCTCCCGGGAGAGTTCCGCGCTCCTCGTCTGATCGGGTCCAGGGATCCCGATCGAACGCCGCACGGCGAGATCGATCCGCGGCCGAGACGTCGCGAGTGCATTGCGGTCACCTGTCACACTTTTGTATTCGCTGTCTGAATGGAGTACGTATGCGTGCTGCCGTACTCGAAGACTACGGGGAACTACTCGAAATCGCGAACGTCGACTACCCGGAGCCGGAGCCGGATCAGGTCGTCGTCGAAACGGAAGCCTGCGGGATCTGCCGCAGCGACTGGCACGCGTGGCAGGGCGACTGGGGCTGGGTCGGCGCGCAGGCGCCCCCGGGGCAGATCCTCGGCCACGAACCCGCCGGGGTCGTCGCCGCCGTCGGCGAGGACGTCGAAACGCTTAGGGAGGGCGATCGGGTGACGGTCCCCTTCCACCTCGGCGACGGGACCTGTTCGCACTGTCGCGAGGGCCGGGCCAACAACTGCGAGACGGTCATCCCGCTCGGGTTCACGGGCATCGCGCCGGGCGCGTTCGCGGAGGCGTTCCCCGTTCGGGAGGCCGACTACAACTGCGTGAAACTCCCCGACGACGTCGAGTTCGCTGAGATGGCCGGCCTCGGTTGCCGGTTCATGACAGCCTACCACGCCCTGGCCGATCGGGCGGACCTCCGCCCCGGTGACTGGGTCGCGATCCACGGCTGCGGCGGCGTCGGCCTCTCGGCCGTCCACATCGCCGCCGCCCTCGGCGCCCACCCGATCGCGGTCGACGTTCGCGAGGACAAACTCGATCGCGCGACCGAACTCGGCGCCGTCGAGACGGTCAACGTCACCGAGGTCGAGAACCCGTCCCAGCAGGTGAAAGCGATCTCCGGCGGCGGAGCGGACGTTTCGATCGACGCCCTCGGCATCGCAGAGACGTGCCGGAACTCGGTCGGCAGCCTCGGGACGCGGGGCACCCACGTGCAGGTCGGCCTGACGTCCGGCGAAGAGCAAGGACAGGTCGAACTCCCCGTCGACGCGATGACGATGCAGGAACTCGACTTCCGCGGCTCGTTCGGGATGCCGCTGGTTCGGTACGAGGAACTGTTCGACCTGATCGCACAGGGAACGCTCGATCCGGGGAAGATCATCGGCGAAACGCTCTCGCTCGACGAACTGCCCGAGACGCTGGCCTCGATGGACGACTACGAGACGATCGGCATCCCGGTGGTCACGGAGTTCGCCTGATCGAACGGGCGGTTTTCGTCCGGCACTGCCACGATCGAATACACCACGAAAGCCTGGCGTTCAGCGGAAGCGAGGCTTCCGCGATGCTCGGGAGAGCTTTGCTCTCCCGTCGGCATCCAGTCGAAGGACTCGCTGCGCGCGTTCTCTCCGCGTTCGCGGGACCTTCGGTCCCGCGCGGGTCACGTGCTTGTGTCGTCCGTCTTCCCGGATGCCAGCAACCCCTTTCAGTCCCACCCGCGGTTGCCTGACCGGCCGGCCGGCACGGATGGGACTTTCGTGGTGGTCTACTCGTCGAAAAACACCTCACGATAGTCTCTGAATCTGACCAAACGTACCACTGAGAACGGTGGAAACCGGGCGGGGGCGGGAGCCCGCCCTGGCATGAGAGACATGAGCGTACTCGAAGCGGGGGCGAGTCCACTTCCGAGCGATCCGGGCACGAACGCACGCAATCGGCTGGTCAGCGCGTCGTTGTCTGGGCCAAGCGCGTACCCGGCGGGGCGTTCTAACCCCGCACGTGGGCCAACGAGCGACCCCCCATTTGTTATCCGGCCACTTGGACGGCGGTAGCGGCACCGATCCGTACGCAGGACCTCGCTACGCCGCCGGTAGCGGCGGCCTGCGAAATCGTCGGATCGATCGGAGCGCCCGTAACCGACACCTAAATGCGCTCCTTGCAGATTCCGGCCCCGATCGGCAACTCGTCGGCGAACACCGACTCCGTCGAACCGACCGACGGCGCCCCGAACTGGTTGCGCGACGGTTCCGGTGGTCGGAACCGTCGCGCGCTGCTGACCCGATCGGAGTTCATTCGATCCCAAACCGGCGAACGGTGGTCCGTCGATCGGGTCGTCGATTCCTCGGTACCGGGCGGGCAAGTCGTCGTTATCCGGCGGTGAAGCGGCCGTTACGCGGCGACCGATCTTCAATCTGCAACCCGTTATGCGGTTATTAGGCACCGATTACGGCCCCTCGATCGGCCCGCCATGGTGTGTGAGTTTGTAGCACGCTCTCTGGCGGCCGAGGAGCCGATCGTTCGGCCCGGAACCCGACGATAATCACCGCCCACCTCCGGTTACAAGCCGGATAACTACAACCGGATACGGCGATACATCGAGTATGATCACCTGCGCTAACTGCGAGACCCCGCAGTTCCTGCAGATCACCCAGAGCCGCGTCTACTTCGAGGACGGGGAGATGATCAACGAGATCTCCGAGACCTACGAGTGTACGCTGTGTGAGGGGACCGGCCAGTACGTCTACGACGAGGACCGCGACGAAGCCACCGTCTCCGGCGACGTCGAACTCACGAAGGAACGCCCGAAGCAAGCGTGACCGCCCGCCCTCGTTTCGGGGGCGACGGACGGAAACGATCGCCGAACCGCCTCGCTCGATCCACTGACGACCGTCTGTGATCGAACGACGGCTCCCGTTCGCCGGCTACACGTGCCGTCGATCGAATCCGAACGATCGACGGTGCAGGTTCGTTCATTCCTCTTCTCGATTCGTCTCGTCGTCGTCCGTTTCGTAGTCCGCATCGCCGTTTCGGTGACCGACGGTGAGCCGATCGAGCGATTCCACGGCGGGATGATCGTCGTCCGGCTCGGCCTCGGACCGAGAGCGGGCGATCGCGCGGTGTCGTCGTCTCGCGTCCCACTCCTCGAAGACCCCGTACTCGTTCATTGTCTCCATCCCGGCGATCAGCGCCGTGAGTTTGATCCCGACGAGAGGGATCTCCGCGATCGAGACGATCACGTCGGCGCGAACGACGACGCCGTCTCGAAGCAGCACGTCGATGACGTCGACGAACGTTTCGTCGTCCTTTCGCGGTCTCATCGCTGTGCAGTTCCGTCGTCGCCGTTTCCGAAGCCGTCGCTCCCGGCTCCGCTCTCGTCCGTCTCTGCCCCGCCGAGTTCCGGCGCGAAGGTGTAGGGCGGCCACGGGCCCGTAAAGCGGACTTCCAGTCCTGGGACGGCCGCAACTTCGTCGAGGATCGATCCGACCGCCTCCTCGTCGTTCTCGTGAGCGAGGACGGTCAGCCGACAGACCGTTTCGCCGTCGGCCGCCTCGTCCCCGACGCTCGGCGACGCGTCCTCGGACTCGCCGTCCGTCTGCCCTCCCATCGCCTCCGAAAGCGACGCGCGCGGCGATCGGTCGAGCGCGTGGACCTCGCGAACGACGTCGTCGAGTCGAGACTCGAGGTCCGCGGTCAGGGACTCGCGGCGGGCGCGCCGGAGTTCGCGCACGCGCTCGTCGTACTTCTTCTCGAGGAGGTAGGCCGTTCCCTCTCCGGATTCGTCGATGCGCTCGTCGAGGTCCTGCAGTCGCTCATCGCGGTCGACCAGTTCCGCCTCGGAGAGCGGATCGGTTTCGACGACTTCGACGCGGTACTCCCAGTGACCCGCGAGTTCCGAGAGCGTGCGATCGATCGGCTCGTACTCCTCGCGAAGCCACTCCCGGAGCCCCTCGTCGCCGCCGCGGAGGATCGTATCGAACTGGAAGGGGATCGGCGTCCCGAATTCGTTGCCGGCCTCGTCGACGACCGTCTGGTGTCGAACGAGCCACCGCTTGACCTGCAGCAGGTCCGAGGTATCGTAGAGCCCGTCGCAGGCGTGGACGACGGCGCCGATTCCGTCGACCGAGATCACCGAGACGGTCTCGTCGTCGACGCCGGTCGTCTCGAAATCCGCCCCCTCGTCGGCCCGGACGAGACAGTAGAGGTACCGCCCCTCGTCGATCTCGGGGACGTCGCCGGCCCGCTGTTGGTCCCGATCGACCCGCCGCTCGTCATCCCGATCGGGCTCGGACAGCGTCTCCGGCTCGTCAGAACTCACCGCTCGTCACCTCCGAACACCGAGTAGCCGGGCTGTCGGTGGGTCTCGGGATCCTCGTCGAGTCGCTCGATCGCGTCGTTGACCAAGCCGTCCAGATCCCCGCGGAGGTCGTCGACCCCCTCTTCGATCCCCTCGTCCTGTTTGAGCTGTTCGATCTCGGCCTCGATCCTCGCGAGTTGCGCGCCGAGGCGTTCGATCTCCTCGTCGTGGAGCCGCCCGGAGTCCATCCGGCGGACGGCCTCGCGCTCCAGGGCGTCGAGCAGGATCTCGACGACGGTCACGACAAGGGTGACCAGCCCCTGTCGCGCGTCCTCGCCGTCGCCGACGTCGATCGTCGCCACGTCAGGACCCCTCCGATTCGGGGGCGGATTCCGCTTCGCTCGCGTCCTCACCACTCGCATCGTCGGCGTCCGCCGTCTCTCCCTCGCCGTCTCCGTCGGCCGCCCCGTCTCCTCCCTCGGAGTCGGTACTGAGCAGATCGAACCCGCCGCTGGTCGGTCGCTCGGGGTCGGGGCGCTTCCCGACCCGATCGGTCACGCGGTCCTCCTCGTACGACGCGTCCCCGTCGCTGCTCTCGCCGCCGTCGCTTTCGCGGTCGCCGTCACCTTCACCCTCGTCTCCGGGGTTCGGCGTCACGTTGACGCCGCGGGTGGCATCGATCGGCGGCTTCGGCCGCTCCATCTCCGCGAGTTCGGGTTCGTCGACCGCGGCGGCGAGCCGTTTCATGTCCGTCCCCTCGGGGAACTCGAGGCCGTACTTCGCCGCGGTCTCGAACGAGGCGATGGCGGCCCGAACCTGTACGCCGAGCAGTTGCGTGTCGCCGATCGAGACCGCGATGTCGGCGTTGATGACGATCCCTTTGTCCAGCAGCATTTCGATGACCTCGGCGAGGTCGCTCTGCTGGCGGCTCGGCTGGAAGTCATGCGGCACGGGACTCACCTCGGATCGTCCCGCGGCCGGCCGAATCGATCGTCGTCCGTCGGCGGATCGGGCCGACCGCCGTCTCGCGGCGGGTCGGTTCTCGTGTCGATCGGTTCTCGTGTCGGTCGGACGGTGGGTCAGTCATCATCGGTATCCTCCTTTCGTTTCCGTCGTTCGATCTCGAATCGACGGCCGTAGATCCGCCTGCGGCTCGGCGCCGTCGAGAGTTTCACTTGCTGCGGAACCGTCGCGTGCCGGGTGCCGCCGCCGAGGTCGCGACGATCGCTCTGGATCGTCGATACCGCCGTCGGATTCCGGGAACTCGGGCGGCGGTCCAGATCGCGCATCTTCTGGCGGTTGATCTCGTACAGCCGCTCGAACTTCGCGTTGACCTCCAGGAGCGCCTCGCGGAAGGCGTCGAGGCCTTTCATCGCCTGCTCCTGGATGAACACCTGGTACGCCTCCGGATCCTCGGCGACGTCGGGTTTCCCGAGCGCCTCTTTGGCGCCCTCGACCGGGTCCATGTCGGAATCGACCCACTCGTCGCCGTCGATCAGCCCCTCGTCGTCCTCGTCGCCGCCGAGCAGTCCGCCGTCTTCGTCGGCGAGGTCGGACACGGCGTCTTCGATCATCCCGGCATCCTCGCCGTCGCCGAGGGCGTCCATCGCGTCGTCGAGTTCGCGCGTCTCCTCCCAGACGTCGGTCAGATCGGTCGCGTCCCAGGCGTCCAACAGATCGATCGCGTCGACCAGCTGTCGGAGCTTCACGACGTCGCCCTCCTCGTCGTCGGCGAGGGCGTCGGGGATCTCGCCGAGTTCGATCGCGTCGACGAGTTCGCCCGCGTCGATCGCCTCGGGGAGCTCCGAGAGATCGATCGCGTCGACGAGTTCCGCGACCTCCTGAAGGACGGTCGCGAGCGCGTCGACGTCCCCGACGATCGCCTCGATTTCGTCTTCCGCGAGTTCGTCGATCGCCTCGATTCCACCGAGGCGCTCTTCGAGCCGACCGAGGCGCTCGGTGGCGTCTTCGAGCAGCGTCTCGAACGATTCGTCCTCCGAATCGGTACTCTGTTCGGCGTCACTCATCGGTCGGCCTCCGGGGTGAGACGGACGGTCAGGATCCCGTTCTTGATCGTCGCCGTCGCCGTCGGTTCCCGCCACGGGACCTCGATCCGATCGAGTTCGGTCCCCGAGACGGCGACGACGAGCGTCGAGTCGTCGAAACCGACGGTGACCGCCTCCGGATCGACGCCGGTGACGTCCGCGGTGACCAGCAATTCGCCCTCGTTCTGTCGCGACGTCACGTGGTGATCGCTCGGCGGATCGCCCCGACGTCGTCGCGTTCGCGATCGGTCGTCGCTCGAGTCGTCGAACCGGTTAGACTCGGGTCGCGGGGAGTCGGAGTCGTCTGACGAGTCCAGCGGGGTGCCGATCGAGATGTCGTAGTCAACGATCGCCCGATCGCTGCGGTGGCGGCCGGACGCGGACGACGACGAACTCCCCTCCAGCCGTTCGAGCGCCGCGAGCAGGCTCGAGAGCCAATGGTCGTCGTCCCGATCACCGTCCGACGGGGGCGTGCCGGGTCGGGTATGCGGATGCGGGTCGCGCCGCGGCGCGCGTCGACTGTCGGCCGCGTTCTCGTCCCGATCGGGGAGATCGGGGCGATCGGGAGCCGCTCCGTCCTCGTCACGATCGCCGTCCCGATCGTCGATCGAGGGGCCGTTGGACGCCGCGTCGTCCGTTTCACCGTCCGCCGTCGCGTCTCGGTCCGCCGCGCGGTCGTCCGCCGGATCGCTCGACTCGGCGTCAGTCGACTTCGCCGACTCGTCCGCGTCGGGATGGTCGTCCTCCTCGATCCGATCGTCGTGGCTGTCGTCGTCGGTCATTATTTTTTCACCTCCACGCGGCCGCTCGCGAGCTGCTCGTGAATCTCTCGCGCGATCTCGATCTCCTCTTCGAGTTCTTCCTTGCGCCGCCGATACTCCTCCTCGGAGCGGTCGCCGATTTCGTACAGCAACTGGTTCTCCTTGAGGTCGTCCTCGAGCGCCTCGATGTCGTACAGCTCGTCGAGCGCCATCGTGTGGAGCGTGTCCACGATGCCGACGATCGGTCGGAACAGGAGGTCGTCGAGGACGAACATCGTTATCCCTGCGCCCCGATTTTCACGTCGACGAAGCTATACGGCGCGAACGGCCCCGTGTATCGGAACGTGAGGTCGTCGTGCTCCTCCTCGAGGCTCGCGACCGCCTCGTCGAACGCCTCGCGGTCGTCCCGATCGACGAGGTACGACCGGTTGAGCACGAGTCGATTACTGAAAAGGCCGTTCGCGACGGACTGTGCTGCGATCGGTTCGAGTTCGTCCGCGACGGCCTCCTCGATCGCCTCCTGATCGACGTCGTCATCCTCGTCGCGGACGACCTTGACCCCGAGTTCGATCCGGCCGTCGACGTCGTTCAGCGCCCGTCGAAACGCGGGTCGGGCGCCGCGAAGGACGTTCTTGAGCGTCCGATCGCTCTCGAAGGCCATCCCGAACTGCATGGGGACGATCGATTGGCCGTCGTCCATGATCTCCCGGAGGACGTCGTCGTGTCGTCGGGCGTCCTCGTCGGTCTGCTCGGGTTCGGTGGTGTCGATGTCCGAGACGACGGCTCCGAGTCGGCGGTGCGAGATCGTGTACACCTGCTCTGCACCTGCGACGGCCTCCGTCTCGAACGAGACGTCGTCGCCGTCGACGATGCCGTAGACGTATCTGTTACTCATCGGACACCTCCGCCTCGGTCGGCGGTAACGATCGATAGGGGGTGGTCGTCGGGATCATGATCGGCGATATCGCCGCAAGCGGTCGGCTAACTCGTCGTCCGTGCTTTGCAGTCGCGCGTGGTCATCGTACTGCTTGCAATGGCAGCGCGATCGACCTCTCTCGGTCGATCGCATCGTCGTGTGCGGCTCGGTCACGTCGTCGTACCCTCGCGGAACCCTTCAGTAGGCAGCCGGTAACGCCGCTGGACGCACCGGGCACTTGCAAACGCAGCGCGAGTCGTGTTACGCCGCGGTAGTCAACGACGGCACGTAGCTATGGCACAACCACAACGAAGACCCGACTCCTCGAGTCTCGCGGAGGTACTGGACCGCATTCTCGACAAGGGTGTCGTCATCGACGTCTGGGCGCGGATCTCGGTCGTCGGGATCGAGTTGCTGACGATCGAGGCGCGCGTCGTCGTCGCGTCCGTCGACACGTTCCTCCACTACGCGGAGGAGATCGCCAAGATCGAGCAAGCCACCGCGGAGGGCGACCTCGAGGAACTCGAGGAACTCGAGGTCGAACAGCGACCCGAATCGTCACCGAAATCCGCGACCGAATAACCAGCATGGCCGACGACTCGTCTTCCCGCGAGCGCAAGGTCCGCGGTCGGAAGATCAGACGCGATCGCGCCGAGAAGGAGGGTCGGCGAGCGAAGAAGGAACTCGCGCGGAAAGCCGCGACGGTGGGCGAGCGAACCGACGACAGCTCGCTGTCCGATCCCGAGGCGATCGCGCCGGAGCCGTTCGCCGAAACCAACGCCGTCGTCACCCTTCGCGATCGAATCATGAACTGGCTCGACGCGGATCAGCCGGTTCACTTGATCGGGCCGACTGGCTGCGGGAAGACGGCGCTCGCGCTCTCGGCGGCCGCCGAACGCGGCCGTCCGGTCGTCTGGCTCAACGGTGACGAGGCGATCGACACCGCAGCGCTCGTCGGCGCCCACGCCGGCGGGGAACGGTACGAGGAGCACGATCGGTTCGTCAGCGGCGTCGACAAGAAGACCCAGATCGTCCGCCAGCGATGGGTCGACAACCCCCTCTCGGTCGCGGTTCGGGAGGGCGCGACGCTCGTCTACAACGAGTTCTCGCGCAGCGACCCGGCGGCGCACAACGTCCTGCTCTCGGTGCTCGAGGAAGGCGTCCTCGAGCGACCGGGCAAACGCGGCGAGGATCGGACGATCGACGTCCACCCCGAGTTCCGCGTGATCCTCACCTCGAACGACGTCGAGTACGCGGGCGTCCACGAGCAACAGGACGCGCTGCTCGATCGGTTCGTCGGCGTCCACGTCGACTTCTACGACGAGGAGACGGAGCGCGAGATCGTCGCCGCGCACGTCGACCTCTCCGACGAGGAGATCGCGACGATCGTCGCGAAAACGCGCGCGCTGCGCGAGGAACTCGACATGGTCGTCGGCACCCGCGCGGCGATCACCGCCGCCAAGGGCGCGGCCGTCTTCGACGGCGACTCCGGAACCGGCGAGTTCGACGACGACGTGCTCGCGGACGTCTTCACCGACGTCCTCGCGCCGAAGATCGCCGGCGAGGGGCCGGAAGACGTCGCGGAACTCCGATCGACGATCGCCGAGACGATCTGAATTCGATCCGAGACCAGCACCGCACGCACACCGAGATTCGACACAATCCATGGCCGAAGCCGACACACAGCAAGCGGATCAGTGCAAGGCGCTCACCGAGAGCGGCGAGCGCTGCTCGCGGCCAGCCCAGGACGACGGGTTTTGCTACCAGCATGACGAGAGTGATCCAACCGTGAGCGACAGCCAGGCCGCCGAACAGGAAGCAGAAGAGTCGGACGAACAAGCCGAGCAGGAAGCCGGATCGGGCGCTCCCCAGTCGACGGAGATGGTTGACGAGGAGGCGACCGATCCCGGCAGCGTCGACGCCGACGCCGACACCGATCACGACGAGATCGAGGGTGTCCTCGCGATTCGCCAGACCGTCCGGTCGACGGCGGGCCAGCTCATCGGCCGGGAGTTCGACGCGGTCAGCGAGATCGCGCCGACCGACGACGGCTGGCGCGCGGTCGTCGAAGTCGTCGAACGCCGATCGGTCCCCGACACCCAGGACATCCTCGGCCGGTACGAGATCGAGCTCGACGAAAACGGAACCGTCCACGGCTACCGCCGACTCGATCGCTACCGGCGCGGCGACACGGCGGCCTTCGAGGGCTGAGTCGCTCACTATCGCGGATCGTTCCCGGTCGTCCCGGGCGGACAGTCGCAACTGCGCCCCGACCGCGACGTCGAAGGCGCCGATCGGCGGCGTGCGCCCGATTTCGGATCGCGCTCCACACCATCGCCCGGAGTTCACAGCGTGCTGTATCGTTCTTCGTTCCACGGGTTTGCGGTGTTCGAGTAGCCGCGTTTCTCCCAGTAACCCCGCTTCGGTTCGGCGAGGAATTCGACGCGCGTGACCCACTTGGCGCCTTTGTAAGCGTAGAGCTGCGGCGTCACGACGCGAAGCGGGCCGCCGTGTTCCGACGGGAGCGGTTGTCCCTCGAGTTCGAGCGCGAACAGCACTTCGTCGCGCTGGCACTCGTCCAGCGGGAGATTCGTCGTGTATCCATCCAGGGCGTGAAACAGAACGTGTTCGGCGTCATCGAGGACGGCGGCTCGCTTGGCGATCGTCGGGAAGGTCACACCGGTAAACTTGGTATCGAACCGGCTCCAGCCGGTCACGCAGTGGAAATCCTGGCGTTGCGTTTCCCGGGGGAGATCGTTGAATTCGTCCCACGAATACGACAGCTCGTTTTCGACGGCACCGGTAACGGTGAACTCCCACGCGTCCACGTCCCACGAGGGCGTTCCGCTCTTCGAGAGCACCGGGAAGCGTTCGGTTCGGCGCTGCCCGGGCGGTAGCCGCTCGTCGCCGAACTCCTCGTAAATGGAGGTGGCGTCCCTGTCTACCATACCACGTTCCAGTCGGAGCAGCCACAAGAATCTGGGCCCGACGATCGTCAGCACCCCGTGCGCGTTCGAGAACGTACCCGCAGGGAGAGGTATTTTTTCGCCGGCACCCGTCGGTAGCTGTGAGTTACCATGCCACGCATTCACTTCGAGATGGCAGACTCGACCGAACGAACGCAGATCGGAGAAGGGCTCGTCCGGTTCGCGGTGCAGGCCGGACGATTAGAGACGGGAGAGAACGAGGGAAAGTATTACTTGAACCACGCCGACGGTTGTGGCGCCGACGGAAAACGGATCAAACCGGGCGACGGGTTCTTTTTCGACACGGAAACGGGAGCTATTCTCTGCGAAGAACACGGAAAAGCCCGACGTGAAAACGACGCGTGAATTCTCCGTCCCGAACACTCTCGGATCAATAATCGCTAAAGAACCCGAATTCCTCCCCGCTACGGTGGATGTAATCCGTTTCCAGTACTTCGCTGACGGTCCGCCCGAGCTCGTCTAGCTCCTCTTCGATTCCCTGGCGTTCGCCCCGCTCAAGCGCGCTATCCGGTGCAGGAAAATCGTCGGGGACGGCGGGCGTTCGGTACCCGACGTCTCCCGCGGCAACGTTCCAGTAAAAATCGAATCCGTCGATCAACCCCTGCTCGCGCACGAGGCGGAACTCGTCTTCCGTCATGTACGTGTGATCTCGCCATTCGTCGAACCCCGCCTCCCAGGCCCCGTCCTGCAGGAACGCGGCCAGTGCCTCGCGAGGGGCGGTACTGTCTACTCGTTCGTCCGGTCCGACGACGGCGTCGTACTCTGTCGCATCCTGTGGTTCCTCGAGCGTCGGCGGGTCGGGAATTTCGACATCGAGTGTCATGGGTTACAGTTCGATCAGTAGCAGCTTGGAAGTTTCGTCACCGTCTAATTGAGGCTCCCAAATTGTCTTCATACTCTCAATAAGAATTCGATTATTTTGATGAATGTTTTGAGAAGTCGATTTCGAGGACGCGATCGTCACTCCCAGTGTTTCGAAGCGAAGCGTCTCCGATCAGTCCGTCCGGGAGGATTCGAGAAACGCTTCGAGATCCGATTGGATGTGTTCGGCGACGCGCTCGCGGGACCGTTCGTTCGGTATCGAAGGCCGGCGGATTGGACTTCTTCATCGAGTTCCTCCACGGGAATCCCCACGAGCGACAGGAAGTAGCTTTTCGCTACCGAACGCGAGTGTCACTCGGTCGGACCGGTGCTCGCGGACCGCGGAAAACCGTTATGATCGAATTGGGGTGGCCGCTCTCGGCGCCGTACTAGCGACGAGACGCGTACGGATCGCCGAATCTGACAGTGTTCTCCGCGCGGCGAAGTCAGAGAACGGTCGCGGAGTTCGTTCGGAACGATCGACGCTCAGTCGTCGGCCGGCGCCGGCGACGAGGCCTCCCGATCGATCGATTCTTCCAGGGCCGCTTCGACCGTCGGTGCGAGTTCGTTCACGGTCGCGCGGCCGTCGCGCTCGCGGACGACGAGGCCGTCCTCGGCGAGCGACGAGAGGTGGTGCGAAATCGTACTCGGGTCCCGCCCGAGTTCGGTCGCGAGGCGGCCGTTGTGCGCCGGTCCGAGGTCGGCGAGCGCCTCGAGCACGTCCCGTTTGGCGGGTTCCGCGAGCGCGGCGTGCAGTTCGACGTCGACGGGCTCGTTCGACGACCGATCGGACGCCGCGGGATCGCCGGTGGCGTCGAGGTAGTACCGGCGCTTCCCGTTGACCTTGGCCGTCGTCACCATCCCTTCGTCCTCGAGCACCCGGACGTGGTGGCGCACCGTCGAGAGCGAGACCTCGCTCCGATCGCCGAGTTCGGAGAGGTAGCAGCCGGGTTCGGCCTCGATCGTCTCGTAGATGGCCCGACGGTGGCCGTTCTCGAGCGGATCGGAGTCGTCGTACCGGCTGTACTTGAAGACCGGGATCATCTCCCAGGGGAGGGCCGAGCCCGCGCGCCGGAGGTGTCGAAGCTGGCCCGCGATCGCCGACAGGGTTCCGCCGCCGGTGCTCGCGCCGGCGCCGGCACCGGCACCCGCGCCGCCCGCCGCAGCCGAGGCAGTCATCGCCCCGAGCAAGCCGACCAGGACTGCGTCCGCGGCCGCCGAGGCGTCCGTTCCAGCCGGTCCCGGCACACCGCCATCGCCGTCCGAGCGGTCGCGATCGGCGCCCTCGGCCGTCGAGCCGTTCTCCGGCCCCGTACTATTCTCGGCGTCCGAGTCGTCCGCACCCGCGCTCGTCGAGACGCCGGCCGCGAGCTCCGTGTCCGCCAGTCGCCCCTCCGCGGTCACGGTGACACCGGGCGCGAGCGGCGGCGGCCGGATGACGGTGGAGTCGGCGATCTCGGCGGCGCCGTCGATCGTCTCCTCGGTCTCGTCGCTCGCGTTCTCGAGCCCGTCGATCGTTCCCGTGACGTCGTCGATCGTCTCCGCTCCGGATCCGACCGAATCGCCGCGCTCGTCGACGCCGGCCCCCGTCTCGTCGACGTCGTTCGCCGCGTCTCCGACGCCGTCTGCAGTATCCTCGACGCCGTCTACGGCGTCCGTCGCGTTCCCGACCCGCTCGGTCGCGTCGTCGGGGTCGCCGTCCTCGTCCGAGGGCGATCCGTCGGCGAGCGAGGGCGCGAGCGCGCGCTCGTCGCCCGTCGCCGGCGAACCGGCCGCTACGAGGCCGACGGACCCGCCGAGTACGAGCAGAAACGCGGCCAGGCAGACGAGCAGTCGTCCGAACGACGAACCCGGTTTCATGGCGATCACGCCCGTTTTCGGCGCCGATCGTAATACGCTTTTTCAGTTTCGTGACTGTCCGGTGAGCCAACCGGTCGATCAGGGCCGAGGATGGGGCGATCCAGCAAGGTATTTCCCCGTTCGGCGGCGGGATTCGTGTATGGATCCGGCGCTTGGCCCGCCCGACGCGATGGCCGAGAAACGCGACGAGCTGACGCCGATGATGCGTCAGTACCACGACCTCTGTGCGCGCTACGACGACGCGCTCGTGCTCTTTCAGGTCGGCGACTTCTACGAGACCTTCTGCCAGGCCGCGGAACGGGCGGCGCGGATACTCGAGATCACGCTCACCAGCCGCGAGGACAGCACCGGCGAGTACCCGATGGCCGGCATCCCGATCGACAACGCGGAGTCGTACGTCGAGGAGCTGCTGGAAGCCGGCTACCGGGTCGCGATCGCGGATCAGGTCGAGGAACCGGGCGAGTCGCCGGGCGTGGTCGAGCGGGCGGTCACCCGCGTGATCACGCCGGGGACGCTCACGGAGGACGAGCTGCTCGCGGGCGACGACAACAACTTCGTCGCTGCGATCGCCCGAGACGGGGATCGCCTCGGTCTGGCCGTGCTCGACGTTTCGACCGGCGACTTCCTCGCGACGAGTTCGACCGCGAGCGAGTCGATCGCCGACGAGGTCAGCCGGTTCGACCCCTCGGAGGCGGTCGTCGGCCCGGACGCCCCCGTCGACCCCTTCCCCGAGAGGTGCATGGTGACGCCCTTCGACGCCCGGGCGTTCGATCGCGATCGGGCCGGAGAGAAGCTCTCGGCGTACTTCCGGAACCCGGACGCCCTGCTCGCGACGGACGCCGAGATTCGCGCCTGCGGGGCGTTGCTCGCGTACGCCGAGTACGTCCGGGGCGGCGAGCACGACGGAGAGCGCGGAGACGACGACGCGGACGACGAAGTCGAACCGCGCAGCGGCGTCGACGCCGCGCTCGATTCCGAGGCCGCTGAAACTCGGCTGGAGTACATCACGCAGCTCGCTCGTTACGACCCGCGCGAGTACCTCCTGCTCGACGCCGTCGCCCTCCGGAGCCTCGAACTGTTCGAGCCGCGAGCGGTCCGCGGTCGGGACGACGCCACGCTGGTCGGCGTGCTCGACGAGACCGCCAGCGCACTGGGCGGACGCAAACTCCGGGACTGGCTCCGCCGACCGCTGCTCGACCCCGATCGGATCGCGGCCCGCCACGACGCGGTCGCGGAACTCAAAGGCGCGGTTCAGAGGCGGGAACGACTCCACGATCGGCTGCGAACGGTCTACGACTTAGAGCGGCTGATCGGTCGCATCTCCCGCGAGCGGGCGAATGCGCGCGACCTGCGATCGTTGCGCGACACGCTCGTCGTGGTTCCCGAGATCCGAGATCTGCTCGAAGACGCGGAGTGCGATCGGCTGCGGGACCTCCACGGCAACCTCGACCCGCTCGCGGACGTCCGGGAACTGATCGACGACGCGATCGTCGCCGATCCACCGATCGAGATCACCGAGGGCGGCATCATCGCGGAGGGCTACGACGAGGATCTGGACGAGCTTCGCGGAACGGCCCGGGACGGTAAGCAGTGGATCGACGACCTGGAGGACGAGGAGCGACAGCGGACGGGGATCGACTCGCTGAAGGTCGGCTACAACTCGGTCCACGGCTACTACATCGAGGTAACCAACCCGAACCTCGATTCGGTGCCGGAGAACTACCAGCGCCGCCAGACGCTGAAGAACTCCGAGCGGTTCGTCACGCCGGAACTCAAGGAGCGCGAGGATCTGATCGTGGGCGCGGAAGAGCGCGCCGACCGCCGCGAGTACGAACTCTTTTGCGACGTCCGTCGGACCGTCGCCGACGAGGTCGAACGCGTCCAGGGACTCGCCGACGCGCTCGCGACCCTCGACGCGCTGGTCTCGCTCGCGACCGTCGCGGCCCAGTACGACTACTGTCGGCCCGAGCTGCTCGATCGGGACGCCCGCGACGGCCTGGCGATCGACGTCGAGGGCGGCCGCCACCCGGTCGTCGAGCGCACCCAGGAGTCGTTCGTCCCCAACGACGCCCGCCTGACACCCGGTCGACGCCTCGCCGTGATCACGGGGCCGAACATGTCGGGAAAGTCGACGTACATGCGACAGGTGGCTCAGATCGTCCTGCTCGCGCAGGTGGGCAGTTTCGTCCCCGCCCGATCGGCCCGGCTGACGCCGGTCGATCGGATCTTCACGCGCGTCGGGGCGAGCGACGACATCGCGGGCGGCCGATCGACGTTCATGGTCGAGATGGACGAGCTCGCGACCATCCTGCGGGAGGCCGACGAGCGCTCGCTGGTCCTGCTCGACGAAGTCGGTCGGGGCACCTCGACCGCGGACGGCCTCGCGATCGCGCAGGCGATCACCGAGCACCTCCACGACGAGGTCGGCGCGACGACGCTGTTCGCGACCCACCACCACCCGCTGACCGAACTCGCCGACGACCTCGCGGCCGCGTTCGCACTCCACTTCGAGGTCGAGCAGGAGGACGGCGAGGTCGTCTTCCACCACGAGATCGCTCCCGGGGCGGCGACGGGGTCCTACGGCGTCGAGGTCGCGACCGCCGCCGGCGTTCCGGAGTCGGTGGTCGATCGGTCGCGGGAACTGGTCGCCGAGGCGGCCGCGGACGCAATCGACGAGGGCGACGAGGCCGAGGCCGATCGCGATCCGATCGAACGGGAACCGGATGTCTCCGCGACCGACGCCGACACGGCAGCGCCGACGACCGATGGCGGAGACAATCCGACCGACGTCGCCACCGAACTCCGCGCCCTCGACCTGGCGCACCTCACTCCGGTCGAGGCGCTGACGGAACTCGATCGGCTGAAACGGCTGCTCGACGAGTAACGGCGCCGGTTCGTCGGACGGTCAGTCGTTCCGCCGGCCGAACTTCAGGAACGCGATCGCGGCGCCGAGCAGGGCGGTGTTCTTCAGGAAGTGGATAACCTCCTGCTGTTGCTGTTCGGGATCCTCGACGTTCCAGAAGTCGTGCATCACCGGCGTGATGCTCGCCAGGAAGCCGACGGTCGCCGCGGCCGCCGCCGATGGGGCGCGCCACAGGGCCAGTCCCAACCCGCCGAACAGGAGGCCACCGCTGGTCGCGGGGACGGTGAACTCCGGAGCGGGCGCGTTCTTGGCTTCGGCGTAGCCGATCCGCTCGTCGAGGTTTCGCAGGTTGTCGAGCGCGTTGAGTGCAAGCACGCCGCCGAACAGGGCGCGACCGATGCGGAACAGCGGCGTCTCGACGAACACGGGCTCGTTCTCGATCGGCGCGGGCTCGGATTCAGATTCGGACGCGGTTCCCGGAATGCGCACGGCGAATCCTGCCGACTCGTCGGATCGCACGCTTTCGTCGGCATCTCGTCGTTCGGACGTGAACTGTGATAGAATACTCACGAGCGACGGTCGCGCCGCGAACGAGTTAGGTTGCGTCGTGGCAAGAGCATGGACCCCGACGGACGCGTCGAGTCGAAGACCGATCGCAGCCGATCGCCTCGGTCGCGGACCGCTCTGCGAAAGGCAATCCGAAGCCACCGCGAGTGGCACTGGTCGGCGCAGGCGATCCCGACGCCTGCAACATTATTCCCGACCGCCATCGAAGGTCCGCATGCGGTGCGGAACGACCCAGGAGGTGCAACCCATAATGGAACTCGAACTCACGAGCAATGCGTTCGACCACGGCGAACGGATACCCGACCGACACGGCTACGAAAAGGACAACGTCAACCCGCCGCTGTCGATCGAGAACGTTCCGGACGGCGCGGAATCGCTGGCGCTGATCGTGGACGACCCGGACGCCGTCGATCCGGCGGGCAAGGTGTGGGACCACTGGATCGTCTGGAACATGTCGCCGGACACGACGACGATCCCCGAAGACTGGGACCCCGACGACGTAGCGGAGGGAACCAACGACTTCGGCGAACCGGGTTACGGCGGTCCCAATCCGCCGGACAGGGAGCACACCTACCGGTTCCGGCTCTACGCGCTGGATACGACCCTCGATCTCGATTCGGACGCGGACGCCGACGATCTCGAGTCGGCGATGGACGGCCACGTCATAGGTGAGGCCCGTTACGAAGGGACGTATCCGGCCTGATCCCGTCGCACCGAGCGAGGCCGGCGTCAGTCGGCGATCGACCGCGGTCTCCGGCTGCCCGACCGATCGGGGGCCGATCTGTGGCTCATCCGGCGTCAGTCAGCCGATGAGAGCGGTTAGCCAGTCCGGAAGATCGACCCCGTCCGGCAGTTCGATCCCGCCCGGGCGGTCGATCTCTGTCGGCGGTTTCGGATCCGCCGGCTCCGTCGGTTCGCCCTCGAACGTCCCGTTCTGTACGATCGAGTGCGAATCGTAGTAGACGGAGAGGGGTTGCGGTGCCACGTACCGACCGCCGTAGTGTCCGGCGGGGCCGGTCGTGTCGATGGCGTTGGTTTCGAGATCCTTCGTGAACCGGAAGTCTCCGCGATCGTAGACGAGTTCGCCGTCGAGCCAGTACCGAACGACGCCGTCGGAGATCGCCTCGCCGTCGTCGACCGAATTCACGCGCACGTAGTACTCCAATTCGTACCACTGTCCGGGGACGATTTCGGGCGCCCGAACCGCGTACTCCTCGCCGTCGACGAGATAGTCGTGGTCCTGGGGCTTGTCTATATGGTAGGTGTTCGAGAGAAGGTGGAAGGGGCCGTCCGAACTCGCCCCCTCGGTGGTGACGTACAGCCGGTTACTCCAGCCGTTCGTCCCGTCGGGGACGTCGCCGCCGGCGCTCCCCTCGCCGAGCCCCATCGCGCAGTTCCAGAGTCGGCAGTTCGCGACGTCTCGGCCGTCCATCGCCCAGTCCGAGTCGAGCGCGAAGTGGACTCGTCCGGACAGTTCCAGCAATCCGTCGTCGAGATCGTAGTGCGTGCTCGCGCCCCAGTGGTCCCCCTCTCGAATCCGGATCTGAAGGGCGGTATCTCCGGTGTACGTCGGGTCGGAAACGAACGAGACGTTGTCCGAATCGCCGTTCGACAGCCAGTACACGTCGTCCCACCGCTCGTAGTCGTCGTAATCGAGGCGGGTCACTTCCCGCTGTCCGTCGTCCGTCTGAGTCGCCGCCGAGACGCGATCGACGGTCGGCCCGATCGAGCCGACCAGTCCGCCCGCGCAAGCGATACCCCCGGCACGAAGCACCCGTCGTCGCGTCGTCTCGTTGTTGGTCGTCGACGCCGCTGCGTCGTTCGCACCCGTCCGATCGGAATGAATCCCGGTCATGCGGATTTCTGCATCCCGTTTCGAGGTAATAGTATTGGGTACGATACCAAAACGTATCCCGTGTGTTCGCTCTCGGTTTCGAACTGCTACCCGTCGAACGTCGTTCGTTTCGGAGTCACTACCCGGTTTCACCAACCGAAACGGTTGCGCGGCTGAAACGATCGAGGCGGAGTCCCAGTTCGACGGTCACGCCGTCGGCTCGAGCGAGACGAACTCGAGCCCGTGTTCGGCCAGCAGCCGATCGGCCCGGTCGGTCACCGACGGAGCGACGAGGATGCCGCGAACGGCGGCGTCGGCGTGGAGGTCGCGATCGAGCGCGTCGACGTACCGCCGGAGTTGGCCCACCGCGTCGGGGCCCACCCGGCGACGCTTGAGTTCGACGACAACCGCTCGACCCGCGGCGTCCTCGCCGTAGATATCCACGGCGCCCGCGGGCGTGTCGCGCTCGGTCGCAAGCGGGGTGAACTCGGGTTCCAGGAGGTCGGGCTCGTCGAGGATGCGCTGGCGGAGGTCCTCCTCGGTTCCCTGGAGCGCGAGTTCGGTCGTGTCGGTTCCCGAGAACGCCGAGACCTGTAGGACCCCCTCGAACTCCACGCGAAGCGATTCGGCCGGCGTCGATCGCTGGCTCTCCAGGACGAGCGTCCCGTCCTCGCAGAAGACCGCGTGTTCGCACCCCGGCGGCTGCCAGTTGACCGGCTGCTGGCCCTCGTGGGTGTGAACCAGCGCCGCGCCGTCGGGTTTGAACATGACGTGTCGATCGCCCGCGTCGAGCCGGCTCGACGCGCGCCCGTCGTAGTCGACCGTACAGCGGCCGAAGACCGTCACGAGCGCTTCGCGCTCGAAGCCGTCGGCGATCGCCTCGCGAGCGGCCTCGAGACTCGGCTGTTCGAGGGTGATCGCCCGCGAGGAGTGGATACCGGCCGTCACTGCACCGAGGTAGTCCGTCGCCGAATAAAAGGTGCCCGGACCACTCCCGAGCGCGGATCGGACGACACCGTATCAAAAAGACTATACTCGTAGACCAGGGCGTTCGGGCACCTACATGACCAGTGACCACCACCGTCGCCGGTTCCTCCAGCTCGCCGGCACGGGCGCCGCAGCGTCGATCGCCGGCTGTAGCCGGCTTCGCCCCGCGAGCGACGATTCTGACGCCTCGAACGAGTCGGACGACGGGAACGGCACCGTGCTCGACGTGGGCGAGGAACCGGCGATCAATCCCGAGGACGGGATTACGGCGATCGTCCAGCCGCCCCAAGAAGAACTCGCGACGATCGAGCAGGAGGTGATGGCCGAGGTCGAGGAGGGGAAACTCGACCGGCAGGAAGCCCAGAAGGAGATGATCGACCGCCAGCGAAAACTGGTCTCGGAACGGTCGGTGGCGTTCGAATCCAAGGTGGCGGGCGACGACGACCTCTCGATCGAGGCGGGGATCGCCGAACGGGGTGCTTTCCTGCTCGACGGCTCGGACAAACGACTGCTCGATACGCTCCGGAACGGAGAGGCGGACGGTCTGATCCCCGGCGCCGAGTACGCGAAAATTCTGCAGGCGCGCAGTCAGCCCGCTTCCGGGCCGGGGCAATCCGATTCGAACGACAACGAATCGGCGAATGGCTCCGAGTCGGCAGACGGCTGAAGCTGCCGCGGCTTACTCGACGCCGAACGGGCTCTCGCGGTCCGTCCAGTTCCAGCCGGGGAGCCGTTCCTGGAAGCCGGCTGCGAGCGCCGCCTCCAGATCGTCGACGCCCGCGTTATCGTCGTCTCCGCCGTGGACCCGAAGGTCCGCGTAGTGGAAAGTGGCTTCGCCGAGGGTCCGCAGCGGCTGCGCGCCGGCGATCGTCGCGGCGAGTTCACGTCCGAGCAGTTCGTCGACGACGAAGCCGGGGTAGTCGCCCTCGACGTCGAGGTCGCGGAGGAGGGCGACCAGCGCCGCGACGTTGACCGCCAGATCACCGTCGGCGAAGACGGCGTCGACCTCCGCTATATACTGCGCTTCGGTGACCGGCGACACGTCGGTGTCGAAGACGTCGCCGAGGTCGGCGCGCACGTCGTTGATGAGCGGAACGACGCTCTCGGATCGGTCTGCGACCCAATTTCGCTCGGCGGCGACGCGTTCGGGCGTGAGTTCCATACCCTCCCAACGTGTCGGGGGGTCCTGGTTTTTGCGAAGGCTTTTATACCACGCAAAGAATAGCGTCGGGTAAGCGGGTTCTCCCTGGAATCTTCCCGCACGAACCAGGACAACCGACCTGGGAGCGTGTTCGTCACGCACGAATACCGACACGATGATCCGGGACACGAGACGACGTTCGAATGACATCCCCGTGCGGGGATGCCGTTTCGTCGTCTCCGTTCGTCCCCGATCGATCGCGTCCGACCGGCGGACGCGGACTCCCCGTCGGCGAGTTCACGCAAGCCACAATCGGCGATTATGAGTACTGTAGAGCAGCAACTCGACGATCTGAAAGCAGAGATCACGAGCGAGTTACCGAGCGATATCTCGGTCTCCTCGGTGAAATACGAAGGCCCCGAACTGGTCGTCTACACACGGGACCCGAAGAAATTCGCCCGCCAGGGCGACCTCATCCGAAAGCTCGCGAGCAAGCTTCGCAAGCGGATCACCGTCCGTCCCGACCCGAGCGTCCTCTCGCGGCCGGAGGAAGCGCGCGAAGAGATCATGAACGTTATCCCGGAGGAGGCGGGCGTCACCGACCTCGACTTCCACGCCGACACCGGTGAAGTCGTCATCGAGGCCGAAAAGCCCGGCATGGTCATCGGCCGCCACGGCTCCACGCTCCGCGATATCACCAAGAACGTCGGCTGGACGCCCGAAGTCGTCCGCACGCCGCCGATCGAGTCCTCCACCGTCTCCAACGTCCGGAGCTTCCTCAAACAGGAGCGCGACGATCGCCGCGACATCCTCGAACGCGTGGGTCGCCAGATCCACCGCGAGGAGATGTCCGACGACGAGTACGTCCGCATCACCACACTCGGCTGCTGTCGCGAGGTCGGTCGCGCCTCCTTTATCCTCTCGACGCCGGAGACGCGCATTCTCATCGACTGTGGCGACAAGCCCGGCGCAGAAGGCGAGGTGCCGTACCTCCACGCACCCGAGGCGTTCGGCGCCGGTCCGCAGACGATCGACGCGGTGGTCCTCACCCACGCCCACCTCGACCACTCCGCGCTGATCCCGCTCCTGTTCAAGTACGGCTACGACGGCCCGATCTACTGTACCGAACCCACGCGGGACCTGATGGGACTGCTGACGCTCGACTACCTCGACGTCGCCGCCAAGGAGGGTCGGGCGCCGCCGTACGAGAGCGAGCAGGTTCGCGAGGCGATCAAACACTGCATCCCGCTGGAATACGGCGACGTCACGGACATCGCGCCGGACGTCAAACTCACCTTCCACAACGCGGGCCACATCCTGGGCTCGGCGGTCTCGCACTTCCACATCGGCGACGGCCTCTACAACGTCGCGTTCTCCGGCGACATCCACTACGAGGATACCCGCCTGTTCAACGGCGCGGTCAACGACTTCCCGCGCGTCGAGACGCTCGTCCTCGAGTCGACCTACGGCGGTCGCAACGACTACCAGACCGATCAGGAGGACTCCGAGCGCAACTTAAAGCAGATCATCAGCGACACCTACGATAAGGGCGGCAAGGTCCTCATCCCCGCGTTCGCAGTCGGGCGCTCCCAGGAGATCATGCTCGTCCTGGAGGAGGCGATGCGCAAGGGCGAGATCCCCTCGATGCCGGTCCACTTAGACGGGATGATCTGGGAGGCGACCGCGATCCACACGACCTACCCCGAGTACCTCCGGGACGACCTCCGCGATCGGATCTTCCACGAGGACGAGAACCCGTTTCTCGCCGAGGAGTTCAACCACATCGACGGCGGCGAGGAGGAGCGACAGGACGTCGCCGACGGCGAGCCCTGCATCATCCTCTCGACGTCTGGTATGGTCACCGGCGGTCCGATCATGTCCTGGCTCTCCCACATCGGCCCCGACCCGGACTCGACGCTGGTCTTCGTCGGCTACCAGGCCCAGGGCACCCTCGGTCGGCGCATCCAGACCGGCTGGGACGAGATCCCGACCAGCGAAGTCGGCGCCATGGGCAGCGGCGGCGGTCGCGGCACCCTCTCGCTGAACGTCGACGTCGAGACGGTCGACGGCTTCTCCGGCCACGCCGATCGGGCCGGCCTCGAGAACTTCGTCCGGACGATGAACCCCCGACCGGAGAAGGTGCTCTGCGTCCACGGCGACGAACGCTCCACGCAGGACCTCTCCTCGGCGCTCTACCACGAGTTCAACATGCGAACCTTCGCGCCGAAGAACCTCGAGACGTTCAGATTCCTGTAGTTCGGGCCGCTCTCGTTCGGTGCGCCATCGCGATTCGATCACATCGACCGTGCCCTCGCTTCGACGACGACCGGGACGCTGGTAGGGTATCTCTCCGATCGGGTACACTGGGACGGCCGTCGGCTTAAGTAACTGGCTGTGTTGTAAGATACCGATAGGCAATGGTGCCAGAAGATTCCGTCCAGTACGGCAACTCGGGGACGCCCGACCTCGATGACGCGCTCTACGGAGGGTTCATCCGGGGGCAGATCGCGACTGTCAGCGGCGGGTCAGGCACCGGGAAGACGATCCTCCTGTTGCAGTTGCTGGCGGCGAGCAGCGGGCTGTGTATCGGTTTCGAAGAACGGGACGCGGACCGTCTCCGAAACGCGTCACTCGCCGTCGACCTCTCGAGCGTCTCGGTGCTCGATCTCAGCGCCGGGAGCGATCGGTTCTTCAGCGAAGACGCGAACAGCGTCGTCCCCCCCGAATGGGCCGAAGCGCTCGCCCGTATCCTCAACGAGCTCGCGACTCGCGTCAGGCAAGCGGTCGGGGGCCGAGACGTCGAACTAGTGATGACCACCGAACAGTTCACCGTGAGCGCTCAACACATCAGTTATCCTGCCGACAAGATTGTCCCCTTGCGGTGCCTCGGATCGAATGGTGAAATCGAGAAGGCGATCGCCGAGGACGGACCCGAAGTCGGTGACCGGTTGACCGACTACGAAGGCGTGCTCACGGGAGCACCTACCGGATCGACGACTGTTACGATTGACCAATAACCACGAGTAACCGATGATGGAGGACCTCGAACTCGAAGCGTTCCGGGTAGCGTTCTGCGTTAGCCAGCGGCGAAACTGCGGTCTGCCGGCGGATGCGCTCGCGGACTACGAGATCGTCGACGCCGAGAACGCGATCCCAGCCGAAACCGATCTCTGCACCCTCGACGAGCGGGTACCGGAACGGGAAGGTGGGTTACGTGACTGACAATTCCAACGAATCGCGGGAGCGAACCGACGATCCGGAAGCCGGCATTGAGGACCTCCTCCAGGGACTCCTCGTGGACAACGAGGCGACACGCCGGCTCGAACAGCTCTATGGGGTCGCGGAGCGTATCGTCGACTTACCGACGGAAACCGACGTGTACGATCACGCGATCGCCGGCGCATACGGCCTTTTCGACGTTCGGTACGCGATCATCGCCATTCCGCGAGGCGATCAGTGGATGACGGTCACGAGTACGCGTTCCGATCCCGACGATTGGGCCCGTCAGCTTCCGATCACGGCCCCCAAGATCGACGCGGTGACCGATCGACACGAGACGGTCCTGATCGAGGACGCCGCGTCGGCGATCGACGCCGAGGTGCCGTTCGAGGGCGGGCAGGCGCTGTGCTCGCCGATCGGTGACGGGAAGATGGTACAGCTCGTGACGGACAGCGACGAGTTCGACGCGGAGGACGTCCACTACGCCAGGCTCCTGGGATGGATCATCGAGGCCCGTCTCGAGCAGCTCGCGTTGAACAACGAGGTCGAGTCGATGGAGCGCCAGCTCACCACGTTCGCCAACTTCCAACGGGAGGTGTTCGAGCAGACCTCCCACGAACTTCGGACGCCGCTGACGGCCATCCTCGGCTACATGGAGTTGCTGACCGACGAGGTGGTCGGTCCGCTATCCGACGAGCAAAAGGAGTTCACGACGCTCGTTCTCCGAAAGGCAACCGAACTGGATGCCGCGGTCGAGACGATGACGTCGTCGTTCGACACCCGGCTCGCGAACATCCGCGCCGGACGCGCCGCGGATTCCGATCCGGATGCGGCCGCCGTCTCGGAGGTCGGCGACGGGCCGTTCGCCGTTCTGTCCCTCGATCCGGAGATCAGGACGCTGCTCGGCGAACAGCTCGACGATCTCGGCTACGATGCCGCGATCGTCGACGATCCGGCGGACGCTCGGGAAGCCGTCCGAGACGACCCTTCGACGACGATCGTCGCCGAGGTGTTCGCGTCGGACGAGACCTGCATCGACGCGGCGGAGACGATCGCTCGGGAGGAGGGGAACGAAGAGACGGGAGTTCTCGCGATGTCGATCGTGCGCGACGAAACGACCGACATGCCGCAACTCGGCGTGTCCGCGTTGCTCCCGGGGCGCGAAGAGCTGCTCAGCGAAGCGATACAGACGATCCTGGGCGTCGGGACCGAAGACGAGATACGAATCGTCGTCCTCGACGCGACCGATGCCGACGAAGCGCTCGCCGACGGTCCGCCGGGGTGGATGGCGACGACCGTCACCGATCTCGACGACGTGGAGACGACGGTACAGGAGGAGACGTTCGATCTCGCGGTCGCTCGGGTCGACGGGCGAACCGATCGGGAGAAAGCGGCCGTTCGGACGCTTCGCGAGCGGCGACGCGGTCGACGTCTTCCGGTCGTCCTCGTCGATCGGCGGCTGGAAACGGGCAGCGTCCGCTACACGCTCGGCGGGAAGCTGTTCATCCAGCGTCCCCTCCACATCGCGGGCCTCACATCGATGCTCGTCTCGCCGCCACAGGACGACGAAGCGACCGGCGATGACGCGTCCAGATCTTCCGAGCAATGACCCGAACGGTTCTCATCGCGGAGGACAACGCGGACGTTCGGTACCTGCTTCAGTACAAACTTCAGGCGAACGGTTACGACGTCGTCGAGGTGGAAGACGGGCGAGCGTGTCTCGACTATCTTCGGGAGGCGTCGGCGCTGCCGGCGGCGGTGATTCTCGACATCATGATGCCGCGGGTCAGCGGGCTCGAGGTACTCGATCGGATCCGGGATGACGAGTCGCTCTCGTCGTTGCCGGTGCTGTTGCTCACCTCGAAATCCAGCGAGGAAGACGTCGTTCGCGGACTCGAACAGGGGGCGTCGGACTACCTCACGAAACCGTTCAGCGCGGACGAGGTCCTCACCCGGATCGAGCGAATCATCGAGTCACCGTAATCCGCCGCCCTCACTCGATCGTCTCGGCGGGATCGACGACCTCGCCGGCGTCGGGGTAGACCCCGACTTGGTCGCACAGATCGGCCATCGGACAGGCTTCCGGATCGTCCAGGCAGGCCGGTTTGCGCGCGGTGCAGTATTCGCGACCGAACTGGATCGTGGCGGTGTGCCCGAAGCCGCACTTCGCAGCCGGTACGTCCCGCTCGAGGACGGCGCGAACCGCCTCGTGGTCGGCGTCCGGCGGGGCGATCCCCAATCGGCGGTAGATCCGGTGGACGTGCGTGTCGACGGGGAAAACGCCGCCGCGGCCGCCCGCGAACAGCAGGACGCAGTCGGCGGTTTTCGGACCGACGCCGCGAACTTCGAGCAGGGTCCGGCGAACCGTCTCCGGATCTTCGTCCTTGACGAACGCGTCGAATTCGGCCGCGGAGCCGAGCTCCTCCAGCACCCACTCGGCGGTTGCGATGAGAATCTCGGACTTCTGGTTGTACAGACCGGCTGAACTGATCGTCTCCGCGAGTTCCGACTGCTCGGCGGCGGCGATCGACGCGGCGAGATCCACCTCCGAAACGTCGTATCGTGCGATCAGGGCGTCGTGGGCCGGCTGGCTCGCCTTGTCGCTCGTGTTCTGGCTCAGGATCGTCCGCACGAGACAGGTGAACGCGTCCTGCCCGCCGTAGGTCTTTTGCCAGTAGAGTTCGCCCAGCCGATCGACGACCGCCTCCGCGCGGGTGTCCGCGGTCGCCGGATCGAACTCGGCGGCGATCCCGCCGCCGTCCGCACCCCCGCTGATGTTGACCGCAGGCTCCGGATCGTCGCTCATACGCTCGACGTCGTAGCCCGGACGCCAAAACGACGGCGGATCCGGTCGGTCGATCGCGCCGAGTCCTCAGTCGACGGTGATCGTCACCGTCGCCTCGGCGCCGTCGGCCAGCGCGTCGACGAGATCCCGATCGAACCCTTCGGCCGCGAACTCGGCGCCGTTTACGATCGTCCGGTCGTCCACGTAGTCGCTCGTTCGGCCCACCGCGCTGCGCTCGCTGGTGAACTCCAAGTCGGGATTCCCGCGACCGGTCACGCTGTCGCTGTAGCCGTCGGCGTCGATCGTGACGGTGATCGTCGCCTCCCGGTCCTGACAGGCGTCGACGAAGTCGGGATCGAAATCGGCCGGCGCGCGATCGGCCTCGATCGCGAGGATGCAGTCCCCCGCGGACGTGAGATAGTCGTCGGTCGTCACCTCGAACGTGCTCGCGTGCTCGGCGCGAACGTTCTCGTGACCGCGAGCGCGAATGACTTCCTCGAGTGGCATAGCGATATCCGGGTGAAGCGGTCGCGTCCGGAAAACGGGACCGAATTCGGGCGCAACTGACGCGCGAGTGGTCTTCGATCCGGTCACTCGGGATGCTTCGACTCCTCGCCGGACTCGAGCCACTGGTCGGTATCGCTGCGAGAGGGCGTTGCAGTGACCAAGCTCACGGTCACGAACACGACGAGGCTCGTCGCCAGGCCGACGACGATCGGTCGATCCGAACCGAAGCCGTAGAGAATCATACTCGCGACGACGACGGCGTTACTGACCACGATCGACGAGAGCGCGCCCTGCCAGGTCGCGCGCTTCCAGAAGAAGGCGCCGAGGATCGGAACGAAGATGGCACCGACCAGCAGGTTGTACGCGAGCGTGAGCGCGGCGATGACGTCGCCGATCCAGACCGCAGTCGCGGTCGCTCCCGCGCCGAGAACGAGGATCAGGAGTCGCGAGATCTGCGTGGACCGGTTGTCGGACGCATCGGGATTGATGAACCGACGGTACACGTCGTTCGTGAACAGCGTGCTCGAAGCCAGCAGCGCCGAGTCGGCCGTCGACATCATCGCCGAAATGAAGCCGGCGAGGATCAGTCCGGAGAGTCCGACGGGAACGATCTCGAGAACCATCATCGGCAGCGCCATATCGGGATTCTCGAGCGCGGGAAAGAGGACGAGCGCAATCATCCCGAGGACCGCGGTCGCGATACCGTAGACGACCGCGTAGACGCCGGTCGCGATATTGCCGATCCGGGCGGTCTCCGGACTGTCGGCCGTGAACACGCGCTGCCAGATGTCCTGTCCGATCATGATCCCCAGACAGTACAACAGGAAGTAACTCACGACCGTGCTCAGCCCGATGCCCGTCGGACTGAAATACGAGGGATCGAGTTCCGCGCCGAGTCCCGAGACGCCGCCGACTTCCATGAGGCCGAGTGGAAGCGCGAGCAGGAAGACGCCGACGGTCATGATGATCCACTGAACGAAGTCGGTAATCGTCACGGAGAGCATACCGCCCATCGACGTGTAGAGGACGACGATCGTGCCCGCGGCGACGATCATCGTCGTTATATCGACGCCGAACAGCGCGTTGAGGGTCGTCCCGATAGCGATGATTTGCGTGATCGCAATCGCGAGCGCGTAGACGCCGGCGATCGCCGCGCCGACGGTACCGGAATACTTGTCGAACCGCCGTTCGAGGACGTCACCGATCGTGTACGCCTCGAGGTTGGCGAGGTCCGTCGAGATGAGAAAGCCGATCGCTGCGACCCCGAGGCCGAGCCATACGACGAGCCACGCGCCGGAAATCCCATGGTCGTACCCGAGTCCGCCGCCGCCGATCGTGGACGCGCCGCCGAGGATGATGGCCGACATCACCGGCACGTACATCCACAGCGGGATGTTTCGTCCCGCGACGAAGTAATCCTCGAGTGATTCCGAGCGTTGATACCCCCAGTAGCCGACGCCGACCATCGCCAGAAAGTATAGGGCGACGATCGAACCATCAATGAGTGTATTTACCATGGAAACATCATGCCACCTAATGATATATAAGCTCTTCGTCGATTGACGCAGATGACGGGCTCGCGGGGCGACGTCGATCCGCGGTGCGTACGACAAGATGGTTCAAACGGCTACCGGGCGTCACTCCTCGACGACCGCGATCGCGGCGGATTCGAACTCGCTGCGGGGAACGAGACCGGACAGCGTCTCGAACGACGCGGCGATCCCTTCTTCGACGAGCAGCGAGAGCGCGATTTCGCCGGCGCCGTACGTGAGCGAGGCGAAGTCCCACGTGGGTTTTTCGAGCGGGAACGGACCACTCTCGCGGGGCCGACGCAGGTCGAGGATGCCGCCGAGGCGGTCGCGCATCGTCTCGGACAGATCGCGCGTTTCCTCGTACCGGACCAGCGGCACCTCGCGATTGTCGACGACGAGCAGGGCGGGATCGGTTCCCTCGATGAGTCGAGTCGCGCTCGTCCTGCGGGCCTCCAAGAGGAGAGTGACGATGTCCATCGTCGACCGTTCGCCGCTAATGGCGTCCGTGTACCGAACGATCGCACCCTCGTCATCGGCCGGGTCCGTCGAAACGGCGTCCGAATCCGGATCGAGACGGTATTCCGCGAGCGCAGCGGTCTCGAGATCGGCTCTGATCCCTCGAGAGAGCAAGACGCCGTCGAGCGTGAGACTCGAGGGGACGAGCAGACGCCAGTCGTCTCCGGCGCGTTCGGTCGCGACCGGGACCGGACCGATCGGCGTGTCGGCCAGTGCGGACAGCGCCTCGAGCCCCGCGTCCGCGTCGGCCTCGGAGACCGTCACGGCGGAGGCGATTACTTCGCCGATGTCCTCGAACGGATCGTATGTGACCTGACTCGTCAGGGTCGCGATCCGGGCGCGCACCCGTTCGCGTCGGCCGTGGATGTCCCCGCGGTCGAGTTCGGCTCGACCGGCGTCGGTCAATCGTCGTCCTTTCCCGGGCACTTTCTCCGTGAGTCCGCGGTCGTCGAGTTCGGAGAGAGCGAGCCGGACCGTACGGCCCTTGATCGAATAGCCGCGCCGTTGCATACAGTCGACGAGTCGGATACTGCCGATCGGCTCGTATTCGTCGATGAGCCGCAGCAGATCGTACGAGCGGCGATCGAGGGATTCGGCCATCGATAGCTACTGTCCGTTCCCGAGAAATAAACGTACCTCACATTTTTACCCCTGCAGTCGAAAAGGGGTGGCAATACATTACCACCATGTCCGATCACACGAACGAGACTATCGAACGGCAGTACGAGGAGTATCTCCCCCCGATCTGGAAGAACTTGAACGTCCCCATTCGGCGAGCGTCGGGGGTGACCGTGGAGGATTTCGACGGAAACGAGTATCTCGACGCGTTTTCAGGGATTTCCGTGACCAACGTCGGACACAACAACGAGGCGGTGGTCGACGCGGCGAAAACGCAACTCGAGGAGTTCGTCCACGGCTGTTCGTACGTCCACCCGAACGCGCCCGTCGCCGACCTCGCCGAGAGACTCGCCGGCGAAACGCCTGGCGATCTCAAGAAGACGTTCTTCTGTAACTCCGGAACGGAAGCCGTCGAGGGGGCGATCAAACTCGCGCGGAAGTACACCGGCAGCAAGGAGGTAATCTCCCTCGAGATGGGGTTCCACGGTCGAACTCTCGGTAGTCTCGCCCTGACCGGAAACAGGGCCTACAAGAACGGAATGACGCCGACTATCAACGACGTTTCGCACGTCGAACCGCCCTACGGCTATCGGTGCCCATCCTGCGACGGCGATATCTGCTCGGTCGACTGCGCCGAGAACGTCGAGCGCGTCATCGGAACTCACACCGCGGGCGACCTCGCCGCGATCGTCGTCGAACCCGTAATGGGCGAGGGCGGAATCGTCGTCCCGCCGACGGGCTGGCTCGAGCGCGTCCGGGAGATCGCCCACGAGCACGACGCGCTGTTGATCGCCGACGAGGTACAGACCGGATACGGTCGGACCGGCGAGCTCTGGGCCGTCGACCACTTCGACGTCGTCCCCGATATCATCACGCAGGCGAAAGGAATCGCGAACGGACTGCCACTCGGAGCGTTTACGGCCCGTGAAGAGGTCGCTGACGCCTTCGAGTCCGGAGACCACCTCTCGACGTTCGGCGGCAATCCCGTCGCCTGTGCGGCTGCGATGGCGACGATCGACGAACTCCACGACGGGATCATCGATAATGCGCGCGAACAGGGCGCGTGGCTCGGGGACGAACTCGCGGCGCTGGAATCCGAGTTCGACGTCGTCGGCGACGCACGCGGACTCGGTCTGATGCGCGGTCTCGAGATCGTCGATCCGGCGATGGACGGACCCCGCGGGGTCGCACCGGAACCCGACTCGAAACTCGCGAAACGCGTCGCGGACCGCCTCCGAGACGACGGCGTCGTCGTCGGCGTCGGTGGATACTACTCGAACGTCCTCCGGCTCCAGCCGCCGCTGTCGATCGAACGGTCGCAGCTCGAGCGGGTCGTCGTGGGAGTTCGATCGGCTCTCGAAACGGAGGTGGATCGATGAGCGACCGATCGCGGGCCGCGGCGTTTCGCGAGCGGACGCGGGGCGCGGACGCCGAACTGGCGTACGCCGGCTACAATACGTTCCTGAAGGGCGAGCCCGGGAGCGTCGACGACCTCGATGACGCCGACGTGGCCGTGCTGGGGGCGCCGTACGACGGCGCCGTGAGCAACCGTCCGGGAGCACGGTACGGTCCCGAGGCGATCCGACGGGCCAGCGCGTGGTGGGCGTACCTCTCGGGTTACAAAGGTGGCCTGACGAACATGGATACCGGCCGACAGGTCGACTTCTCTCGGTTCTCCGTCACCGACTGCGGCGACGTACCGGTCTTCCCGATGGATCGCGAGACGACCGCCGAGAGCATCACGGCACACGTCGCGACGGTCGCCGAACAGGCGTTTCCGGTGTTGCTGGGCGGAGACCACTACTGCACGTACCCCTCCTTCAGGGGGTTCGCGGAGGGCAGCGACGCGGACCGCGTCGGGCTCGTTCAGATTGACGCCCACACCGACACAGTCAGCGAGAGCTCCGTCTTTGGGGAACACTTCCACGCCACGCCGACTCATCACATCGCCGACTCGGAGTACGTGGACTACGACCACGTCAGCCACGTCGGCATCCGGGGTTACGAGAGCCCGGCGTTCTTCAAGTTCGCGGAGGAGAGTGGACTGAACCTCTACACGATGGCCGACGTCCGCGAACGCGGGATTCGATCGGTCGTGACGGACGCGATCGACGCCGCCGGCGCCGACGCCGACGCCGTCTACGTGACCTTCGATATCGACGCGGTCGATCCGGCCGCCGCGCCCGGAACGGGAACGCCGGTCCCAGGCGGACTGTCCGCCCGCGAAGCGCTCACCGTCATGGACGTCCTCGGGGCGCGCGACATCGTCGGTGCGGTCGACCTGATGGAGGTTGCCCCCACCTACGATCCGACAGAGGGAACCCAGCGGTTGGCGGCGTACCTCCTCGTCCGGTTCCTCGAACAGAAGTTTGCCGGGACGTAACGCCCGGTTTGATCGAACTCATCCGTTCCCGTCCGAACGGGAATTCCGATCGGTACGGTTCCCCGCACGGAACTCGCGGACTGCGACACCGAGTGGCGTCTCGATGACGATCCCTCGGACACTTCGTACGCCGATCGATGGTCAGGAAGAAACCCGGTATCGGTAGTCGAGGAACGCGACCAGGATGGGTCGCGGTTCGTGACTCTCAAGAACGGACTGAAACGGACCGACGGCGGCTCGAGATCCTACACCAGGCTGGCACCGTCGAACTCGCCGCGGCCGTACTCGACGTCCATCAGGTCGAGGATCGTCGGCGTGACGTCGAAGAGGTCGGCGTCGCCGATCGTCGCGTCGGGGTCGTCGATGTACAGGGCGGTATCGTCGAAGCTGTGCATCCCGTTTCGCGGGCCGGTGTCGAAGACCTCCGAGTCGGCCTTAAAGCCGGACTTGAGGTCGAAACCCTTGTTCGGGATGGCGACGAGGTCGGGGGCGATCTCGTCGTGGTCGCCGCGGAAGGCGTCCTCCTTCTCGACGACGCGATCGACGACCTTGGTGCCATCGGGGCCTTCGAGGGCCTCGAGTTCGGCCTTGAGTTCGTCCCGGACGGCGTCGTACTCGTCCTCGGGGACGGAGCCGCGCGGTTCGCGACCCTCGAGGTTGATGTAGAAGCGGCCGGGGATGAACGAGTAGGCCTTCGTCTCGTCGGCGATATCGTCCAGTTCCTCGGGGTCGTCGGTCCGGAAGGAGAGCCACCCCTCCTCGCGGAGCCACTCGTTGAAGTGGACCTCGTAGTCGAGGCTGGTGAAGCCGTGATCGGAGGCGACGATCATGGTGACGTCCTCCGGGAGCGCGTCGCGCAGTCGGCCGATGTACTCGTCGACCTTCCGGTAGAAGTCGATGAACTCGTCCTCGTACGCGCCGTTGCGCTCGTAGTCCTTGAAGAGGAAGTGGTTGACCCGATCGGTCGTCATGAAGACGCCGAAGAAGAGGTCCCAGTCGTCCTCTTCGATGTAGTGGTTGAACGCCTCGAACCGGGCGTCGAGCGTGGCGTGGGCGTCCTCGATGAACTCGGACCTGTCCTCCTGATGGCCGAGTTTCGGGTTGACGTCGATCCGGTAGTCGAGCGTCTCGAGGTAGTCGCGGACGTCGTCGGGGTAGGCCGCCTTGTCGAGTCCGGGAGAGAGAAAGCCCGAGACCATCCGCTGGACGTTGCGCTGTGGCGGGAACGTGACGGGAACGTTCATGACGGTCGCCCGGCGACCGGCCTCCTGGACGCGGTCCCAGACCCGATCGGCCTGGACCTCTCGTCCCATCGGGACGTAGGTGTCGTAGGTGCCGACTTCTCGGTCCTGAAAGCCGTAGACGCCCGTCTCGCCAGGGTTCGTTCCGGTCGTCAGCGAGGGCCAGCAGGCGCTCGACTCCGGCGGCACGATGCTCGAAATCTCGCTCGCCGTGCCCTCGTCGGCGATCGCCGCGAAATTGGGAAAGAGTTCCTCGTTCTCCGAGAGGAGACTGTACGGCACTCCGTCTACACCGATAAACGCGACCCGGGGATCGCTATCGCCCCGCAATCGGTCGAACAGACCCATGGAAGATCGTAGTCCGACCGCATACAAGAAGGTTCGTTTCGAGACACTGTTTTCGAGAACCGTTGACAGCTTTTCGGGGACGCCGTACCTCCCGGCAACCGCGCCACAATCACCGTCGACGGATCGCCGAGAGTAGCGCGTACGGTTCGGGAACCAGCCGTCGTTTGCTGTCCCTGTTCACTACTCGCGGTCGTTCTCGTCCGGATCGAAGTTGGTCGGAACGACCGTCGGATGGTTCAGTCCGACACCGGGGTCGTCGACGTCGCGGGACGGGGAATCACGGGCGGACGGGTTGGTTGCTGCCATACACGATCGTGTACGTCACGGAACCCAATAAAATTACTCATGCTCATAATGCATGAGTCGCACCGGCGGGGATAACTCCCGTGAATCCGATTTCGGACGCCGCGCGCCCTCGTCACGATCCATCGCCCGACCGGCCGGTAGCGATCCGCTGTACCGGTCTCAGTTCCACGGCGCTTCGGGAAAATCAACCTGGCGCTCCCGTCGGTCGATGTCGTCGAGCGCGCGGTGGAACCCGTCCGGGTTCGCGTGATAGTCCCAGCACGACCTGACGAGGACGGCGTCGTAGCGCGACCAGCCGTTCGGACCCTCCGTTCCGGCCGGGCCTTCCGTCCAGACGACGGGGTCCGTTCGAACCCTGCGCTCCGCTAACGCGTCGGCCAGGGCGCGACCGTCTTCCGTGAGCGTCGGCGCGCGCTTGCCAGTGAGGATGGCGAGGCGGGCGCCGTCGATGGTCGTCATCACCCGCCACTGAACGGGGAGACGACTAAAGGGCTCCCTGAACCGCGTTACTGTAGAAAAACCGACCGGTTCCCGGTCGACGGGCGTCGGCCCACCGGCGTCGGGCGATCGACGAACGTCCGCCCGCCGCCGTCGATCGACTGTCGGCGACGATCCGTCGACTTACCCGAAGTGCTCCTCGTAGAGGTCCTGTGCGTGCTCGATCGCGTCGTAGGCGGCTTGCTTGTCCTCCCAGCCCAGCGTCTCGACTTCCTTGCCCGCCTCGAGGTTCTTGTAGGTCGCGAAGAACTCGTCGATCTCGTCGCGCTGTTGCTGAGGGATGTCGTCTATGTCCTCGATGTGATCGAAGCGCGGGTCCTCCGTCGGGACGGCGATGACCTTGTCGTCCTGCTCGCCGTCGTCGTCCATCTTCATCAGGGCGACGGGACGGGCCTCGACGACGCAGCCGGGGAACGTCTGGTCCTCGACGAGGACGAGCACGTCGAAGGGATCCTCGTCGTCGTAGTACGACTGCGGAATGAAGCCGTAGTCGCTGGGGTAGTGGACGTTGCTGTGGAGCACCCGATCGAGGACGACGCCGGGGACGTCCTTATCGTACTCGTATTTGTTTCGCTCGCCTTTGAGACACTCGACGACGGCGTAGATCTCTTCCGGCGGGTTCGGTCCAGTTCCGAGGTCTTCCCAGAGGTTGACCATGTACCCGGAACTGCGCCGGTGGATCAAAAAGTACTTTCGTAATCGAGTGTCATCTTCAAACCGAGGCCACCAGGCAGCCGACAGACGCCCCGGGACTCGGTCTCGGGATCGACGGGTTCGGTCACGACCGAGCTGACCGACGGTACCACGCGAATAGTTGGCAAGTCTTAAATAGTCTGGTGACATTTAGACAGGTATGTCAGAGGCACGATCAATCACCGGCGAACAGAGTATCGCACGCGATCTCACCGCGTTCCAGAACAACATCCTCGTCATCCTCGCGAAAGAGCCCATGTACGGGCTGGCGATCAAGCGCGAACTCGAGGACTACTACGGCACTGAGGTGAACCACGGCCGCCTCTACCCCAACCTCGACGAACTCGTCGACCTGGGACTCGTCGAGAAGAGCGAACTCGACAAGCGAACCAACCAGTACTCGCTGACCGACGACGGCTACGACGCCGTCCTCGACGGCGTCACGTGGACCCTCTCGAAGGTCGTCACGGACGACGATCGCGCCGACGAGATCCGCGAGATCGTCGAGAATAGCTACTGAACTACTGAATCCGGAATTCGGGCACCGGTTCACCGGCCGTCTCGTATACGAGCCTGATCGAGTCGTCGATCGCGGCTCGTTGCTTTTCGGACGGCCACGCGTTTCGAACGAAGTACTCCGACCGAAACTCGGCGAGTTCGTCGGCCGTCGCCGCCTCGATCGGCTTCGCGTAGTGGTTACTCAGGAAGTCCGCGAGCGCCGCGGCGTTGTCGCCATGGACGTCGCCGTGGGTGCCTCTGACCTCGTCAACGAGCCGTCGATTCGCCTCGTCGACGGCGTCCCAGTCGTCCGGATCCGCCGCGCCTTCCAGTCGGATCTCTACCGCGCGCGAGAGATCGTTGATCCGATCGGTTCGGACGACGCCGTTCTCGTGCCACTCCTCGGGATGAAGCACGAGCGTCGCGTCACCCTCGTCGCGAACGCGGGCGGTAAAGTCATGGTCGGCGAGCAGTCGCTCCCGCCGCTCGTCGTAGGCCGCGCGTTCGTCCGGGTCGATCGCCTGTCGTTTGAGCCTGGTGAGCCGCTCAGCTTCATCGATGACGTCGGCGGGAAGTTCGTCGGCGCCGGTCTCCACCGACTCGTCGTCTTCGGCCGCGCCGGCTCCGGTCCGATCGCTCATACCCGATCGTTGGGGCTCGAGGGGATTTTCATTTGCTGGTTCGAACCGATCGCATTCAGGTGGTGAATCATCGACCGGTTTCGCAACATTCGTAGTCCCGTTACCGACGAAAAGGCGTCCGCGCCCGAGTACTCAGGCCTGATCGAGCGCTTCGTTCGCGAGCGCGTCGGCCCGATCGTTCACCTCGCGGGGGACGTGTTCGAGGGTCCACTCGTCGAAGTCGGTGAGCAGTTCGTGGACGGTCACGCGCTTCTCCCGGAGCTCGGGGTTGTTCGTGTCGTACTCGCCGCGGACCTGCTTGACGATCAGTTCGGAGTCGCCGCGGACGTGGATCTCGTCGTAGCCGTAGTCGCCGGCCACCTCGAGGGCGGCGATCAGCGCCTCGTACTCGGCCTGGTTGTTCGTCGCGCGCCCGATCCGATCGCTGCCCTCGGCGGCGATGCCGTCGCCGGTGACGATCACCCAGCCGACGGCGGCGGGGCCGGGGTTCCCGCGGGCCGCACCGTCAAAGTAGACGTGCGCGCGCCCGCCGCCTCCGCGCAACAGTGCCTCGATGTCCTGCGGACCACTGCCCTGGATCACGACCTTGTCGTCGTAGGCGACCGCAGTCGCGCCGCCGCGGCTCGCGCGCCAGCGTTCGTGGTCCGTATTTCCGGATTCAACGGAGACACCCGCCTCTTCGAGGCGTTCGCGGGCCGCGTCGACGTCGCATTCGATGACCGGCATCAGATCCTGAGGTCGATCGGAAATGAATAAAGGTTTTCCGGTTCCAAATCGTAAACATCGACTCTGAGGAGCCCTATCCCCCGTTTTCCGGAGATACGGATCAATCGCACAAAACGATTCCCAAGGGTTTATATACTATGGTGATACTACTATAAAAGTGCGATGACACGGCCCACCCGCCAGCGGGAGCGAACGCGTGAGACGGACGAGACCGAGGATCAGGAGGGGGTACGTGCTTGCCCCGAGTGCGAATCGGACAATCTCGTAAAGGACTCCGACCGGGGTGAGCTCATCTGCGAAGACTGTGGGCTCGTCGTGGAGGAAGAAAAAATCGACCCTGGCCCTGAGTGGCGGGCGTTCAACCACCAGGAACGACAGGAGAAGTCCCGCGTCGGCGCGCCGACGACCCAGACGATGCACGACAAGGGGCTGACCACGACGATCGACTGGAAAGACAAGGACGCGTACGGCCGATCTATTTCCTCGAAAAAGCGCAGCCAGATGCACCGGCTGCGCAAGTGGCAGGAGCGAATTCGGACCAAGGACGCTGGCGAGCGAAACCTCCAGTTCGCGCTCAGCGAGATCGATCGAATGGCGTCCGCACTGGGCGTTCCGCGTTCGGTCCGCGAGGTTGCGTCGGTCATCTATCGACGCGCACTCAAAGAGGACCTCATCCGCGGTCGCTCGATCGAAGGCGTCGCGACGTCGGCGCTGTATGCCGCCTGTCGCAAGGAAGGAATTCCGCGCAGTCTCGAGGAGATTTCAGAGGTGTCCCGCGTCGAACGCAAGGAGATCGGTCGTACGTATCGATACATCTCGCAGGAACTCGGCCTCGAGATGCGACCCGTCGACCCGAAGAAATACGTCCCGCGCTTCTGTTCTGAACTCGAACTTTCCGAAGAGGTCCAGACCAAGGCCAACGAAATCATCGAGAAGACCGCCGAAGAAGGGCTCCTCTCGGGCAAGTCGCCGACCGGATACGCCGCCGCCGCGATCTACGCTGCGTCCCTGCTCTGCAACGAGAAGAAGACCCAGCGCGAGGTCGCAGACGTCGCCCAGGTGACCGAAGTGACGATCCGCAACCGGTATCAAGAACAGATCGAAGCGATGGGCATCCACGGCTAACGCCGTTCCGTCTCCGCGCGAACCGACACTTTTTATCGCACAGTCGCTCCCGGAGCGACGGCGCGCTCGCGGCGGCGCGGTTTCCGATCGCCTCCCGCGGCCCGTCGCGCCGTCGCCGCGCGGGCCGTCACTCGCCGCCCGATTCGCTCGCGTTTTCGCCGTCCGACTCGTTCTCCGTCTCGTTCTCCGTCTCGTTCACGTTTATCGGGTTTTCGTCGTCGGCGTCGCCCGACTCGCTCTGATTCCGTTCGTCCGGCGGGTTGCCCTCCGCGCCTTCCTGGCTCGTGTCCTCGGTCACCTCGATCGAAATTTCGTCGGTCAGCGCGTACGCGTGGTGGGTGGCGTCGCCGGCCTGCGCACAGAGGTCGTACTCCCCGGGATCCATCTGGAGTTGCGTTTCGAGTTCGCCGTCGCTGATGTGTTCGTACCCCTCGTCGAACTCGATTAGCTCGCCCGGCTCGACGCAGCCCTCGTCGACGATGACGTGCAGATGGCCGGCGCCCTGCTGGGGTTCGTCGCCGGCCGGCGTCACATCGAAGTTCTCGACCTCGAGTTCGATCGAGACGGGGCTCGTGACCTCGTCGCCGTCGGACGGGCGGACGAACGAAATGCTCCCCTCGACGTTCTCGTAGTCGATTTCGTCTTCGGACCCGCCCCCGTTCTCGCTGGCGTTCGATTCCTCGCCGACGGGTTCCTCGTTCTGGGAGTCGATATCGTCGAGCAGATCGCTACAGCCGGCGAGCGCGGCCAGTCCCGTCGCCGCGGCCGCACCGACGTACTGTCGGCGGCTCAGTCGGGTCATCCGAACTCACCCGCCTTCGACTGCCGGACGATCGATCGACCCGGAAGCAACGACCGATCCGTCGGCTGTCGCGGTGGCTCCGACCGCGACGCGACTCGGGACGACGCGGAGCGCGATCGAACGCGGTCTGCTGTCGACGGAGTACTCATTAGCCCTACTGATACCGTTACGGCGAAAAGATCACTGCCTGCCAGTGTACGGGTCCGGACCCGCGTGTCGACGGCTTCCGCGCGCTCGTCTCGCGGTTACTCTTCCTGACCGACGCTGATGACCTGTAACAGCGAGTAGACGGGGACCCCGTCGAGTTCTTCGAGGCCCTGTTTATCCGCCAGCACGACGCAGGCCAGCGGCTCGCCGCCCTCCGCGCGGATGGCGTCGATCGTCTCCCGCATGGTGGTGCCGCTCGTGATCGTGTCGTCGACGACGTAACACTCGCGGTCGCGGATCCCGGCGAAGTTCCGCGAGAAGGTGCCGCCGAGGTCATCGATGTCGCCTTCCTCCCACTGGTGTTTCGCCGGCGTGTACGTCCCCAGATCGGTCTCGAGCTCGCGCGCGATGAGCGTCGCGATCGGCGTGCCGGCCTTCTCGATTCCGATCGTGAGGTCGACGTCTTCGCCGTGTTTGGCGAGCAGATCGGCCATCGCCGAGGCGATGGCGCTCATGCGGCCGCTGTCGCGGCCGATCGCCGACCAGTCGACGTGGATGTCCTGCGGCCCGCTCGCGCGAGCGCCTTCCGCTTCCGTTCCCCCCTGATCGGTCGGCTGCGTCGTCGCGCCGCTGCGCTCGACGAGCCAGCTCGCCGTTTCTCTGGAGACGTTCAACTCGTCCGCGATCTCGCCCTTCGAGAGCCCCCGGGACGCGAGCTCGGCTGCACTCTCGATGAGGTCGTCGACGTTTTTCATATGGCTTCGAGTTCGGGGGCTGCTTTTATCAATGCTGCGAGGCAGGCGATTCGTGCGACGGGCGGTTCCGCGACGGCGGCGCGGTGCGTTCGGCGCGATCCGGGCGGCGTCCCCGTTCGTCGACTGGAAACGATTATCCCGCTGCCGACGCCTGTAAGGGACATGGAACGATACGATCTCGTCTATCGCCTCTACGACGAGTACGACACGAAGGCGCTCCGGGAGTATCAGGAGTTCGTCGATATCTTTCCGGCCGTCGACTCGCGGGTGGCCCTCGAACACTGGCAGCAAGCGCACGAGGAACTCGAAGACCGAAAGGACGAGATCCGATCGGACTTCGCCGCGGGGGAGACGTTCGCGGAGATCGCCGCCCGGGCGACCCGCGACCAGGCGTTCACCGCGCTCGATCTCGACGCGAAGTACGAACGGGCGGTGAACGTCCTCGTACTGGACGTCGACGAGACGCTCCGATCGGCCGGCGGAACGGACAACGAGATCCCCCGCGAGACGCTGCACGTGCTGACGGAGTTTCACGACGCGGGCGTGCCGATCGTCATCTGTACGGGTCAGACCCTGGAGAACGTCAAAGGCTTCGCGATCCAAGGGTTAGGGAGCGAGATCGTCCACTCCGGGAACCTCTCGATCGTCTACGAGGCGGGAACGGGCGTGTTCACCCCGGGCCACGGCGCCGAGACGAAGCAGCTGCTCTACGAGGACCTGGACGAGGAGATCCGCGACGTCTTCGACGACGTTCGCGCCCGCGTGCTCCCCGAGGCGCCGGAGAACCTGCGACGCGGCTGTCACCTGCAGGGCAACGAGTTCAACGTCACGATGAAGCCCAACTACGAGACCGGCGCTACGAGGGCGCGCGAGATCATCGACGAGGCGCTGGTGTACCTGATCGACCTGCTGGCTGACGCGATCGGAACGGCGCTCGGCTTCGACGCGGAGCGCAACGTCGCGGAGCCCGACGCGGACGAGGCGGGAGATCGCGGCGAGGACGCGGGAGCCGACGAATCCGACCTCGTCGCGATCGAAGGCGAACCGATCCGCGACTGGACGCGGGCGTTCTACGCCGCCCAGGATTCCGAGATCAGGGCCGTCCTCGAAGGCGAGGGCGAGTACCCCGACCTCGACGCGGACGCGGTTCCGGACCCCCTCGCCGACGTCCTGGAGCGGATCGACGTCGCCTACTACGAGGCCGACGCGGCCGAGATCGGCAGCTTAGAACTCAACAAGGTCGTCGGCGTCGAGCGGGCGCTCGAGGTCCTCGGGATCGCGGAGCCGTTCGCGCTAGTGATGGGCGATTCGAAGAGCGACCTCCGCGTCATGGAATGGGTCGACGAGACCGACGCCGGGATCGCCGCGGCGCCGGAGCACGCCTCCCGCGATACCCTCGAACACGTCCTCGACACCGACGAACTCGTCTTCGATCGCGGCAAGAGCGTCGACGTCTTGCGCACGATCTACGCGCTCAATCGGCTGGCTCGACTCGACTGATCGACGCCGGTGGTTCCGCCCGTTCCGTGGCGTTTCCTATCGATATCGCGCTCGTTCTCCCCGATACGGTTACCCGTCTTAAAGCACCGGAACACCAAGGCCCGTCGATCAACGGCACTCGGTGTCTCACGGCTAGTAGCACGATCCGGATGAGAGTCGAGCGGGGATCGGCGCGGCCGATCGTCCTCGGATCGACGAACCGTTCTGCGGAACGGGCCGCGTCGCGTCGTCCGCTCGCTCCCGTCTCGAACCAGCGGATCGGCTGCAAAATTATGAGACGATTCGAGTCACGGTACCACGACAGCAGCGGCGTCGTTCGCCAATCGGACTCGGGCGGCCACGCGGAGGTGAGTTCACCGTGACGACGATCGCGGAAGTGACCCTCTCGGCCGCCGAGTTCGCACTCGAACCGACCGTCCAGTCGCTCCAGAACCTCGAACTCCGCGTCGAAAGCGTCGTGGCCGAGGGGCCGACCCGGACGATGCCGCTGGTCTGGTTCTCGAACGTCGACGTCGATCGACTCGATCGGGCCCTCGACGACGATCCGACCGTCGCCGAACACCACAAACTCCTCGAGAACGGCGAGACCGACGACGAGGAGTACCTGTACCAGATCCAGTACGACGAGGACGTCAGTTCGGTCTGTGGGACGCTGTACGCCCACGGCGGGACCGTCCTCGGCGTGCGGTTCGTCGACGGTCGGTGGACGCTCCGCCTCCTGTTCGCGGAGCGAGACGAACTCTCGAACGCCGTCGAGGCGATGGAGTCGGCGGGCGTTCACGTCGATGTCAGGCGGATGGTCGAGGCCGGACAGGACGAGAATCTTGAGGCGACGGCGGCGTTGACCGAACCCCAGCGCGAGGCGATCGCCGAGGCGTACCGCCAGGGGTACTACGACGTCCCGAGGGAGATCTCGCTGGAGGAACTGGCCAACGAACTCGACATCTCCCACCAGGCCCTCTCCGAGCGGCTCCGCCGCGCCAACCGCGTACTCGCGAGCGAGCAGATCGAGGATCCCGCGAACGAGATGGCGATCGACTGACGATCGTCCGACCCGCCGACGAGCGCCTGGTGCTCCCGTCCTACCCGCCCCGCTGGCGCCCGCAAGACCGTGTTTTATCCCCCTCTCGGTGGACGGCCCCACCATGGTCTCTCACGATCCAGCACCCGCGGATCCGCTCTCACTGCACGGTGTCGTTCCGCCGACCGTCACCGCCTTCCACGACGACGAGAGCCTCGACGAGGAGACGACGGCCGCCCACGCGCGGTTCGTCGTCGATCGGGGCGTCCACGGCGTCTTCCCGCTGGGGACGAACGGCGAGTTCCCGCTGTTGTCGGACGACGAGCGCGATCGGGTGGTCGAGGCGGTCGTCGACGAGGTGGGAGGCGAGGTCCCGGTCATCGCGGGCGTCGGCGCGCCCAGCACGCACCGAACGATCGCCCGCGCCGAGCACGCCGCGTCGGTCGGCGCCGACGGCATCGTCGTCGTGACGCCCTACTACTATCCGCTGGACGGCCGGGCCGCCCTCGACCACTACCGGGCGGTCGCCGACGCCGTCTCGCTCCCGCTCTACATCTACCACATTCCCAGCAAGACCGGCAACGAGCTTTCGCTGTCGACGCTCTCGGAACTCGCCGCGATCGACGCCGTCGCGGGCGTGAAGGACTCGAGCAAGAACGTCCCGTGGCTCGCACAGGCGATCGACGGCCACCCGGAGTTGACGTTTCTCGCGGGTTCGGACTCGCTCGTTTTCACCGGGCTGGAAATCGGGTGCAGCGGCGCGGTCAGCGCGGTCGCCAACGCCTTTCCGGAACTGGTCGTCGACTGCTACGAGGCGTACGCCGACGGCGACGAGGAGCGGGCGCGCGAACTGCAGAGTACGATGTTCGAGGTCCGTGACGCGTTCAAGGCGGGCGGCGCGTACATGTCCGGCGTCAAGACCGCCCTGCGGCTGCGGGAGTTCGACGCCGGCCCCCTCCGCAGTCCGCTCCGACTGAAGGACGAGGAGGCGACGGCCGAGCTGCGCGATCGCCTCGAGTCGATCGACGACCTCGAGTGGTGATCGGCCGGCACGGACCGTCGAGACCGTCGTACTCCGGCTCCGTTCGAACCCGAACAGTCGCCGACCGATGTCGCGGAGATTTTTGCCACCCGGGTCGAATGGGGCGCTATGGAACTCACCGACGAGCAGGCGGCGGTCCGGGACGTGGTTCGAGAGTTCGCGCGCGAGGAGATCCGACCGACGGCGCTGGAGGCCGATCGGAGCCAGGAGTTTCCCGAGGACGTCTGGGACGGACTCGCCGAACTGGATCTGACGAGCCTGACGGTTCCGGAAGAGTACGGCGGCTACGACGCCGGTCCGGTGACGGCGGCAATCGTTAACGAGGAGGTCGCGTACGGGATGCTCGCCGTGGCGACGGCGCTCTCCGTCCACTCGCTCGCCACGTCCTGTCTCGCGGAGTTCGGCAGCGAGGAACAGAAGGAGCGCTGGTTGCCCGAGATGGCCACGGGGCGGCCCGTCGGCGCGTTCGCCCTCTCGGAGCCCCACGCCGGATCGAACCCCGCGGAGATGTCCACGGAAGCCCGCAGGGAGGGCGATGAGTACGTCGTCAACGGCGAGAAGCAGTGGATCACGAACGGAAAGCGGGCCGGCGTGTACATCCTCTTCGCGAAGACCGATCGGGACGACCCGTCGACGGTGACGCAGTTTCTGGTCCCGGGCGACGTCGATGGTCTGACCGTCGGCGAGAAGGAGGATAAACTCGGCCTACGGGCCAGCGACACCACGAGCCTGACCTTCGACGACGTCCGGATTCCCGCCGAGAACCGGCTGACGGAGGAGGGTAAGGGCCTCTCCGCCGCGTTCCACATCCTCACCGGTGGCCGGATCGCGATCGCCGCCCAGTCGGTCGGTCTCGCCCAGTGCGCGCTCGACGAGGCGATTCGCTACAGTCGGGATCGCGAGCAGTTCGACCGGCCGATCGCGGACATCCAGACGATCCGGCACAAACTCGCCGAGATGCAGACCAGGACGCAGGCGGCCCGCCTGTTGACCCGTGACGCCGCCGAAACGCGGACGACGGACGACGCGGCCCTGGAGGCCAGCATGGCGAAGTATTTCGCCAGCGAGACGGCGATGTTCGTCGCGAACGAGGCCGTCCAGATCCACGGTGGCTACGGCTACGTCACCGAGACCGACGTGGAACGGCTCTACCGGGACGCCAAGATCACCGAAATCTACGAGGGGACGACGGAGATCCAGAAGACGGTGATCGCGCGCGAATTGCTCGGCTGACGGGACGCGAGCCGGGCGAGCCGCCCAAATTCACGAGGCCAGTGTATCGAAGTCGCTATTCGTTCTCCGTGCGTACCGCGACCAATGACCGGCTACGACGCCGTCGTCTACGATCTGGACGGAACGGTCGTCCACCTCGACGTCGACTGGAGTATCGTCGAACGGGACGTCCGCCGCGTCTACGAAGACGCCGCGATCGATCCGCCCGGAAACGGCCTGTGGGACATGCTCGAGGCCGCCGACGACCACGGAGTCGTCGACCCGGTGGAGGACGCGATCGCCTCGCACGAGCGAGCGGGCGCCCGCCGATCGCATCGACTTCCGCGCGCCGACGAGCTGCTCGACCGTTCGGTCCCCGTGGGCGTCTGCTCGCTCAACTGCGAGGACGCCTGTCGGATCGCGCTCTCCGAACACGACCTCGCCGAGGGGGTCGAAACCGTGGTCGGCCGCGACACGGTCGGAACGCAAAAGCCGCATCCTGAACCGCTTCTCGAGGCCGTTCGAGCCCTCGACGCCGCCCCCGACCGAGTGCTCTTCGTCGGCGACTCGGCGACGGACGAGCGGACGGCAGATCGGGCCGGCGTCGACTTCGAGTACGTCGGCGACGGTCGGGCGGAGTGACCGACCGGCCTCTCAGCCCTCTTGATGGCGCTTCGCGTAGGCGAACGTGACGACTGCGACGACGAACCAGACGAGCGCACCGACGCGGACGGCGAACTCGGCGCGATCGCCCCACGTCGGCAGATCGGCGCCGGTCGAAAGGACGGCGACGATCGGTGATCCAAGCAGGATGGTGAGAACGAAGGTGACCTGCATCACCCACCCGTAATCGACACCCTCCGGATCGGTCGTCTCGATTGGTTCCGGCACATGAGTTGGTGTCGACCGGGGGCTATTAAGCACCGCGGGTACGCTCTCGACCGGCGCTGACGGCCGCCGCAGCGTCTTGCGTCTCCCGGCCGGTCGCGCACGGAACGTCGATCGACAAGCGGTGACGTTTACTTCCGGGAGGCGAACGCGTAGGTATGGCTACCGTACGGGACCTCAGGGCGAAGGCGGGCGAGGAGCCGATCACGATGCTCACGGCGTACGACGCGCCGACGGCCGAGATCGTCGACGAGGCGGGCGTGGACGTCGTCCTCGTCGGGGACAGCGTCGGCAACGCGCGGCTCGGCTACGAGACGACGGTGCCGGTGACCGTCGACGGCATCGCTCACCACGTCGGCGCCGTCTCGCGCGCGGTCGAGGACGCGCTGGTCGTCGCCGACATGCCGTTTCTCTCCTTCGGCGTCGACGAGAAGGACAGCCTGGAGAACGCGGGCCGGATGCTCAAAGAGGAGGGCGCCCACGCGGTCAAACTCGAGAGCGGCCCGCACACCGTCGACCTCACGGAGAAGATGGTACAACTCGGCATCCCGGTGATGGCTCATCTCGGACTGACGCCACAGCGCGTCAACCAGTACGGCGGCTACCCGCGCCAGGGAACCGACCAGGACGAGGCGGAACGGATCCTCGACCTCGCGCGGGCCCACGAGGACGCCGGCGCCTTCTCGCTGGTCTTAGAGCACGTGCCGTCGAACCTCGCGGCCGAGATCACCGAAGCGATCGACATCCCGACGATCGGCATCGGGGCCGGGCCGCACTGTGACGGCCAGGTGCTCGTGCTCACTGACGCCGTCGGGTTGAGCGAGTGGTCACCGTCGTTCTCGAAGCAGTTCGGGAATGTCCGCGAGGAGATGGAAACCGCCGTCGGCGACTACGTCGCGGCCGTCGACTCCGGCGAGTTCCCCGCCGAAGAGCACAGCCACGAGGAAGCGGACCTCGACGATCTCTACTGAGGGGCATCGCGGACGAAAATCGAGAGCCGATCGCCGGGGGCGGCGTTTTTCGATCGCGGCGGGTAGCGAACTCAGAGCGTCGCAGGTGCCCGGTCGCGGTTCGACCGCCGCCCTCACTCGATCGAATCCAGAAACTCAGCGACCGCGTCGTTGAACGCCCGGTGCCGTTCGAGCATCGCCAAGTGAGCCGCGCCCTCGATCTCCGCGAGGTCGGCGTCGTCGATCTCGTCGGCCAGGTACTCGTGGAACCACGGCGGGGTCAACCGGTCGTGTTCGCCGTAGATCGCGAGCACGGGGACGTCGATCTCGTCGAGTCGATCGCGCATGTCGAACTCGTGGCAGGTGAGAAAGTCCCGGTACGTGACCGCCTGACCGCACTCGTACATCCCCTCCTTCGAGCGCTCCACCACCTCGGGATCGGGGTCGTGGAAGAGTCGATCGGGGCCGTGGAGGAACTCGACGGCGCGATCGAAGTCCCGTTCGAGCCAGCGGAGGAGATCCTCGAGCACGCCCAGACGGGCCCCAGTCCCGGCCAGGATGGCCGCGTCCGGATCGAAGTCGCGCTCGAGCAGAACGTGTTGTACGACGGCGCCGCCGAGCGAGTTGCCGAGGAGGATCCCGCTGTCCATCTCCTCGGCGACGGCGATGACGTCGCTCGCATAGGCTGAGAGCGCCGTGTATCCGGCGTCCGCGTCGACGTCCTCGGAGTCGCCGTGGCCGCTCAGGTCGACGCGGACGATCGGCGCGCGATCGGCGAGCCGTCGTTGTGGCGCCCAGATATCGCGCGAGCCGCCGCTTCCGTGGACGCAGCAGATCGGCGATCCATCCCCTCCCCGGTCGGTGACGTCGTAGGCCGTCTCCCGGCCGTGGTGCGTGACCGTCTCCATAATCCTTCGAACGGCAGGAACCGGTATAAAGACTCGATCCGATCGCGGACCACAACTCCGCTGGCCCGCTCGTTTTCGCCCGCTTCCACTACCATCTCTCGTCGTGCCAGGAACTGTGAACTGCGAACAACTGTGTTTCTGACATCCCCACGCCGTCACCGATTTACTCGTAGAAAGAGATATATAGTATGGGTGCTTACCTTGGGTTAGTTAACGATGACACTCGAACAATTCGTTCACGACGACGAGCGGATGGCCCGCCGGTACGAGTACGACGACCGGATGGTGCTGGCCGTCGACTTCGGTTCGGCCGGGGCGGACGCCTCGGTCGACCTGGTCGACGACACCGTTATCGTCGTCGCCAACGGGGAACAGTACGAAATCGAACTCCCGGAGGACGCAGCTGACGCGCACACGTTTATGAAAAACGGCGTACTCACTATCGACTTGGAGGCCCACTGATGAAGCTCACTGTCAAACCGCTTAAACAGAAGGACGCCGGCCGCGGACTGGCCGCGATCGATCGCGTCTCCATGCGCGAACTCGATCTGGAGAACGGCGATTACATCGTGATCGAGGGCAAGGGTGACGGGCGAGCCGTCGCCCGGGTCTGGCCCGGCTATCCCGAGGACGAGGGGCGAGGGATCGTCCGGATCGACGGTCGGCTTCGTCAGGAGGCCGACGTCGGCATCGACGATCGCGTCACCGTCGAGCACGCGGACGTCAACCCGGCGAAGTCCGTCACCGTCGCGCTCCCGCAGAACCTGCGCATCCGCGGCGACATCGGCCCGCTCGTCCGCGATAAGCTCTCCGGACAGGCGGTCACCGAGGGGCAGACGGTTCCGTTCTCGCTCTCGTTCGGGCCGATGGCGAGCTCCGGACAGTCGGTGCCGTTGAAGATCGCGGGCACCTCGCCCTCGGGCACCGTCGTCATCACCGACTCGACGAACATCGAGATCTCGGAGACGCCGGCCGAACAGGTCACGTCGGGCGCTGGTCCCTCGGCCGAAGGCGTCCCGAACGTGACCTACGAGGACATCGGCGGCCTGGACAACGAACTCGACCAGGTCCGCGAGATGATCGAGCTGCCGATGCGCCACCCCGAGCTGTTCCAGCAACTCGGCATCGAGCCGCCGAAGGGCGTCCTGCTGCACGGCCCGCCGGGCACCGGCAAGACGCTGATGGCGAAGGCCGTCGCCAACGAGATCGACGCCCACTTCCAGACGATCTCAGGGCCGGAGATCATGTCGAAGTACTACGGCGAGAGCGAGGAGCAACTCCGCGACGTCTTCGAAGAGGCCGAGGAGAACGCCCCTGCGATCGTCTTCATCGACGAACTCGACTCGATCGCCGCCAAGCGCGAAGAGGCCGGCGGCGACGTCGAGCGCCGCGTGGTCGCCCAGCTGCTGTCGCTGATGGACGGGCTCGAAGAGCGCGGCCGGGTCACGGTCATCGCCGCGACGAACCGCATCGACGACATCGATCCCGCGCTGCGGCGCGGCGGCCGGTTCGATCGCGAGATCGAGATCGGCGTCCCGGACAAGGAGGGCCGCAAGGAGATCCTGCAGGTCCACACCCGCGGGATGCCCTTAGAGGAGTCGATCGACCTCGATCACTACGCCTCCAACACCCACGGCTTCGTCGGCGCCGATCTCGAGTCGCTGGCCCGCGAGGCCGCGATGACCGCGCTGCGGCGCATCCGGCCCGAGCTCGACCTCGAACAGGAGGAGATCGATGCCGAGGTGCTCGAGCAACTGCAGGTCACCGAGAGCGACTTCAAGGAGGCCCTCAAGGGCATCCAGCCCTCGGCGATGCGCGAGGTCTTCGTCGAGGTCCCGGACGTCACGTGGAACGACGTCGGCGGCCTCGAGAACACCAAGGAGCGCCTCCGCGAGACGATCCAGTGGCCGCTCGACTACCCGCAGGTGTTCGAGGCCATGGACATGGAGGCCGCGAAGGGCGTCCTCATGTACGGCCCGCCGGGCACCGGCAAGACGCTGCTCGCGAAGGCCGTCGCCAACGAGGCCCAGTCGAACTTCATCTCGATCAAGGGCCCCGAACTGCTGAACAAGTACGTCGGCGAGTCCGAGAAGGGCGTCCGCGAGGTCTTCGAGAAGGCCCGGTCGAACGCCCCGACCGTGATCTTCTTCGACGAGATCGACTCGATCGCGGGCGAACGCGGCCAGCGCCAGGGCGACTCCGGCGTCGGCGAGCGCGTCGTTTCCCAGCTGCTGACGGAGCTCGACGGGCTCGAAGAACTCGAGGACGTCGTCGTGATCGCCACGACGAACCGGCCGGACCTGATCGACTCGGCGCTGCTCCGTCCCGGGCGGCTGGACCGCCACGTCCACGTGCCGGTCCCCGACGAGGACGGCCGCAAGAAGATCTTCGAGGTCCACACCCGCAACAAGCCCCTGGCCGACGCGGTCGACCTCGACTGGCTCGCGAGCGAAACGGAGGGCTACGTCGGCGCCGACATCGAGGCGGTCTGCCGCGAGGCTTCGATGGCGGCCAGCCGCGAGTTCATCAACTCGGTCGATCCCGAGGAGATCGGCGACACCATCGGCAACGTCCGCATCAGCAGAGACCACTTCGAGCACGCCCTCGAGGAGGTCAACGCCAGCGTCACCCCCGAAACCCGGGAGCGCTACGAGGAGATCGAAGAGGAGTTCCAGCAGGCCGAACCGGCCCAGGAAGAAGAACAGCTCGGCCGCACCTTCCAGTAAGCGTCGACTAGACGCCGGTTCTCCCGCCGGCCGCTGCCCTCCGGGCTGATCCGGGATCCGGGGCGATCGAACCCGTTCCGTCTCACCGGGCGGTCCGGTCGCTACCGCACGGCGACGCGGTGAATCCCGGCCCGTCGCGCTCCTCGGCCGCCGAAATGCCGGTTTAGCGAGCGAGAACGAGCAGTACTACTCGGCGCCGTTTTTCGGCGTGTTCGTCGAACGCCTCCTGCGTGTTCGCGAGCCCGTCTGCGATTCGCACTTCTCGGCACGGACGACAGATGATTCGGTAGACTTCGATGAGGGTGGAGCTCTGCGGACGCGTCGTTCGATCCGCTGTTTCCAACGGCGCGCAATCGGGTCAAGCCTCAGCGGCGCCAGTCGCCTCCGCCGGACCGTTCGGTCCGCGGTGACGCGACCGTCGGCGTCGATCGTCACCGTACAGCCGTCGTACTCGAATCGGATCTCGAGCGACGCATCCGCTGCGGACCGAACCACCCGTTCGAGGGCTTCGGGATCGACGATATCGTAGAGCGGGCGCGATTCGGGTTCCGGTGGGCGATCTCGAACTCCGGCGACTTCGGCGACGATTCGGGTGAGAAGCCGACTCCGTTCGTCGCTCGGTGGACGACACGTAGGCATTACACCGTGCGGTTCGATCGCGGCACCCTAAATCATGTCGGGAATAGAATAATATCCGACGAGCACGTAAACCACGCCGGCCGTTCTTGCGCGTCGGCGTAAAATTCAGCAGAACTGTGGATGGAAATCACGGGCGAGCGGTGTATTTCTTTCCGAAGTGGTTGAACGTCCGGTCCCGCTCCGCCACTATGACGCCCGTTTTCGAGATCTCGACTCCGATCTCGTTCAGTCCGTCGGCGACCGCTTCGGCCCGCTCCTGCGATCGGCTGATCAGTTCGATGTGGAGATTTTCGTCGTTCACCAGCAATTCCTTGACGGAAATGACGTTCTCGATGCGGTTCACCCGCGAAACGATCATCGTCCCGATCGGCGTCGGCGATCGTTCCGACGAGCAGCATGTGCTGTCCGAATCCGGCCTTTTCGTGGTCGATCAGCGGCGTATATCCCGCGATCACGCCGCGGTCCTCAAGACTCGCGATTCGAGTCGCGACGGTGCTCGCGGCAAGGTTGACCCTGTCGCTGATCTCCTCGGTCGTCACGTTTCGAGCGTCGTCCTGAAGAACGTGCAGAATAGCCATGTCCGTTCTGTCGAGATCTCCGTCCATGAGTTACGGAAGCGGTCGACGGACATGGGCCTTTCACCGGATATCTCCGTGCACGCCCTCGTCGAGTCGGCGCGGCGCGAAAATACGTCTCCGCCACCGCCGCGTTCGCCGCCCGAACCATCGACGATCGACGATCGACGTGCGACGGTTTTCGTCGAACGGTCCGCCGACCGGGAACCAATTCGGCTCGAATCAAGGGGCGGGTGCTGGGCTACCGGCGTCAGTACCGATTGGAATCACGCACCAAGCCGAATCAAAAAGCAGATGCGATCCGACGCAGATGAGGTCAGTAACACGCATGATTGATTCCGCCGTCGATGTCGGGTTCTCGTTCCTGCTCGCGTTCGGCTTTCCGGCGCTGTTCGTGCTGTTCGTCCTCAAGGGGGCGATCGTCGGTAAGCCGCTCCCGACGTCCGTCTTTCTCCCCGGGTTCATCCTCGCGGTCTCCGCGCCCCGTCGGACGATCGTACTGAGCATCTTGGTCGCCTCGCTCGGCTACACCTGCGGACAGGTGCTCGTCTATCTCCTCGCCGCTCGATACGGGATCGAGGGCGTCCGATCGCTGCCCGGCGTGACGATCTCGGACGACCAACTGGCCCGAGCGAACCGCCTGTTTCGTCGCTACAGCGGGGTGGGGATTTTCGTTACGAACCTGGTCCCGTACGTCGGGAGTTTTATCCTGATTCCCGCGGGAATCGCGTCCTATCCCTTCGGGCGAGCGACCATGTACGCGTTCGTCTCTACGGTGCTGAACTACGTGCTCATCGTCTGGATCGTCGTCGGCTCCGTTCAGATCGTCACCGGCCTCTAACCGGCCGTCGGCTACCGAACGCCGTCAGTGAAAAAATCGCTCTGGACGGATTACGACGCCACTTCCGCCGATCGGCCGTCCAGTTCTTCGAGCACCTCGTCGGCGTGTCCCGCCGGCGTCACGCCCTCGTAGACCGCCTCGATCGTCCCGTCCGGGCCGACGACGTAGGTGTTCCGGAAGACGCCGTCGAAGGTGTTGCCGAACATGCGCTTCTCGCCGTAGGAGTCGTACAGCGTCGCGACTTCGCCGAACTCGTCCGAGAGGAGATCGAATTCGAGGTCGTAGTCGGCCGTGAAGTCGGCGACGTCGGCGACCGGATCGTCGCTGATGCCGACGATCGAAACGTCCCGGTCGTCGAACGCGGGCTTCGCGTCGTTGAAGCCGCAGGCTTCGGTCGTGCAGCCCTCGGTGTTAGCGCGCGGGTAGAAGTACACGACGAGTCGCTGCCCTTCGAAGTCGGACAGGCGGACGGCCTCGCCGTGCTGGTTCGGAAGTTCGAATTCGGGCGCGTCGTCGCCTACGTCGAGCATGGCATGGTGTTAGCGAGTACCGTTGTATATTTTGCGATCGAAAATCACGCGCCGGCGGACTACGGGTGGCCGATTCCGGTTGAAGACGGCCACGGACGGCGCCGGCCCGCGGGCGATCAGTCGAGGGGTTCGGCGGCTTCCCGGTCGACCAGCGGGGTCGCGTTCTGTTCCGGGAGGGTAACCACGTCGTCCCGCGAGAGCGTGTACTCGCGGTCGTCGACGCCGAGGATCGACCCGATATCCTGGGTGATCCGGACGGTGAGCCGCTCGACGCCGTCGGCTCCGTCGTCGGTCGGACGCTCCGTATCGCATTCCGCCGCGTCGGCCGCCGACTCCGCGGTTGGTCCGTCCGTCAGGACCCCTTCGCGGCGATCGGGCGAGTCGGCGGCGGAATCGGAAGGGGCCGTCACCCCCTCGGTCGGCGCGTCCCCGCCCATCACGTCCGCCGGCGAAACGCCGCCCTCGCTGGACCCATCGGCGTGGGTTCGAGCGGGGTCGGTCGAGTTCGACGGGTCGGGTTCGTCGGACGGCGCCTCGGCCCGGTCGGACTCGGCGCCGCCCGCGGGCGCTCCCGCGCCGTCGATCGGATCCGTCGCAGCACCGGCGTCGGCGGGGTCGGCCGTCTCCTCGATGTCGTCGAGCGTGTCGAGCACTCGGCTCTTGTTCGACTGAATCCGATCGACGAGGTCCTCGAAGAGGTCCTGTTCCTCGGCGGTGAGGCCCTCGTCGTCCGCTGGCATTCCGGCGGCGGACAGACTGGCCTGCTTGACGAGTTTCCCCATGCGGCGCTCGTAGATGGCCTCGACGACGTCGCGGGCCGTCTCGATCTCGTCGGTGAGTCGACCGACTTCGGGCGAGGAGAACGGATCGGCGGCCCGCTCGGCGACGCGTTCGCGCTCGGCTTCCAGGTCGGCGATGTACTCGCCGACCTCCTGGTAGAACGAGGGGCGCAGGTTCTGGAGGCTGTCCTTCTGGCGCTCCTTGCTCTGTACCGTGCGCAACTCGTCTAAGTTCATTCTTTCTCCTTTTCGGCCCTGCCGCGCGCCATGAGAAACACGGCAACGTACTCCGGTAGTGACTGTTCACCCTCCGCGACTGTAAAACTATTCCCCCCGAGTTCGACCTCGCCGCCTCGGCTCACGTCGACGGTGATTTCGTGCCCCTTGAAGGTGTCCGGAACCGCGTCCACCAGCGGCTCGAAGTCGTCGATCTCGTCGCGATCGAGCCGCACCGTCTCGAGGCCGCTCCCGCCGTGGAGGCTGCCCGGCAGCCGGATGAGCCGGTTCGTGTCGGTGGTGACAGGCTCGTCGATCGGCGCGTTGTCGCGGTCGACGGCTTTCGCGGCGAAGCGCTCGGCGAGTTGGGCGACCGCGGTGTGGACGGTGACGTTGCCAGCCTCGAGTCCCTCGCGGTTGTTCCGGGCGGCGTTCAGGGTCGCCTGCGCCTTCCCGTCGCCGATGCCGTCGAACTCCTGGAGGCGCGCAAGGGCGTCGTCCTCGTCCATCTCGAGGAGATCGTCGACGAAGGCCATGAAGTGGTCGTGGATCCGCCCGCCCCAGCCCCCGTCGATCCGGAGCGTTCGCCGTTCGGTGGGCGTCCGCCGTCCGAGCCCCGCGACCGTCTCCGTTTCGATCAGTTCGTCGAAGTTCAGGCCGATCCCGCGGACGTAGTCGACGATCTCGCGGCGGTGCTCGCGATCGAGGTGCAGGACGTTCTCGTCGCGAACGTGCACGTGGTAGCCCCGCCCGCCCGAGAAGACGATCTCCAGGTCATCGAAGCCGAAGTCATCTTCGAGGAAGTCGAGCAGTCGGAACAGAGCGTCCTTGCAGGTGGCGAGCATCTCCGCGTAGGAGTCCTCGCCGAGGGTGACGTTCGGGAGGTGGTCGGCATCGAGGTCGAAGACAAGGTCCGCGGACTGCCAGTCCTTTTCGCCCATCGAACTCGCACCGGGATCGCGAAATCGCCCCGCGGAGAAGTAGACGTGTCGCGGACGCTTGCGGACGAGAAATTCGGAGAGTTCGCCGAGCTCCAGCAACGATCGGTGCCGTACCATCGTCGTCCCTGGCCCGTCCGTCCAGGGGATGAAGCCCCACTCGCGTTCGTTGGCCGCGGGCGGCGGCGTCAGCTCCGTCCGCCGGTAGTGGTCCCGAAATCGCCCCCGAAGATAGGCCCTCGTTCGCTCCTCCATACGCCTCGGGTACTCTCGAGTGTGGAAGTATAATCCTGCCGAATGACCCGATGTCGCGAGACCCGTTCCGAGCCGCGGCCGAACCGACTCGGCCGCGTTCGGTTCACCGGGATTTTGTAGCTCGGAAAATAACTTCGGCGGGTGATGGACTCCCTGTTCGATCCGGAACGGTTGCTGGACCGCGAGAACGTCGACGTCCGCGAGGAGACCCGCAACGTCACCCGATCGGAGTTCGAGACCGTTCGCGAAACCGTCGACAGCCACGTCGCGGTGGGCGTCACCAACGACGAGGGCGAGGTCCTCCTGGTCGACGACGGCTCGCACGGGTGGACGCTGGTCGCCGCTCCCGTCGAGTCCGGCGACGACTGGGTCGCGACCGGTCGTCGCGCGGTCGAAACCCTGATCGGAATCGACGTCGAACTCGATCGGCCGGAACGCCTCCGCCGCGTCGATTTCCACCCGGCCGACGACCCCGATCGGCGGACCACCATGTACAACGTCGTCTTTCGAGCGACGTCCGTGGCGAGGAGACCGGTCCCCGACGACGGCCCGGGGGCCGATCGGCCGGAGATCGGATGGTTCGATCGCGTTCCGGCGGATCAAGAAGGCGGCGTCGCGGACGATATTCGGCTATTCGTCGACAGCGACCGAGAACGGTAATCGCGGACTCGTCACCGCCGCATCAGATCCGAGATCCGATCGGTGATCCCGGCGTCTGCGCCGAGTTTCAGGTAGTAGGCGTCGCCGCCGTCCTCGTAGTAGCCGTCGATTCTGCGTTTGATCTCGAACCCGAGGCGTTCGTAGAACTGGAGGGCGTTCTCGTTGCTCGTCCGTGCGTGACACGTGACGGTGTCGTGTTCTTCGACGACGCGGGCGACGAGGCGCTTTCCGATCCCCTCGCCGCGACAGTCGGGCGAGACGGCCAGAAAGAGAATGTACCCGTCCCGTCGCACGGCCGCGAACCCCACGAGATCGGCATCCCGGACGTAACAGTGAACCTTCGAGCGGCGATAGGCGTCGGTAAAGAAATCGTACCGCTGCTTGAGGACGCCTTCTTCCCGGTTTATCCGCTCTTTGAGCTCCCACGCTTCGTCGACGAAGTCGTCACTGCCCGGGGTGACGACGCGACTGTCGATGTTGACGCTCACTACCATAGCCTACCATCGTCGCCAATATAATTCCACCGGCAGTTTCGACCCCGTAACGCGGGAGGGAACCCCTACGCAGTCTGTGATTCACCGCGGCCGGCACCGGCGCGAACGGTCCGAACCCGGAACCGTCGCGGAACCGACGGGCATACCTCGATTCGGCGCCACCGATCGAGCAGATGGGCTTCGAACTGCGAGCGCACACGGCGGACGTCGCGGTCGCGGCGACCGGCGAGTCGGTGTCCGACGTTTTCGCCGCCGTCGCGGACGGCCTCGCCGCCGCGACGTGCGACGAGATCCCGCCCGAACCGGACGATCGGTTCTCGGTCTCGGTTCGGGCAGAGAGCCGCGAGGCGTTACTGTTCGATTACCTCGACGAACTGGTCTACCTCCGGGACGTCAGGGGCGAGCTCCCGGTCGACAACCGCGTCGAGTCGATCGACGGCCCCGCGGCTGACGGCGATCGGACCGACGCCGACGAGTGGGTCCTCGAAGCCAGCGCCCGCGGCGTCCCGCTGGCGGCGGTCGACGCTCGCGAGGTGAAGGCTGTGACCTACTCCGAGATGCGTCTCGAGCGCGTCGACGGCGGGTGGGAGGCCTACGTCGTCTTCGACGTGTGATCGCCGCTCTGCCGGTCGGTCCCCGTGGCGCTCGCGATCGATCGGTGCTGTGGGCGATGGTGAGCGTGACTGGCGAGGGCGGATCGAGAGACGAACACCTTTCATCGTCGCGATCCCACGTTCACACATGAGCGAAGCCACGTTCGACGCGGACGGAATCACGCTCGAACAGGTGCGGGAGTACGTCTGGGAGATCCCCCAGGAGGACGGGATGCGCGCGCCGGCGCGGGTGCTGGCGAGCGAAGCGCTGCTCGAGCAGATCCAGGACGACAAGACGCTCGAGCAGATCAAAAACACGACCCACTTGCCGGGAATCACGAACTACGCGATCTGCATGCCCGACGGCCACCAGGGCTACGGCTTTCCTGTCGGCGGCGTCGGCGCGTTGGATGCCGAGAACGGCTGTATCTCGCCGGGAGCGGTCGGCTACGACATCAACTGCGGCGTCCGGATGATGCGGACGAACCTCACCTACGACGAGCTTCAGGGCCGGGAGGAGGAACTCGTCGACTCGCTGTTCGCGAACGTCCCCTCGGGACTGGGTGGGGGCGGCATCGTCGAGGCCGGCGTCGACGCCGTCGACGAGATCCTCGCCCGTGGGGTCGACTGGGCCCTCGAGAACGGCCACGCCGTCGAGGAGGACCTGTTGCACTGCGAGGACGAGGGGATGCGAGCGGGCGCCGACCCCTCGAAGGTGAGCCAGAAGGCCAAGGATCGCGGGAAGAACCAGATCGGCTCGCTCGGCTCGGGCAACCACTTCCTCGAAGTCCAGCGCGTGACGGACGTCTTCGACGACGAGGTCGGCGAGGCGTTCGGACTCGAGGAAGACCGAATCGTCATCCTGATCCACTGCGGCTCTCGCGGGCTGGGCCACCAGACGTGCAACGACTACCTGCGGAAGATCGAACAGCAACACCAGGGCCTGCTGAACCAGCTTCCGGACAAGGAGCTCGCGGCCGCGCCAGCCGGTTCGCAACTCGCCGAGGACTACTACGGCGCGATGAACGCCGCGATCAACTTCGCGTGGGTCAACCGCCAGCTGATCATGCACCGCACCCGACAGGTGTTCGAGCGGGTGTTCGATCGGTCCTGGGAGGAGATGGACATGCACCTCCTGTACGACGTGGCCCACAACATCGCGAAGAAAGAGGCACATACCGTCGACGGCGAGGAGCGCGAACTCTACGTCCACCGGAAGGGAGCTACGCGAGCGTTTCCGGCGGGCCATCCGGAGGTGCCGAAGGCCTACCGCGACGTCGGCCAGCCCGTGATCATCCCCGGCAGCATGGGCGCCGGCAGCTACGTGTTGCGCGGCGGCGAGAATTCGATGAACCTCACGTTCGGCTCGACGGCCCACGGCGCGGGTCGGCTGATGAGCCGCACGCAAGCGAAAAACGAGTACTGGGGCGGCGACGTCCAACAGCAGCTCCAGGAACAGGATCGGATCTACGTGAAGGCCCAGTCGGGCGCGACGGTCGCAGAGGAGGCGCCGGGGGTGTACAAAGACGTCGACGAAGTCGTCCGCGTCTCGGACGAACTCGGCATCGGCGACAAGGTGGCGCGGACGTTCCCGGTGTGTAACATCAAGGGCTGATCGGGAACTGACCGTTCGATTTCCCGAACGGGCCCGATCAGTCCAGGTCACCGGCACCAGCGGGAGGATACCGCAGTTTTCACGGAAAATTCGAGTACGCGCACTAGTACCGACGACGGACGTCGCTATCTGTCGAAGTCGCTTCGTGACGTGGTCAACTCATCGACCGCGACGATCGCCCGCCCTTCACCGGTTCCGGACATCTGCTCGAGGTGCTGACCGATGGGGAGCGTACCGTTGAATTAGCCGGGGCTAATTATTATGTTTGACTGTAGAAAAAGTATTTGGTCTGGCGAATTCGAGTGTGTTGTATGGCGAGCGTAATTCTCCCGACGGTTCGAAGGACATCGGCGATGGATTCCATTGTTGCTGGTCTTCGGGATACGGATGAACTATTCATCGTCTGTGATTCCGAGGACGATCCGATATGGACCGCCGCTCCGCCAGAGGCAGAAGTGATCGTCGCGGGGGACCCTGTCGGGTGTTCGGGGAAGGCGCACGCGCTTGCAACGGGTATGGAGCGGGCGACGAGCGAGATCATCGTCTGGTCCGATGACGATGTGGACCGCGACGACGATGGTGAGTGGCTCGAGCGACTAGTGGAACACGCGCGCAGAGACGGTGCAGCGACCGAAGTGCCGGTGTTCGTCGGGGATGGATTCTGGCCGCTTCTCGAGCCTGTGTTCGTGCTAACTGTGACGTATGACGTGCTCTCCGGGAGTCACGTCTGGGGTGGCGGTGTCGCGTTCGACCGGAATGTGATGGACGAGGAGCAGTTCCTCCGAAAATTGCGTAGTACCGTCGGTGACGACTACCTGCTCAGCGAATACCTCGACGATCCGTGGATCGATCGGGGCCACATTCGACGAGTCGAGGTATCGGGAACGCTTCGAGAGATCTACCATCGAGTGGTACGGTGGATCAAACCCGGGTACGTGTACCATCCCCTGGCGTTCACCGCGGGGATCGGCGTCTTTCTCGCGCTCGCCCTCGGTGCAGTCGTCTTCCCGCTGGCAGGGATCTCGATTACCACGCTCGTCGGGTTCTGGACGTATCGCGCGGCGAAAATCCGCCGCCCGTCCGTTTTCCTTTCGTACCCGTCGTTCATTCTATTGCCCATCCTCCTCGTGTTAGGTGCTGTTGCGCCGACGTTTCGATGGGGGAATCGAGAATACAGATGGCAGGGGAAGTTCGACGTTACGGTGTACTCGTGAGCGATACGGAACCGAGCCAAGGGCCGCGTCGTTGCCGGTAGATACGCACACCGATCCACCGACTGGTTCATCCCAGGCGGTGACCAACTGAGGTTTCAACGGCACTGTCGCATCGGAAATCGAATCGACCGCCTCCAGTGAAACGGAGTACGACGGCTATTCCGATCGGATCGAACTCGAAGAATTGGTCTGCTCATCGCCGCGTCCGATCGTCACTTCAACCGAAACGGATTGTCCTCGTCCTCGCCGTCCTCCTCGTCGCTCTCGTACGGTTTTCGCGCCGTGATCGTCACCGTCGCCTCGGGATCGTCCTCGTCGGCCCACGGGCTGTCGTACGCCGACAACTCGACGTCGGTCACGTCCCACCCTTCCTCCTCGACGAGTTCGACGAGTCGACGCTGATCTGCGAGCATATCGTCGTCCATATCCGCCGGTTCGTGATTGACGTGGGTAGGTGTTGTGCCCGCGGGTGCGATCTACGATCGATCTCCGTCCTGTCCACCGAGTTCGATCGCCTCCCCGACGAGCGCGCGGTGGGCCCGCCGGAGCCGTTCTGAGAGCGCCTGGTGGGAGATACCGAGTTCGTCGGCCAGCTCCTCCATATCAACGTTGCGAGGAATCTCGTAGTAACCTCGCTCGAGCGCCTGGACCAGCGTCTCGTACTGGGCGCTGGTCAACCCGTACCGGCCCTGGTGGGTCTCGTCGAGCTGGTGGATCTTCTCGACGTCGATCGAAATCCCCCGATCGGTCGCGAACTCGTAGGTGCGCGAGAGCGCGTCCCGTTCCGGGAAGAGGACGCGAAAGCGCCACCGTTTGTACTCGTCCTCGACCGTCGCGTCGAGTATCGTCGCCTTCTCTTCGGTCAGCATGTGGATCACGACGGTGACGTCGTCGATCCAGTTCATCCGGTACAGTCGCTCGTTTCCGAGGTCCGTCAGCAGTTCGGCCTCGTCGACCGTCGGATCGTCCCCGATCGCGTCGTCGACGGCCCCCAGCGTCGACTCGTCGGCGGCGAACCAGACGTAGGGCATGACGTACTCCGGATCGTACGCGACGACGCGTTCGATCTCGATGTCGACCCCCGACGACGCCTCGAGCGTTCGCCGAAGGGCGAACTCCTCGGCGGGGATCGTGAGTTCGGCGATCGTACTCATGGCGGATACTCGCACAACGCCCAGGACCAAGAGTGATACACTCGTCCCGTCTGCCGCCGTCGTCCAGGTCTCGGTTCCGCCGATCGGATCGGCGGGTGCGACCCGATCGACGACCGCTCGGCACCCGGCGCGATCGGCCGTGCGAGCGGCCCGAAAGACGCGATTCGAAACCGAAATCGGTTGCGAAAGGGCGGAAATGCCCGGCGCGTTTAAGCGGTTCCGACTGCAACTGAGCGGTATGCTCTCGGACGAGTTCGGGCGCGAGGTAACCGGGGTCCGGGTCTCGCTGACCGACCGTTGCAACTTCGACTGCGTCTACTGCCACAACGAGGGACTCGGAGATACGCGAGGGCCGATGGATCCACAGGACGACGAGATGTCGACCGACGACGTCGTTCGCTTCCTCGAGGTCGCGGCCGAGTTCGACGTCGACGCGGTGAAGTTCACCGGCGGTGAGCCGATGCTCCGACAGGACTTGGAGGAGATCATCGAACGGACCCCCGATCGGATGGAGGTTTCGCTTACGACCAACGGCACGTTCCTTCCGGGCCGCGCCGAGGCGCTCGTCGACGCGGGCCTCGAGCGCGTCAACGTCTCCCAGGACGCGCTCGATCCGAAGGATTTCGCCGAGATCACGAAAAGCGGCGCCTACGATCGAGTCATCGAGGGCGTCGAAGCGGCGCTCGACGCCGGCCTCGACCCGGTCAAACTCAACATGGTCGTCTTCGAACACACCGCGGGCTACGTTCCGGAGATGGTCGATCACGTCGCAGAAAACGAGGGCCTCCAGTTGCAGCTGATCGAATACATGCCCGAGTTGACCGGCAAGCCGGAGTGGAACATCGATATCGGGCGGGTTCACGACTGGCTCGCCGAACAGGCCGACGAGATCGAGCGCCGCGAGATGCACGATCGCAAGCGGTACTGGATCGGCGGAGGAAAAGGCGAGGGTGGCATGGTCGAAATCGTCGATCCCGTCGAGAACCCCACCTTCTGTGCGAACTGCCACCGCGTCCGCGTCACCCACGAGGGCTACTTGAAGGGATGTCTCAACCGCAACGACGACCTCCGGCCGATGGGCGAGATGACCAAACCCGAAATTCGCGAGGCGTTCCGCGAGACGGTCGCAAACCGGGTTCCCTACTACGGCGAATACATGGTCCGGAACGGCGACGGCGAGTGGGAACTGAACGAGAAGTACATCGACGATTACGCGGAGGTCTGATCGCGCGATCGATCCTCGCGATCTGTCGAGCTTCTTCGATCGCACCTCGGTCGGCATGCGAGTCCGGCAGGGAGCTGCGAGGTTTCGTTGGGCTTAAGTACCCTACGGGGGTACGTTCGAGTGCGATACGTGTAGGGGATTGCGATCCCCGAGTCCGCGAGGGCGACGATAGAGACACGGTGTCGTGGTAGCCAAGCGGCCCAAGGCGCATGGTTGCTAACCATGTGGCGTCAAGCCTCCGGGGTTCGAATCCCCGCCACGACGTCGGATACACAGAACTGTCGGACAAACCGGTTCACGCCCGATCGGATGCGATCGGGCGTTCACTGACGTTTGTTCGACAGTACGGCTGGCGTTTTCCGTCGGCCGAACTTGCAACGCGCGCAGACCAGACACACATACACGATACATGAGTGCTGAAGAACCTCAAGAACAAGAGGACGAGGACATTCGATACTTCGTCCGCATCGGGCAAACCGACCTCGACGGCACGAAGTCCGTCGAGCGCTCGCTGTCGGAGATGAACGGGATCGGTCGTCGAACCGCCCGGCTCATCGCCGAGAAAGCGGGCGTCGATCGAACGGCGACGTTCGGTCGACTCGACGATGACGTCATCGACGAGGTCGTCGAAGTCGTAGAGAACTACGCCGAGGAAGTCCCGGACTGGCTCAACAACCGCCAGGACGACTTTTACTCCGGCGAAACGACCCACGAGATCGGCAACGATCTCCAGCTGACGCGCCAGCACGACATCAACCGGATGAAGATGATCGACTCCTACAAGGGCGTCCGTCACAAGCGCGGCCAGAAGGTTCGCGGGCAGCGGACCAAGTCCACGGGTCGTACCGAGGGTACCATCGGCGTCAACGTCGAAGAGATCCGCGAAGAGGAAGCCGCAGAGGAGGACGGTGAATAATGCCGCTCGGAACCGACACCAAGCAGTACGAGACGCCGAACCACCCCTACCAGGGCGAGCGCATCGCAAGCGAGCACTCGCTGGTCGATCGCTACGGCCTGAAGAACAAGGAAGAACTCTGGCGAGCCCAGTCGCAGCTTCGCTCCTACCGGCGTGAGGCCCGCGACCTGCTCGGACAGGCCCAGGACGACGAGACCGTCGTTCGCCGCTCCGAGGAGTTCCTCGGTCGGCTCAAGCGCGTCGGCATCCTCGACGAGGCCGACGACCTCGGCGACGTCCTGTCGCTCGAGATCGAGGACGTCCTCGAGCGCCGTCTCCAGACGGTCGTCTACCGCAAGGGGCTGGCACACACCACCCAGCAGGCCCGCCAGTTCATCACCCACGGCCACATCGTCGTCGACGGCCAGCGACACCGCATTCCGTCGTACGTCGTCGACGTCGACGAGGAGGACCTCGTGGCCTTCGACGAGAACAGTCCGCTCGCGGACGAACTTCACCCCGAACGCGCGGAGGGTCAGTAAACCATGAGCCAGGACGACGACAAGTGGGGCATCGCCCACGTGCACGCATCGTTCAACAACACCGTCATGACCGTGACCGACCTCACGGGCGCGGAGACGATCGCCAAGTCCTCCGGCGGGACGGCGGTCAAGCAGAACCGCGACGAGGCGTCGCCGTACGCGGCCATGCAGATGGCCGAGTCCGTCGCCGAGGAGGTCAAGGCCGCCGGCATCACGGGCTTGCACGTTCGCGTGCGCGGCCCCGGCGGCAACCTCCAGAAGTCCCCCGGCCCCGGCGCGCAGGCGACGATCCGCGCGCTCGCTCGCTCGGGCATCGAGATCGGTCGCATCGAGGACGTCACGCCGATCCCGCACGACGGATCGCGCGCTCCGAAAGGCAAGGGCGGCTACTAGACCATGACGGAAGAGTACGACGTCGAGTTCGTCGAACGCGGGGATCGCGAAGCGCGGTTCCTCGTCCGAGGAGTGACGCCCGCCTTCGCCAACGGCATCCGTCGCGCGATGATCGCCGACGTGCCGACGATGGCGATCGACACCGTCCGCTTCGTCGAGAACTCGTCGGTCATGTTCGACGAACAACTCGCCCTCCGATTCGGCCTCGTCCCGCTGACGACGCCGCCGGAAGGGGAGTTCGCCGAAGACGACGTCGTCACGCTCTCGATCGACGTCGAAGGGCCGGCGACCGCCTACTCGGGTGATCTCGTCTCGAGCGACGAGCTCGTCCAGCCCGCCGACGAGAACATTCCGATCATCGATCTGAAGGACGGTCAGCGGCTCGAAGCCGAGGCCGACGCCACCCTCGATCGCGGGAAGAACCACGCGAAACACCAGGGCGGCGTCGCGGTCGGCTACCGGCATCTCCAGCGCGTGGAGGTCGTCGACGACCTGCCCGAGTTCGAGGATCAGGAGTCCCAGATCGTCCGCGGCGTCGTCGAAGCGGACGGCGAACTCGTGCCGACCAGCGAGTTCGACAACGACCTCTCGAACCGCTACCCGGACAAGGAGGTCCGGGTCGAGGACGTCCCGAACGCCTTCGTCTTCCACGTGGAGACGGACGGCTCGTTCAGCGTCGAGGAGCTGGTCACGCGGGCCGCCGACTCGATCGAGGCGCGTGCGACCGAACTCGAAGAAGCAGTACAGCTATAATCATGCACCGACGCCCCCGAACCCGATCGACGAACGCCGACGCGCCGCTCGCCAGCGCCGTGAGTCGCGAGACTGGCGACCGGTCGGCAGCCGGAATCGAAAGGGGTTTGAAGGGGCGGCGGGTAGACGGAAGTGCACGCAGGGATAGCCAAGTCTGGCCAACGGCGCAGCGTTCAGGGCGCTGTCTCGTAGGAGTCCGCAGGTTCAAATCCTGCTCCCTGCATTCACTTCTGATCGAACGATCTCGTACTCGGCAGCGTCTCCTCGCGTCGCCGAGTCGCAGTATGCAGTATTCGGAGGAAACCAATGAGTAGCAAGACTAACCCAAGGCTCAACGATCTTATCGCCGAGCTGAAGTCGACGTCCCGCGAAACGGACGCCGACGTGTGGCGAGACGTCGCCGATCGACTCGAGAAGCCCCGGCGCACCCACGCAGAGGTGAACCTGGGCCGTATCGAGCGATACGCGCGCGAAGACGAGACCGTCGTCGTTCCCGGCAAGGTGCTGGGTTCCGGCGCACTCCAGAAGAACGTCACCGTCGCCGCCGTCGACTTCAGTTCCTCGGCGGAGACGAAAATCGAACAGGTCGGCGAACCGGTACCGCTCGAGCAGGTGCTCGAAGAAAATCCAGACGGATCCGGCGTACGGGTGATCCGATGAGTATCGCAGAGTTCGATGCGGACGTCGTCGTCGACGCCCGCGACTGCATCCTCGGTCGCGTCGCCAGCGAAGTCGCCCAGCGCGCGCTCGACGGCGAGCGCGTCGCGATCGTCAACGCCGAGGACGCGGTCATCACCGGCGACAAGGAAGACATCTTCGAGACGTACCGAACGCGAATCCAGCTCGGCTCCGACAGCGGGCCGTACTACCCGCGCCGTCCGGACACGATCTTCAAGCGCTCGGTCCGCGGCATGCTCCCGTACAAGAAGCCCCGCGGCCGCGAGGCGCTCGACAGCGTTCGCGTCTACGTCGGCAACCCCTACGCGGACGACGACGATCTCGAGGCCGAGGTGCTCGAGGGCACGTCGCTGGATCGCCTGTCGAATATCCGCTTCGTCCACCTGGGCGAAGTCTCCGAACAACTCGGTGCTAACGTCACATGGTAACCAACACGAGTGGCAAGAAGAAGACGGCCGTCGCTCGCGCCACCGTTCACGAGGGCGAAGGGCGCGTGCGAATCAACTCCAAGCCGGTCGAACTGGTGGAACCCGAGATGTCCCGTCTCAAGATGCTCGAACCGTTCCGCATCGTCGGCGAAGACCTGCGCGGCGAGATGGACATCGACGTCCGCGTCGAGGGCGGCGGCATCAGCGGCCAGGCCGACGCCGTCCGCACCGCCATCGCACGCGGGATCGTCCAGCACACGAACGACGCCGAACTCCGCGACGCGTTCATGGAGTTCGACCGATCGCTGCTGGTCAACGACGTTCGCCAGTCCGAACCGAAAAAGTGGGGCGGCCCGGGCGCTCGGGCGCGCTACCAGAAGTCCTACCGCTAAGGTGATCAGATCATGATGGTACCGGTCCGGTGTTTCACCTGTGGTAACGTCGTCGGCGAACACTGGGAGGAGTTCGACGAACGAGCTAACCAGGGCGACGAGGACCCTCAAGCGGTCCTCGACGAACTGGGCGTCGATCGCTACTGCTGTCGGCGCATGCTCGTCTCGCACACCGACCTGGTCGACATCGTCGCGCCGTACCAGTAAGCATGCAACAGGAACACCACAACCGCTACGAGAAAGCACGCATCCTCGGCGCACGAGCGCTGCAAGTGTCCTACGGCGCCCCGGTGTTGACGGAGACGCAGCAGACCGAGCCGATCCTGATCGCCGCCGAAGAGTACGACGCCGGCGTGTTGCCCTTCACCGTTAAACGAGGGTCGCAATGACGCTGATTACCGACATCCGACTCCGTCGCATCCTCGACTCGCGGGGCAACCCCACCGTCGAGGCCGACGTACTGACCGAGAGCGGTGGCTTCGGCCGCGCCGCGGCGCCGAGCGGCGCCAGCACCGGCGAGTACGAAGCCATCGAACGACCGCCGACGGAAGCGATCGCCGCGGCCCGCGAGCACGCCGTGCCGCGGCTCGTGGGCGAGGCCTACGCGGGCAACCAGCGCGAGGTCGACGCCATCCTGCGCGCCGCGGACGGCACCGACGACTTCTCCGAGATCGGCGCCAACAGCGCGGTCGCCATCTCGATGGCCGCCGCCAAGGCGGGCGCTGACGTCCTCGGCGCGCCGCTGTTCCAGCACCTCGGCGGTGCCTTCCGGGGCGAGAACTTCCCCACGCCGCTCGGGAACGTCGTCGGCGGCGGCGAACACGCCGCCGACGCGACCGACATCCAGGAGTTCCTGGCGGCTCCCGTCGGCGCCCCGAGCGTCCAGGACGCCGTCTTCGCGAACGCCGCCGTCCACGCGGCCGTCGCGGACCTCCTCGAGGAGCGCGGCCACCCCAGCGGCAAGGGCGACGAGGGCGCGTGGGCGCCGTCGATCGACGACGCCGAGGCGTTCGAGATCGTCGACGAAGCCGTCTCGACGGTCGAGGACGACGTCGGCTTCGAGATCCGCTTCGGGCTCGACGTCGCGGCCGCCGAGATGTACGACGCCGACTCGGAAACCTACGAGTACGAGTCCGCCGGTGTCAGTCGCGATACCGACGAGCAGATCGAGTACATCGCCGACCTCGTCGACGAGTACGATCTGGTCTACGTCGAAGACCCGCTCGACGAGAACGACTACGACGCGTTCGCCGAACTCACCGACGAGGTCGGCGATCGGACGCTGATCTGCGGCGACGACCTGTTCGTCACCAACACGGACCGACTCGAGGACGGGATCGAGAAGGGAGCGGCTAACAGCATCCTGATCAAGCCCAACCAGATCGGAACGCTGACCGACGCCTTCGACGCGATCGAGCTCGCGACCGAGAACGGCTACGACTCGGTCATCTCCCACCGCTCGGGCGAGACGGAGGACACGACGATCGCACACCTCGCCGTCGCGACCGACGCGCCGTTCATCAAGACCGGCGCCGTCGGCGGCGAGCGAACCGCAAAGCTCAACGAGCTCATCAGAATCGCAGACGACGCGACATGACAGACAACGACGCATCCCAGGAGGGGCTCGACGCCGCCGAGTCGGAGATCGACGAGGAGCCAGCCGAAGGGGCTGGCCCCGCCGCCGACCAGAACGGCGCCGAGCCCGTAGACGAACAGCCCGCCGAGGCGACTGACGCCGAGGCCGACGCAGACGAGGACGAGGGCCCCACGCTCGACGACGACGTAATGAGCGACGAGGAGGCCGACCTGCTGATCCCCGTCGAGGACTACCTCGGCGCCGGCGTCCACATCGGTACCCAGCAGAAGACCGAGGACATGGAGCGGTTCATCCACCGCGTCCGCACCGACGGTCTCTACGTGCTGGACGTCTCGAAGACGGACCAGCGCATCCGCACGGCCGCGGACTTCCTCTCGAATTACACCCCCGAGCAGATCCTCGTCACCTCCAGCCGGCAGTACGGTCGGTTCCCCGCCGAGAAGTTCGCCGAGGCCGTGGGCGCTCGCGCCCGCACCGGCCGCTTCATCCCCGGCACGCTGACGAATCCGAAGTACGACGGCTACATCGAACCCGACGTCGTCGTCGTCACCGACCCGATCGGCGACGCCCAGGCCGTCAAGGAAGCGATCACGGTCGGCATCCCGGTCATCGCGATGTGCGACTCGAACAACCAGACCAGCAACGTCGACCTCGTCGTTCCGACGAACAACAAGGGTCGCAAGGCCCTCTCGGTCGTCTACTGGCTGCTCGCCAACGAAGTCCTCGATCGCCGCGGCGCCGAGCCGTCGTACTCGCTCGAGGACTTCGAGAGCATGGTGTAGGGGCTGTTCGGAAGATTTGGCACTCGTTTTGTTCCGATAGGGTCTTTCCGTCGAGACTGGATGCTCGCCCACCCCAGAGCGATAGCGATACTCTTCGACCTGCCGCGAATACACGCGATATACGTCTCAGAAGTGATGAACGCGAAATATTGAATCGACGATCTGCACTATACTATTTTCAATTTAGTAATATACTTACACTAGATCGTGCTGATTTGACACATGGGATCGACTATCCGTCGGCCACCGCTCACGCGTATTACTGCTTTACTCGGAGGGATGGGCATTGCCGTCGGGATAGCGCTACTCGTGATCCTCTATGCGTCCCCGGTCAGCAACTCCTTCGCTACCGGACTCGGGGCCATTTTTGCGGTAGGATATGTAATTACGGGAGTCCTGGCGCTCGGTGAGGCGCTGATATATCGTGTTATAACTGCCAAGAGGGATCGGAGCGTATGGACGCGTCGACTTGTAACGGCGGGCGCGGTCGCGGGAAGCCTCTCGGTGGCCGCACTCGTTTGTCCGTTCTCGATCGCTATCGCCGGTATCCTGACGGGCCATCACTTTTCCGTCGGGGGTGATTATCTACTGGGGATCGGGATCTGGCTCGTACCGGCGGGCGTCGTCTGTTCTGGGCTCGGTGTCGTGTTGAGTCTCGTCGAGAGAATGCGATCGTCGCCTTCTCGTTCCGGCCGATGAGTCCCGTTCCACCCATGAGCCGTCGAACGATGGTCATTCTTGTCAGCGTCCTTGCCTGTACGCTCCTCCTCGGCGGCTGTCTCGGAGATCGGGAGTACACGGCAACGGTCAGCGAGCCGGAGACGGGCGAGGTAATCGACGACGTTTCCGTTTCCGAGATCAACTCGTTCGACGGCACCCGACTCCAGTTGCACTACTCCATCGACGATCCGAAACGTCGGTCGTATCGCCTCTACGTCTACGAGCAGGAGAACGGATCGTATGAGTACAACGACCAGTACCCGCTCGACCCGACTGAACGGATGCTGGAAGTTTTCGTTTCGATTCCGCTTTCGTACGCCGACGAAACCGCGATACAGGAACAACTGCGCGTGGTCCGAGGGGAGAACGGCACCGTGGTCGATAGCGTTACGGTGACCGTCAAGCTGGGCGAGTCGTAGCGTTTCTCGAACCGGTTTTCCCGCTCCTAATGCGGGGCAGGACCGTCTGCCGTGCGCTCTACCACAGCGGTGGTTCGTGGCGAACTCGTTTCAGTCGATCGCACCGGTCGTAACCGGAGTGGAAAGAGTTACCTGCCGACAGGTCCGACTGACGGCCATGATCGATCGACTGTTCGAGTTCGAAGAGGAGAAGTTGCCGCCGGCGGTCGTCCTCGCCACGACGGCGCTGATCGCGATCTTCGCGCTCGGACTGGCCTACCGAGCGATCGCGTTCGTGGCGTTCTAGTCTTCGCAACCGGCCGCGAGGGCCGTCTCGCGCTCCGGCGCCGTCACGCGTCGAGACAGGAATCGTACACGGCGCGTAGACGTGCCCCCATGTCGTCGACCGTGTACCCGGTGATCTGTGCCCTCCCGTCCGCGGGCTGGCCCGACTCGAGCACGGCGGCGAGTCGGTCGCGGAGCGCGGCGTCGTCCGCGATATAGGAGTTATCCACGCCCGCCAGCACTGATCGAGCGAAGCCGACGTCTCGGGAGACGACCGGGACGTTACAGGCGGTGGCCTCTTTGACCGTCATCGGACCGCTCTCGTACCGTGACGTGATTAACACGGCATCGGCGGCGTTCAGATAGTACGGCACCGTTTCGTAGGGCTCGTTGGCGAGGGTTCGCAAGCTGACCTCCCGCTCGAGACCGTCGACGACGCGTTTCGCCAGCGGATAGTTCTTCTCCTCCCGCGACGGGGCGTAGGGGAAGAGGACGATTTGCTCGTCGGTCTTCCAGCCGACGCGTTCGCGCGCCTCGTCCCTGGGAATCGGTCGAAACTGCGACGTATCGACGGGGAACGGGATGACGTGACAGGGCCCATCGACGCGATCGGCCATCGCGTCCGACGGAACGATGACGGCGTCGGTCCGGGCCGCGAACCGCGATATCAGCGGCGCGTACGGATTGTCGCGGAACTCGCCGCCCCAGAGCGTACAGACGGCGGGACGATCGCCCAGCGAACACGCGGACGAGGCGACGGCGAACGGGACGGTGAGGCCGTAGTTGGCGTGAACGAGATCGTAGTCGTCGGTCGCCTTCCGGAGCACGTGGAGGAGGTAGCGCGCGTAGTCGAATGGAGTCCGTCGTCTGACGTCATCCTCGAGCGCGCGGTGTTCGCCGGGGACGGGGACGGTCGTCACCTCGATCCCCGAACGCTCGAGCGCGGCCATCTGCCGTCGATAGAAGCTTCGCCAGTCGGTCGTCGTGAGACTCAGGACGCGGGTCATCGTCGACGTACCGGATTCGAAAGCCGATCGCGATGCTCTCGAACCGCTGGCGTCGGTTCGTCGCGGCCGTCGAGTAGCTGGCTGCTCACGTACGCGGTGACGTCGATCGTCTCCGCGAGCAACCGCTCGCGCCGGCGCTCCCAGATCGCGCCGGCGTTCGGGTCGCGGTGTAACTCCTCGACGACGTCGACGGCCCGCGCTTCGCGATCCGTGTGGAACGATCGGACGAGGCCGTACTCCTCGAGCGCTTCGAATTTTCCCATCTCGTCCGAACCCGCGAACGGACTGATGCGAACGGTCGGGGTCCCGAGGATCCCCGCTTCGATCGTGGTCGTCGCCACCTCGCCGACGACGATGTCGGCGAACGCGAGCAGGTGGTGGAAGGCTTCGGGCGGGACCGGAAGCGGCTCGCACGCGTCCGGAACCGCGCCGCCGCCCTCGTCGGAGACGTACACCCGTCCGTCGGACGCGAGTTCGGCGACGATCGCGCTGATTCCCTCGCGAGAGATCCCCGATTTCCCGACGTCGTGATTTCCAGCCCACGCGCCGAATCGGAGAACGGCGTATGGTTCGTCGGGGTCGACGCCGTGTCGCCGCAGGATCGACGGATCCGGCTCGAACCGGTTAGGGTGGAGATAGGCGAGTTCGTGGTAGCCGGGGTAGGTGACGTGGTCGTCGCCGTATGATTCGCGAAAGCTTTCGGGCGTATACAACACGTCCGCGAACGGACGAGTCAGTCGGTTCCCGTGGTTGATCGCCGTTTCGGTATCGATGTAGACGTGGCTCTCCGCGCCGACCAGTGCGGCGACGTGCGTCGCGGCGATCCCGTGACTGCTGACGATGTACTCGGGATCGATCGCGCGCGCTCGGCGAAAGAGCCGGTATTCGTACCGAAGCTGGGTCGCCACCAGGCCGAGCCACCCGTCGGGCTCGCCACAGAGTAGGTCGTAGTCGATGCCGTACGCATCGAGAAGTCGGCTGGTAACCCCCTTCTCGCGGGCGAATACGTGCACGTCGTGTCCCGCGGATTCGAGTTCGTCGACGACGTGTTTGAAGAAGTGGACGTTCGCCGCGTGCTGTATCGTGACGATGATATCCATAGCAGTGAGTTCGATCGAATCGAGCCAGTCGTGTCGGATTATTATCGTGGGTATACGACCGTTCCCGGTCGCGAAACTGTCCGAAACCGATCGGCGAGTTGTGGCGTCGTGAACCGTCGACTCGAGGCTGCCAGCGTACCAGCTCTCGCTCGTTCGGGAGGCGAGGTCGTCACGCGCGATTTCGGAGGTCCCACTCGATGACGCCGCATCGGGAAAGATTCGGCGTCGGTTTGTTCTGGACCGCCGCGTCCGCCATCGAGCAGAGCCCGCCAGTCGGGGTCAGCCGCCGGAAGGGGAGCCGGGCTACGAGGTCGCGCCGAGCAGGTCGTGGACGAGTTCGACTGCCGTTTCGGCGTCACCGCCGAAGACGTACGTCACGGGTTCGATCCCGAACGCGCCGCGGTGGTAGGCAACGAGCGGGACCTCGCCCCGATCGTCGAACCGCGATCGCAGGTGCGCCTCGCGATCGTCGTAGTCGGCGTCGAATTCGAGCGGTTCGATGCCGAGCGATCGAGCGGCCTCGAGAACGCCGTCGTCCGTAGCGATGTTGATCGCTCCCCGGACGTCCGGATCGACGGCGGTGGCGGCGAGGATCGCGGTGGCGACGTGTTTCGAAGCGCCGAACTCGGGGTTCGCCGGGATCTCGATCCGCCCGCCGATTGCGTAGATACGCCCCGGGATCGCGGCGACGTCGGTCTCGTCCCGGGGATCGGGGAGACCCATTCCGACGTTGGTACCGACGTTCGGGACGTACTCGGGCATCCCCGGTATCGCCGCGAGCGTCCGCGCGGCGGTTCGCACGGTCGAGAGGACGTCCCGTTCGGTGCGCACGTCCGGATCGAGGCCCCGGACGCAAAGATCGCACCCCAGGCCTCTGAGCTCAGGCATTTCCTCCTCGTGAAGTTCGCAGATCGGACCGCGGTCCTCGAGCGTGCGGATGAGGGAGACCAGTTCGGCAAGAGCGTCGTACCCGTCGAACTCGCCGCCGGCGAGGCCGTCGGCGATCCGATCGACGGTCGCAACCGTCTCGGCATCGTCGCGGAAGTGTTCGTCGCCCGCGCCGTCACCGCCGACGTACTTGCTGACGGCGGCCTGGGTCACGCCGAGGTGGGCCGCGATCTCCTGCTGGGTGAGGCCGCGATCGGCGAGCCGGCGGGCGAGCATCGCGCGGACGGTCGGCAAGAACCGTTCGACGACGAGTTCGCTCGGCAAGACCAGTGACATTACGCCGTGGTTCGGGTGACGGGTGCATAAGTCCAGCCACCGGAGGCCGTTCGGGGTGTCGGTTCCCGACCGCCGCCACCGGCGAGACAGACAGCTATTAACCGTCGTCGTACCAACGGCCGGTCATGACACGTTCGAGCGCTCCCGGCAAGGTGTATCTGTTCGGGGAGCACGCAGTCGTTTACGGCGAGCCGGCGGTCCCGTGTGCGATCGAGCGACGGGCCCGGGTCGGCGTGCGGCAACGCGACGACGGGAAGCTACGAGTTCACGCGGAGGATCTCAGTCTGAACGGCTTTACGGTCGAATACGGCGCGAGTCCGGACGATCAACCGGACGTCGACGTCTCCGCATCCCTGGTCAGTGCGGCGATGGGCTACGTCGACGGTGCGATCGAGCAGGTGCGGGAAGTGACCGGAGAAGGTGAGGTCGGCTTCGACGTGACGATCGAAAGCGACATCCCGCTGGGGGCGGGGCTCGGCTCGTCGGCGGCGGTGGTCGTCGCCGCGATCGACGCCGCGACCCGCGAACTCGGCGTCACGCTCGATTCGGACGAACTCGCCGAACGCGCCTTCCGGACGGAGTACGAGGTACAGGACGGACAGGCGTCCCGCGCGGACACGTTCTGTTCGGCCACCGGCGGCGCCGTCCGCGTCGAGGGTGACGACTGTCGAGCGATCGAGGCGCCGGATCTGCCGATCGTCATCGGGTTCGACGGCGGGGCGGGCGATACGGGCGAACTCGTCGCCGGCGTCCGCGGCCTCCGCGAGGAGTACAGGTTCGCGGCGGAGACGGTCGAAGCGATCGGCGACGTCGTCCGGAACGGCGAGGATGCACTCGTCGACGGCGACCTCGAAGAACTCGGCCGGCTGATGAACTTCAACCACGGCCTCCTCTCGGCGCTCGGCGTCTCGTCCCGATCGCTCGACGCGATGGTCTGGGCGGCCCGCGGCGCCGGCGCGACCGGTGCGAAACTGACCGGCGCCGGCGGGGGCGGCTGTATCGTCGCGCTCGATCCGACGGAGGAAACCGAGACGGCGCTGTCGTACACGCCGGGTTGCGAGGACGCGTTCCGCGCGGAACTCGCAGATGAAGGGGTGAAACGACTCAAATGATCGTCTGCAAACTCGGCGGGAGCGTCATCACGGACAAGGAGCGTCCGGAGACGCTCGACGGGCAGGCGCTCGATCGGGCCGCGGGCGCGATCGCCGCCGCGATGGGAGAACGCGACGGATCGACGGGAAGCTGCGGCGAGGCGCTCGCCGACGGACTCGTCCTCGTCCACGGCGGCGGGAGTTTCGGGCACCACAGCGCGAGCGAACACGGGGTCAGCACGACCGACGGAACGTCCGATGCGGACGCCGTGCTGGACGTTCACGGCGCGATGAAGACGCTGAACGGCTTCGTGCTGTCGCGATTGCGCGATCGCGACGTCCCCGCGGTGCCGGTCCACCCGTTTTCCGCGGCTCATCGCGAGGCCGACGCGGCGCTGACGCTTCCGACAGGCCAGGTGACGACGCTTCTGGAGGAGGGATTCGTCCCCGTCCTGCACGGCGACGTGATCGCCCACGCGGGCCGAGGTGCGACGATCGTCAGCGGCGACGAACTCGTCGCCGAACTGGCGCGCGATCTGGACGCCGATCGGATCGGCCTCTGTTCGACGGTGTCGGGCGTGCTCGACGAGAACGACGACGTGATCGATCGGATCGACTCCTACGAGGACGTCCGCGCCGTGCTCGGGGAGAGCGAGGCGACAGACGTGACGGGCGGGATGGCCGCGAAGGTGCGGGCGCTCCTCGAACTCGAGGCGCCCGCGTCGATTTTCGGCCTCGAGGATCTCGAGGCGTTCCTCGCCGGTTCGAACCCGGGGACGACGGTCTCGTAGGTCGCGTTCGGACGGTTCGGCCGCGAGAAGCGGCTCGTTCGGATCCGGGCGGTTCGCCCGGGCTCGAACGGATCGATACCGACGCGAGCGCGGTTCCGGGACACCCCAATTAGAAGTTCGCGACCACTTCGTGGACGCAGCCGTCGTCCTGGTAGTAGCTTCCGTGATCGGGGACGTAGCCGACGTCGTAGTCGGTGTAGTTCCACGGCGCCGTTCCGTCACAGCCGTCGTTACCGACCGCTTCTCCCCACTCGGCGAAGCCGTAGGCCCAGTTGAGGACGTCGTCGTCGCCCATCCAGTAGTTGTCGACGTGCCCGGCGGCCTCGGAGATGTCCTCGCCGTAGGTCCCCTCCATGGCGACGGAGTCGTCGTCCGCCGCGCCGCCCAGGATCGAGACGGAGGTGACGTCGTCGGGACGATCCCAGTGATTGAGGTTCTTCAACGCCATGAGGGCGACCCGCGCGCCGAGGGAGTGGGCCACGTACCGTACCCGAACGTCCGGATTGCTGGACTTGTACGAGTAGGTGAAGTAGGCGAGCTTGGCACCGTTTCGTTCGGCGATTTCGGTCGCGTCGTACCAGCCGTGATCGGCGTCCCAGGAGAAGCCGACGACGGGGTTGTAATACCCCTCGGACGAGAACGTCCCCGCCGCGTCGCCGAAGGTGCACACCGCTCCCTCGTCGTCGTTGTTCCAGCCGTGGACGAAAACGAGCAGCTCCGCCGGCGCCGGGTCGTGAACGCCAGGGATGCCGTCGCCGGCGTACTCGTAATTGTACTCGTCGTTGCCGTCGGTGAGCTGGACTCCGTTCGACGTCTCGAAGTGATCGCGCGTGGTTACGCGCGGGAAGCTCCACGGCGGATCGTCGCAGCCGCCTTTCTTGTCACCGGCGGCCACCGGAGACGATCCCGCCAGCAGCGCCCCGGCGCCGGCGATCGCCGTCCCCGACGTCCGAAGGACGGCGCGTCTCGAGACGAACGATTCGCGACTGTCGCGTTCGCGTATGTTCTCGTGTGACATACAATCACAGGAGCCAACACCAGTAATAATTAAACTTTTGTGGGATAAATATAAATTAAAAACGATAATAAACTGTCTCTTCGTTTCGTCCGATCGTCCGAAACGGCCGGAACGCTCGCATCGCGCCGATAGATTCTCGTCCCGACCCGCCGGATATCCCCTCCACACCGCCGCCCGTCGCGACTGCCGAACCGCTCGAAACCGGTTGCCGCGATGCGCCGGTGGTGAAACCCACTGCGTTTTTAACACCCGAGCGTGTAGGGACCACTAGCGAGACCCGCGGGCAAGTGCGCTCGCCGCTCACAGCGGTGCTGTGGGCTGATCGGGGGCGATCCCCCTCGCGAGCGCATAGCGGGATGGCCGACGCGCTGCAAGATGCCGGGGCCGCACAACCGGGAGTCCGCGGACCGTTTCGATGAGAGTCCATCACGCGGCTTTCAGTACAACCAACTATGGAAATCGAAATTGCAACGATTGGCGGTTACGAAGAAGTCGGGCGGCAGATGACTGCTGTCCGCGCCGGTGACGACGTCGTCATCTTTGACATGGGCCTGAACCTCTCGCAGGTTCTGATCCACGACAACGTCGAAACCGAGCGGATGCACAGCCTCGACCTGATCGACATGGGCGCAATCCCCGACGATCGGGTCATGAGCGACCTCGAAGGCGATGTGAAGGCGATCGTGCCGACGCACGGTCACCTGGACCACATCGGCGCCATCTCGAAGCTGGCCCACCGGTACAACGCGCCGGTCGTCGCCACGCCTTTCACGATCGAACTCGTCAAACAGCAGATCGAAGGCGAGCAGAAGTTCGGCGTCGAGAACGACCTGATCAAGATGGAGGCCGGCGAGACGATGTCGATCGGCGACTCCGGGCAGGTCGACCTCGAGTTCGTCAACGTCACCCACTCGATCATCGACGCGATCAACCCGGTCCTCCACACGCCCGAAGGCGCGATCGTCTACGGGCTGGACAAGCGCATGGACCACACGCCGGTCATCGGCGATCCGATCGACATGGAGCGGTTCCGCGAGATCGGCCGCCAGGGCAACGGCGTCCTCTGTTACATCGAGGACTGTACGAACGCGAACAAGAAGGGCCGAACGCCCAGCGAGCGAGTCGCCCGCGAACACCTCCGCGACGTCCTCTACAGCATGGAGGACTACGACGGCGGCATCGTGGCGACGACGTTCTCCAGTCACATCGCTCGCGTGACGAGCCTCGTCGAGTTCGCGAAGGATATCGGTCGCCAGCCCGTCCTGCTGGGCCGATCGATGGAGAAGTACTCCGGCACCGCAGAACGGCTGGACTTCGTCGACTTCCCGGAGAATCTCGGGATGTTCGGCCACCGCAAGTCGGTCGATCGAACGTTCAAGCGGATCATGAACGAAGGCAAGGAGAACTTCCTGCCCGTCGTGACGGGTCACCAGGGCGAACCCCGCGCGATGCTCACCCGGATGGCTCGCGGCGAGACGCCGTACGAACTGGACGACGGCGACAAGGTCGTCTTCTCCGCGCGGGTCATTCCGGAGCCGACCAACGAGGGCCAGCGCTACCAAGCCGAGAAACTGCTCGGCATGCAGGGCGCTCGCATCTACGACGACATCCACGTCTCCGGCCACCTCAACCAGGAAGGGCACTACGAGATGCTCGACGCGCTTCAGCCCCAGCACATCGTCCCCGCCCACCAGGATCTGAAGGGACTGTCGGGCTACGTTACCCTCTGCGAGAGCGAGGGATACCAGATGGGGAGAGACCTCCACGTCTCGCGCAACGGCAACCTCATCCAGATTGTCGACTGACATGACCAGTCCGGAGGCACGAGAGAAGGCGGTGCTCGAAGCGGTCCGGAAGCGCCGTGAGCGAGTCAACGAGGCGATCCCGGACGAACTCCCGATCCAGCGCCCCGAGCGCCTCTACGAGGCGTCGCGCTACCTGCTTGACGCCGGCGGGAAGCGCCTCCGGCCGACCGTCCTGCTGACGGCGGCCGAGGCGCTGGTCGACGTCGAGCCGTTGAGCGCGGATTACCGGGAGTTCCCCACGCTCGAGGAAGTCGACGGACCGGACGTGATCGACATCATGGCCGCCGCCGTCAGCGTCGAGGTCATCCAGTCGTTCACGCTGATCCACGACGACATCATGGACGACGACGACCTCCGACGGGGCGTCCCCGCCGTCCACCGGGAGTACGATCTCGAGACGGCGATCCTCGCGGGCGATACGCTCTACTCGAAGGCGTTCGAGATCATGCTCGAGACGGGCGCGAAAGCCGACCGATCGGTCGAAGCCCTTGACGTGCTCGCGACAACCTGTACGAAGATCTGCGAGGGGCAGTCGCTCGACGTGACCTTCGAGTCGCGCGAGGACGTCTCACCGGAGGAATACCTCGAGATGGTCGAACAGAAGACGGCGGTGCTGTACGCCGCCTCGGCGTGTCTCCCCGCAGTGTTGCTCGGCGCCGACGGGGAGACGGTCGACGCCCTCTACGGGTACGGCCTCGACGTCGGCCGGGCGTTCCAGATCCAGGACGACGTCCTCGACCTGACGGTGCCGAGCGAGAAACTCGGCAAACAGCGCGGTAGCGACCTCGTGGAGAACAAACAGACGTTGATCACGGTCCACGCCCGCGATCAGGGCGTCGACGTCGACGCGTTAGTCGGCACGGACGACGTCGACGCCGTCAGCGAGGCCGAAATCGACGACGCGGTCGCCGAACTCGAGTCCGTCGGCTCGATCTCCTACGCCAACGACACCGCCCGCGAACTGGTCGAACGGGGCAAGTCGCGCCTCGAAACCGTGCCGGACAACGAGGCCCGCGCCCTCCTGTTCGAACTCGCGGACTATCTGATCGAACGCGGGTACTGACGTCGCGTCGACGACGGCGATTTGGGGCGGCAACTCGGAACTCGATTCCGATCGCAGCTCGGGACTCGCGTCTCGATTCCGCTCGGATCGTTTTGCGCGGCTCGCGACGGAGACCGACGATCGAGCGGGCGACATCGCGGCTGTTTTGGCCCACGGGCGAATACCGCCCGGTAATGGACGACGAGTTACGCGAGCGTGTAGAACGCGAAGCCGAGAAGCACGCGCTGTTGAACGCGGTCAAACACGAGAGCGACGCCGACGTCGGCGCGGTGATGGGACCGCTGATGGGCGACAACCCTGACTTCCGCGAACACGCTGACGCGGTGCCGGGAATCGTCGGCGGCGTGGTCGGTCGGGTCAACGACCTCGACTACGACGAAAAGCGCGATCGGCTCGAGGATCTCGCACCCGAAGAACTGGCCGAGATCGAAGCCGAGGACGAGGCGGACGAACACGACCTCCCGTCGCTGCCGAACGCCGAGGAGTACGACGAGATCCGGATGCGGTGCGCGCCCAACCCGAACGGTCCCTGGCACGTCGGTCACGCCCGGATGCCCGCCGTCATCGGCACCTATCGCGATCGGTACGACGGCTGGTTCTGCGTCCGATTCGACGACACCGATCCCGAGACGAAACGGCCCGACATCGATGCCTACGACGCGATTCTGGAGGATCTCGAGTACCTGGGTTTCGAACCCGACGCGGTCTACCGGGCGAGCGATCGGCTCGAGACCTACTACGACCACGCCCGCGAACTGATCGCCCTGGGCGGCGCCTACACCTGTTCCTGCTCGGGCGAGGCGTTCTCTGAGCTGAAGAATGCAGGCGAGCCGTGCCCCCACCGCGACAAGGACGTCGAGACGGTGCGCGAGGAGTTCGAGGCCATGATCGACGGGGCGTACGACAGCGGCGAGATGGTGCTCCGCGTGAAGACGGACATCGAGCACAAGAATCCGGCCCTGCGCGACTGGGTCGCCTTCCGCATGATCGACACGCCGCACCCCCGCGAGGAGGTAAGCGAGTACCGCTGCTGGCCGATGCTCGACTTCCAGTCGGGAGTCGACGATCACCTCATCGGGATCACGCACATCATCCGCGGAATCGACCTCCAGGATTCGGCGAAGCGCCAGCGGTTCGTCTACGAGTATTTCGGGTGGGAGTATCCGGAGGTCGTCCACTGGGGCCACGTCCAGCTCGACGACTACGACGTGAAGATGAGCACCTCCACCATCTCGGAACTGATCGAGAAGGGCGAACTCGACGGCTGGGACGACGCGCGCGCGCCGACGATCAGGAGTCTGCGCCGCCGGGGCATCCGCGGTGAGGCGATCGTCGACGCGATGGTCGCCCTCGGCACCTCGACCAGCGACGTCGACCTCGCGATGAGTTCGATCTACGCGAACAACCGCGAACTGATCGACGACGAGAGCGATCGGCGGTTCCTCGTCCGCGGGGGAACCGAACTCCCGCTGGGCGGCAGCCCGCCCGAGGAAGCGAACCCGCCGCTGCACCCCGACCACGAGGATCGCGGTGTCCGCGAAATTCCAGTCGGCGACGCCGTGTTGCTCGAACCCGGTGACGTCCCGCAGCGCGAGGAGCGCGTCTGGCTCAAGGGGCTGGGCTGTTTCCAGTACACTCGCGACGCGCTCCAGTACACCGGCGAGGACATCGACGTGGTCCGTGAGGGCGACGTCGACGTCGTCCACTGGGTACCGGCGAGCCAGAGCGTCCCGGTTCGCATGCGGACGCCCGAGGGCGGCGTGGGCGGCCGCGCGGAACCCGGCGTCGCCGACCTCGAACCGGACGAGGTCATTCAGTTCGAGCGCGTCGGCTTCGCGAGAATCGATCGGCACGAGGACGACGAGACCGTCGTCTACTACGCGCACCCCTGATCGCGATCGAACCACCCGATTTTCCCTTCTCGAGCACTCGATCGTCACCCGAGCAGGTCGTCGCCCCGATCGGGCAACGGATCGGCGACGACCCCGTCCCGTCGACCGAGCACGCGCGCGTGAGCGGCACAGACGTACCTGTTCTCGGCCCACGGGACGTGTAACTCGACTGCGGCGGACCGATCGCAGTCGGCTTCGGAACACTCCATGGTCGTGTGCACGCGACCTATAGTTTCAGTGTTTCCCCCGTCCGATGACCGCATTCGATCGCTACCTCGGCGGAGCGTTTCACGGCGTCGTAATTCGCGACCAAGCGCGAAAGCCCCGGTCGAGACGGAGCACCAACGTAGCACACGGGAAAGAATTTATTACGATCCGCACGATACGCCGAAAACAGTTCGACGAGAATGCGTCACCGATCCTGTATGATCCGTCACAGGGGGATTCGAGTACGGGCGTGGCGGTTAAACCGACTGACTCACTACAAAAAGCAACTCGATAGTACATGGGGAAGGAGTTTCAATCATCTACTGTTGACGTCCTGACCCTCGAGGAATCTCTCGAGGCGCTACGGACCAGTTCCGAGTTTCGGGGGAGCATCGAATCGCTCGACACCTATCAGAACGATCATCTCGCGCTGCTTCACAACACCGAAGAAGAGCAATTCGCGGCTACGTGTCCGGTTATTCAGCAGGGACTCGACCGAGGCGAGCGATGTCTGTACGTCGCCGAAGAAGACTCGATAGAAGAGACGCAGACGGCGCTTCAGGACGAGGGGGTCGACGTCGACGCCGCGCTCGACGAAGGAGCGTTGGCCTTCGAGACCGTTCAGGACACCTATCTCGAGGGCGGGTCGTTCAACGTCGACGAGATGCTGTCGGTCTACGGCGACCTCATAGCGGAGTCGACCGACGAGTGCGAGGGGTTCCGAGTGATCGCGGAGATGTCGTGGATCCTCGACGCGGACGTTGCGATCGACGAGGTCATGGCCTACGAAAGTAAGGTGAACGCGCTCTTCGAGGGCGAGGACGCGATCGCGATCTGTCAGTACGACTGCGAGGCGTTCCCGCCGGACACGCTCTGCGACGTCGTCCGAGTCCACCCGCACCTCATCTACGACAACACCGTCTGTCACAACTTCTATTATATTCCAGCCGAGGAGTTCTGCGGACCCGAACGCCCGAAACGCGAACTCGAGCGGATGCTGGGAACGCTCCGGGATCGGACCCACGCGAGAGTTCAATTGCGGGAACGAGAAGGATACCTGCAGCGACAAAACGAGATCATTGCGGACCCCGACCGATCGTTCGACGAAAAGTTACAGGCCCTCTTCGAACTGGGTTGCGAGCGATTCGACCTCGAGCTCGGGGCGATGGCATACGTCGACACCGACGAGGACGTATTCGAGGTCGAAGTCGTCAGCGACGAACACGACCACTTCGAACCGGGGGTGACGCTGCCGCTCTCGGAAACCTACTGCACCGCCGCGACCGAGATCAAGGCGGCCGGAAGCGTCGCCGACCCGAAACGAGAAGGATACGACGACATCTTCGTCTATCAAGAGTTCGGAATCCGGGCGTACATCGGCACCTACATCGGCGTCGAAAACGGCCCCGACAGGACGTTTTTCTTCGTCGGCTCCGGCGGCCGCGATCGGTCGTTTTCCGAGGCCGAACACACCTTCCTCCAATCGATGGGGCAGTGGGTGAAATACGAACTCGAGCGCCGGCGTCGCGAACGAAAACTCGAGCGGCGCGAACAGCAGTACCGAACCCTCGCGGAGTCGTTCCCTAACGGCGCGGTCACGATGCTCGACACGGAGCGCCGATTTACCCTCGCCGCGGGACAAGCGTTCGACGACCTTCCGATCTCCGGCGCCGAACTCGAAGGGCAGACGATCGAAGAAGCCTTTGCTGGCGAGGTAGCCACCGCCGTCGAACCGGCGTACGAGGACGCACTCGCCGGCGAGGAGCGAGTCGTCGACGTCGAATACACCGATCGTGAGTGGCGCATTCACCTCGCCCCGATCAGGGACGATAGCGGCGTCGTCTTCGCGGTAATGACGATGGCCCAGGACATCACCGACCAAAAGGAACGCGAACGGTTCCTGGAGGACGCGAAAGCGCAGCTCGAGGCCGCGACCGAAGCGGGCGCCGTCGGGACCTGGGAGTGGTACGTCCCCGAGGATCGATTCGTCGCGGGTTCCTCGCTCGCTCGGCAGTTCGGCGTCGATCCCGATCAGGCTCGCGAGGGGGTTCCGCTCGAACGATTCGTCTCGTCGATCTACGAGGAGGATCGTGAACGCGTCACGACGAAGATCGAAGCGGCCCTTAGATCCTGCGGAGAGTACGAAGCGGAGTATCGCACGCGCAACATCGACGGCAACCTTCGGTGGGTGGTCGCTCGCGGTCACGTCGAATGCGACGAAGACGGCGAACCGGTGCGATTCCCCGGCGCCCTCACCGATATCACCGAACGGAAGAAGTACCAACAGCGACTCGAGGAGACGATCGAAAAGCTCGAGGCGTCCAACGAGCGCCTCGAGCAGTTCGCCTACGCGACCTCCCACGACCTGCAGGAGCCACTGCGGATGGTCTCGAGTTATCTCAGACTGATCGAACAACGCTACGGAGACGATTTCGACAAGGACGGCGAGGAATTCCTGGAGTTCGCCATCAACGGCGCCGATCGGATGCGTTCGATGATCGAAGCCTTACTCGAATACTCACGCGTTGAGACGCACGGCCGGCCGCTCGAACCCGTCGACCTCGATGCGGTATTCGACGAGGTGCTCGGCGACCTCGCGATTCAGATCAACGAAAGCGACGCCGACGTGACCGCCGACCCGCTTCCACGGGTCCGCGCCGACCGAAGGCAGGTCCGCCAGCTGTTCCAGAACCTCGTGGACAACGCGATCACGTACAGCGGCGACGAGCCGCCGCGAATACATGCGTCGGCCGAACGAGACGGACCCGAGTGGCTCGTTTCCGTCCGCGACGAGGGGATCGGAATCGCTCCCGACGAACAAGACCGTATTTTCGACGTCTTTCACCGGCTGCACACCCGCGAGGAGTATCCGGGCTCGGGCATCGGCCTCGCGCTCTGTCAGCGGATCGTCGAGCGTCACGACAGCGACATTTGGGTCGACTCCGAACCGGGCGAAGGGGCAACCTTCTCGTTTACGCTCCCGGCCGTCGCTACTTCTACTCGGTGACTTCCACCTCACCCACGGAGCGAATCACCGGTTTCGCGTCCCCCGAATAGCGGGGAACGCGGTGAGCAGTGCGAACGACTACTCAACGATCGTCCCGTCTCGACCGGTCGAGTTTCTCAAAAAACGGCAGTCGGGTGCCCGTCGCACCCCGATCCCGTTTCCTACCCGTTCGCGCTCCGATCCCGATCGCGGGTATGGCCGAGCGTTTCGGGCGAGACCCGACAGCCACACGGCGCGGCGACGAACTCGTGTGGTCCGGTTCCCGAAACCACTGCGATCGGCGCGTCGCAACCGAAACACCGTGTGCTCGACAGGTCCGTCGAAGCGCCGTCGGTCATCAATCCTCCCGATACCGGCCCGATCGCTCGCGCGGCCGCAAGCGATCCGACTGCTCGCTCGATCGTCGCCGTCGCCACCGACCGGACGAGTCGAGCGGCGTAGCTGTTCGCGAGTGGTACTGTCGTCGTGCGAGACGTTTATGTCTCGGGAGTAACAAGCGTAGCATGGCTTTGAACCATCTCGGGTTGGAAGCCAGTCTCGGGTGCTCCACCACCCGGGGCATTTCGGCGCATGCCCCCTGCGACTCGTTGGAGATGGCTTCCGGAATAACATTCACGTTAGTTTACCGTATAGCTATTGGAGTCCGTTGCAAGTAGAGGCTATACACGGGTGGCGTGTGCCGTTACGATACCACTCAGAAAAGAAAGACGGCGATCAGGAAGCCGACCAGGATCGTGATCGTCAGCAGCGCCTGGGCGGCCGTCGACGCGAGCATGCCGGCGGTCGCGTACAGCGCCGATCGCCCGCTCCGATTCAGGTCCCGATCGCGGGCGAATTCGAGGGCGAAGACGGTGCCGAACAGGCCGACGAGCAGGCCCAGCGGGCCAGTGACGATCATCAGGACGATCCCGACGACGGCCGCCGCGGCGGTGGTTCCCCAGGAGGCGCCGCCGGCTTTCGCCGCGATCGAGCCGCCGAAGAACTCGACGAGCATCGTCAGCACGCCGAGCGAGGTGAGGACGGCGAGCGTGAGCAGCCCCGGCTCTGCGAAACCGGAGTGCCACCAGTAGAGATACAGCCCCGAAAGCGAGAGCAGACCGCCGGGAACGAGGGGGACGATCGTGCCGACGACGCCGGCGACGAGCAAGGCGATCGCGAGGATCGCGACGGTCTCGACCATATTCGACCGGAGGGCGTATCGAGTCAAATACCTGTTGTTTCCCTCGATTCGATACCGCGGCGGGCGATCGGTTCGACCGGAAACCCGGTCAGGCCGCTCGCCGTCGCCGGCGGGGAACACCAGCCTCCGGTTCGGTCCGTGACAGTACACGCCGTCGAACGCCCGCGTCCGACCAGCGCCGTTATGCCGTCGGTTCGAAAACGGGGCCGTATGCAGCGAGCAATCATCGTCGGCCGTCCTCGGGGATCGGCGAGGCGCTCGCGCGGAAGCTCGCCGAAGACGGGTGCGAGATCGGACTGGCGGCGCGACGCACCGACCGGCTGAAGGCGATCGGCGTCGAGTTGCCGACGAAGGCCTACGCCGCGACGATGGACGTGACCGACCCCGAGGACGCCCGACAGGGGTTTTTCGAACTCGCCGCTGCGATGCCGTCGGTCGATCTCGTCGTCATCAGCGCCGGGGTGGCCTCCCTCAATCGCGACCTCGACCGGGCGAAGGAACGGGAGACGATCGACGTGAACGTCCGCGGGTTCGCCGCGATCGCGACGGCCGCGATCGAATACTCGAGATCAACCCGGATTACGCGAGCGACGCGGATGGCCACCTCGTCGGAATCTCGTCGGTCGCCGCCCACGCCGGAAGCTCCGACGCGCCGGCGTACGGCGCCTCGAAGGCGTCCGTCTCCACCTACCTCGAAGGGCTTCGGTACAGGCAGGTGGGCAGCGACGCCGACGTGGCGATCACGACGATCGAACCCGGGTTCGTCGACACCGACCTCTCGTACGGAAGCTTCTGGGAGTGTTCGCCGGAGACCGCGGCGAACCAGATCGTCCGCGCGATCGAGACGGAACGGGGCCACGCCTACGTGACCCGCCGCTGGCGACTGGTTGCCTGGGTTCTCGGCCTCCTGCCGGAATTCGTCCTTTGGCGAGTCGGCGCCTAACCTCCTAGCACCCGGCCGAGTGCGGCGGCCGAAGCCGGTTATCGATCGGCGAACCGATCGCGAACCTCGAGCGCCGCGTCCGTTCCGTAGCGGTCGACCAGCGGACAGCACGCGTCGCCCAGCGCCCGCATACACTGTCCGGGCGAAGGGTACCCGAGGTCCGCCGCGATCGCGCTCCAGTCGCGCCCCTGCAGGACGCGCGTGACGAGCAGCCGCTCCTCGCGATCGGTCAGGTCGATCGCGTCCGGATCGTCGACGAAGTACCGAACGACCAGTTCGCGGAACGGCCCGGGGTCGACGTCGAACAGGCCGGGTCCGTAGGCGGCCCCCGCGACGACGCGCCACTCGCGATCGGTCAGGTCGATCGGCGGCGTCGCGTCCGCGCTCCGGAGCACGGCGCGGGCCACGTCCGGGTCCAGGTCCGCGAGCGCGTCCGAACAGACCGCGGCGAACCGCCGGACGAACCACCCGGCGTGGCGATCGTACAGGTCGCGGCCCTCGTCGCTCGTGGGTGCGAGCATGATCGCCGAGTACTCGCCGCTGGCGTCGTTGCGCGTCGTGGAGACGTGTACCGTCCCGTACCCGTTCTCGCGCCAGAAGTCCACCAGACCGGGCGTCGCGCCGAAGCCGGTGCCGAGCCAGTCGACGGTCGATTCGAACTCGTCCCGAATCTCCGCGAGGAGCCGGGAGCCGAGTCCCCGCGATCGGACGGCGTGGTGGGTCGCGATCCGGACGACGCGAATCCCGGCCGGCGTTCCCGCCGTCTCGTCGCGCAACTGGCTCGTGAGCACGTCCGGAAGCATGTTGCCGCGGACGCGGCCGCCCTCGTACATCATCGCTCGCGTCTCGCTTGCGAGGTTCCCCTCGCGGGCCAGCAGAGCCACGCTGACGACGTGGCCGTCGGAGAGCAGCGCCCGCGCCTCGAGGTTCGGCGCGTCGAGGAGGCGGGCGAGGTCGTTCGGCTCGGTTCGGTAGTGAGCGAGCACGAGCAGGCCGAAGGCTTCGCGGAGGAGAACCTCGTTCGCGAGAAGTGCGTCGGGATCGAGGCACCGGTACTCGATCGCGTCCGAATCCGGTTTTGCGTCCGCCACGAGCGAGTCGACCGGCGGTCGCGCGTCGAGCAGCAGGGCGCGGAACGCCCACGCCTCGATCGGATCGCCGGCGGCGTACCTGATCGGTTCGGTCATCGTGCGGTCCGTGACCTCGTGGTCGCTCTCGGCCAACCGATCGCGGAACCGAACCGAGAAGCCGCGGCCGGCGCCCTCGTAGCCGTGGATCGTCGTCGCGAACGCGATCCGATCGGCGGCGAGCAGGGATTCGAGGACCGAGACGGGAAGCGCAGCCGCCTCGTCGACGATCACCGCGTCGGCCGTCTCGAGCCGATCGACGGCCTCGGTCGGATCGTAGAACCTGATCCGGCCCCCGGTACTCGTCTCGATCCGCGTCGAATCGGCGACCGTGGCGGCCACTCCGTCGAGCGTTTCACAGAGGTCGATCGATCGATCGAACACCTCCCGCGCGTTTCGGAACCGGGGCGCGGTGACGAGCACGTCCCGCCCGTCGGCGGCGAACGCCCCCGCTGCCAATCCCGCTGCGCTCGACTTCCCCCGGCCGCGATCGGCTTCGAGGACGACCGCCCGCGGGGCGTCCGGACTCGACTCGCCGTCGCGGTCCTCGCCGAGCAGCGATTCGAACGCGCGGACGGCCTCGACCTGATCGGCCGTGAGACAGGCCTCGTAGGCGGCAGCCGGAAATCGGCGGTCGGCGGGCGCGTCGATCGACGACGCCTCGGCCGCCAGCTTCGGAGCGGGCCGGGTGAGTCCGTCGTCGACGAGCTTGTCGCGATCGAGGTCGACGATCGCGACGCCTCGGTGTGCGCGAAGCGTTTCGACGAGTCGACGCCGGAACCGACCCGTGACGTCGGACAGCGCGAACGGCGGGACGGCCAGCGACTCGTCGAACCCGTCGCGTCGGTCCGGCCAGTCCGCCAGCGTCGGCGTCAGGAGGACGAGCAATCCGCCGCCGTCGACGGTGCCGACGACCGTTCCGAGCGCGTTGGGTCGGAGCTGTTCGTGGCAGTCGATCGCGACGACATCGCGCGTCGTTCCGAGCAGTTCGCCGGCGGTAGACTGTGGCAGGTGCTCGCAGCGGAGCTCGTCCGTCGGCCCGACGAGCGTCGTCCGCGTGATCGGAACCGGGAGGCTCGCGAGGACGTCCTCGAGGGCCTCGTACCCGCGCTGCCGATCGCCCGCGAGGACGAGCACCCGCCGCTCGTTCGTTCCCCGCGCCTCGGTCGCGAGCGACCCGGCGAGTCCGACGACGTCCACGTCCATACGATCGTATCGTGGCGGTCGAGAGTAATAGGCACCGGAACCCGACGAGCGGGGTTTCGATCCGGACGTCGTGATTCCGGTCCAACCGGTCGATCGGTCGGTTCGGCGCCGAGGCGATACCGCGGACGGCTCCCGCCGAGGCCGCCGGGCCGGGCCGCGCTCATCGAAGCGGCGGCGTGACGACCCACCCCTCCGGCAAGTCGTCGCTGTGATCGGCCAGTAACTCGAGGAGCGGTTTCGCCTCGTCGAATCTGGGTCCCCTCGCGATTTCGTTCGCGTCCCGATCCCACGCGATCAACTCGCTGTCGGCCAGCATCGGGAGGTGACAGTGACGCAACTCGAGTATCCGTTTGTCGCGTCCCGCCTCCCCGAGGGCGACGTCGTCGGGAAGATGTCGGTTCGCCGTCCGGGACGTCTCCTCGCGCCGATCGGTCTCCTCTAGCAGGGCGATCAGCGTACAGCGACGGTAGTCGTCTGCGAGTATATTGAACACATCATTTATCATCGATTATGATGTTCGTCGCTCCGCCGGGTGAGTCTGCGGCATGAGGTGGAAAGCCGCCGACGGAGCGGCCTTCAATGGTAGCAACTCCCGGTTCGTGGTATTGAATGACACTCGACGCCTGCACCCGTTTACGCCGCGCGATCGAAACGCCCGGTCGGGTCCGTCTCTACAGTCGAAATTCTCCGCCGACGATGCCGTCCGCGACCATCGACATGTACTCGACGTGCGGCTCCCAGTCGGATTCCGTTCCGGCCTCCACTCGACGGCGGTGAAGATCCGCCCAAACCGTCGCGAGCGTAAACGCCGCGTGGGCCCGATAGAACCGTTCGTCCTCGAACGGAATCCCCGTCGCGTCCTCGTACCGGGCGACCAGTTCCCGTCGATCGGGACTTCCGGGTTTTGCCGTGAACGGAGCCAGGCCGCGTTCGTTCGCCGCTCTCAGCCGCGGTATCGCGTCGCTGTCCGGATACCGCGCTTCGAGACCGTCGAGCGGCGGCGCCGGGTCGTCCTCGTCCCGCCAGCGGAGCAGCAGGTAGCCGAGTTCGGTCAGCGGGTCGCCGAGAATCGCCGTTTCCCAGTCGAGAACACCGGCGATCTCGGGTCGGTTCGTTCCCGCGAACAGCACGTTCCCCGGCCTGAAATCCCCGTGAACGAGCGTCGTCGTCGGGTCCGACGGAGCGTTTCGCCGGAGCCACTCCCCGACGGATCGCAGCGTCGAGAGGTCCAGATCCGTTACGCTCGCCACGGTACCGAGCCGCTCGGCGGCGCGATCGACCTGCCCTCGCGGCGGTTGCCGTTCGCAAACGTCGGCGAACGGCTCCGGATCGAGCGAGTGGATCTCGGCGAGCGTATCGATCAGGAGGGTTGCCGCTCGACGGCGCGCAGGGGCGGTTCGAAACCGATCGGGGAGGTCCGAACCGAGCGGGATCACCGCACCGTCGAGAAACGGCGTCACGAAAAACGCGTCGCCGACGATCGAGTCGTCGTCGCAGAACAGCACCGGCTCCGGAGCCGGGATCGCGGTCCTCCGGAGCCGCTGTAACAGCTCGTACTCCCGTTCGAGGTCGTTGAACAACTCGGTGCGTCGCAACTTCGTCGGCCGACGGAGGACGTACGTCCGGCCGTCTTCCGCCGTCGAAATCGCGAGGTGCAAATTGAGGCCGTCGTCAAGCACCTCGATGTCGGTCACGCCGCCGCACAGTTCCGCTGTGAGGTACGATTCGAGCCTCTCGAAGTCCACGTTCGCCCCGGTTTGTGTCATACTCCGACAAGTCAATTACACCCGAAAAGGCTCCCGGTTGTGTGTGACGGATACCCACGATTCTGCGGTGTTCGCGACCGGCCGGCCGTTTCCCCCCGTCGCTGCCGACTTCGACGAGCCGCCGGTTCGACGGCCGACGTCCGCTGCGAACGGATCGACCCCACACCGGCCGACGCCGACGATCGGTCGCGAATTCGCCGTGCGGAGCAGTCACACGGCCCCAGCGGTTTGAACACGCTTTTAAGGGGGGCAGCGCTACACGGTATTACACCCTACGCGGGGTTGATGATGCTCCTAGCCTCACAGGACTTCCGCCGGATCGAACCCGGCCCGGGGTCGCAAATCCCGGTCGGCAGGGGAGCGCGAGCCCACGCGTAGGAGAGGTGAACAACCCATGTCAGTATACGTCACAACCGACATCCCAGCCGACCTCGCCGAGGACGCCCTCGAGGCGCTCGAGGTCGCACGAGACACCGGCCGAGTAAAGAAAGGAACCAACGAAACGACGAAAGCGATCGAGCGCGGCAACGCCGACCTCGTCTTCGTCGCCGAGGACGTCTCCCCGGAGGAGATCGTGATGCACATTCCGGACCTCGCCGACGAGAAGGGCATCCCCGTCGTCTTCATCGAGACCCAGGACGACGTCGGCCACGCCGCCGGCCTCGAGGTCGGCTCCGCCGCCGCGGCGATCGTCGACGCCGGAGAGGCCTCCGGCGACGTCGAAGACATCGCCGGCAAGGTCGAGGACCTCGACTGAGGTGATCAGAGATGAGTGCTGAAGAGGACGAAAACGGTTCCACGCCCGCCGAGGTCATCGAGATCGTCGGCAAGACCGGCATGCACGGCGAGGCCATGCAGGTCAAATGCCGGATCCAGGAGGGCGAGAACCAGGGACGTATCATCACTCGAAACTGCCTCGGGCCGGTCCGCGAGGGGGACATCCTCCAGCTGCGCGAGACCGCCCGCGAGGCCGACTCGATTGGAGGACAATAGTACGATGGTGGAGAAACGCACCTGCGACTACACGGGCGAAGAGATCGAGCCCGGCACGGGCATCATGTACGTCCGCAACGACGGTACTGTGCTCCACTTCGTCAACTCGAAGGCGGAGAAAAACTACAAGCTCGGTCGCGAGCCGCGCGACCTCGAGTGGACCGAGCAGGGCCGTCGCGGCAAGGGCCCGGCCCAGGCCGACACGCCGGCCGTCGAGGAAGCCGACCGGGACGAGGTCGCCGAGGCCGCGGAAGACGAGGACCTCAAAACGGAAGCCGACGTCACTGAGGACGAGGACGAAGACGTTCCCGCCGGCGACGAAACGGTCGACGAGACCGAAGCGGAGGACGCCGAGGAGACCAACGAGGACGCAGCCGAAGACGCCGAGGCCGACGAGGAGGACGAAGAATGAGCGACCACGAGCGGACCTTCGTGATGGTCAAACCCGACGCGTTCGCCCGCGGTCTCGTCGGCGAGGTCGTCTCGCGACTCGAGGAGCGCGGTCTCAAGCTGGTCGGCATCAAGGTGATCACCATGCCCGAAACACGGGCGAAAGAGCACTACGCCGAACACGAGGACAAGCCCTTCTTCGACGACCTGATCGGGTTCATCACCTCGGGACCGGTCGTTCCGATGGTCTGGGAGGGCCAGGACGCCACCCGGCAGGTCCGCCAGATGATCGGCGCGACCGACCCGCTCGAAGCCGCTCCGGGAACGATCCGCGGCGACTACGCGCTCGATCTCGGTCGGAACGTCGTTCACGCGGCCGATCACGAGGACGAAGGCGCGAACGAACGCGAGATCGAGATCCACTTCGACGAGGACGAGCTGATCGACTACGACCAGCACGACGCCGAGTGGCTCTACGAGTAACCTCGCGATCGGGCCGATCGACGCTAAAACCGAAACGGCGATGCCGATCACGCGGTACGGGCGCCGCTGGCGCGCTGACGCCGATCGCGCCCGGATCGACGCCGGCTAGAGCTAACGTCGGCGCTTCGAATATTTCCTTTCTCGTTAGTATGTGAATGAACACAGGTATTGTTCTAGGGAGACGTAACATCTAATGTGTCGGCCGCAGTAGCAAACGCCGGTGGTTTCGAATGGTAACCTACGGTAGGTGGTTCGCGGATGCGTGAAACGGAGGGTGAGCCGACGTCACTCGCGGTCGAGGCGACGCCGTCGCTGGACCTGATCTTCGAGATACTTTCGGTGCATCGACGAAGATACGCCCTGTACTATCTTCACGACCAGTCCGACAGCGTCGCGACGGTGGCGGAGTTGATCGATAACGTGTCGGCGCTCGATCAGTTGCAGGGGGAGACCGATCTCGACCCGGAAGAGCGACGGAACCAGATCAAAACGGAGCTGCAACACGTCCACCTGCCGAAACTCGAGGACGCGGGGCTCATCGAGTACGATCTCCGGAGCGAGACGGTCCGATACTGGCACCAACCGTCGCTCGAGGAGTGGCTGGAACACGCAAAGCACAAGGAACTCTCCGGAACCCGGTGAAACCGACGCCTCGACGGGCGCGTTCGGAACCGCATCGCTGAAAGGTTTAACATACGGCTCGTAGACACTGCACACGAGTGTGGGTGACCACACGACAGTAGTCGGTACTTTATGAGGTGTGATATCATTTCACTCCTCAAAACTTAACAAGCGAGATGCCGATACAAGCGATATAGGTGAGATCACATGCCTGACCACGAACTACCACCACTTCCGTACGATTACGACGCGCTCGAACCGTCGATCTCCGAACAGGTCGTAACCTGGCACCACGACACCCACCATCAGGGATACGTCAACGGCCTCAATTCGGCCGAAGAGGAGCTCGCACAGAACCGCGAGAACGGCGACTTCAAGTCGACGCCGGCCGCGATGGAGAACGTGACCCACAACGGCTGTGGCCACTACCTCCACACGCTGTTCTGGGAGAACATGTCGCCGAACGGCGGCGGCGAACCCGAGGGGGAACTCGCCGACCGCATCGAGGAGGACTTCGGTTCCTACGAGGCCTGGAAGGGCGAGTTCGAAGCCGCAGCGGGCGCCGCCGGCGGCTGGGCGCTGCTGGTGTACGATCCAGTCGCGAAGCAGCTGCGCAACCTCAAGGTCGATCGCCACGACCTCCACGCGCTCTGGGGTTCGCACCCGATCCTCGCGTGCGACGTCTGGGAGCACTCGTACTACTACGATTACGGCCCGGACCGCGGCAGCTTCATCGACGCCTTCTTCGAGGTCGTCAACTGGGACACGGCCGCCGAAGAGTACGAGAAGTGCCTCGACCACTTCGAGTAACGCCGTCGGCGTAGCGACGAGCCGTTCGATCCCGCGTTTTTTGCGCCCATTGTGACGCCCCGAGTAGCGCGTCTCCGCGCCGACGAGCCGGCGAATCCGATCGCGTTCGCCGAGAAACCGCGAGACCGACGCGTGAAGTGTGAATCGGTGCCACAGTTTAACTACGCCCGCGTCGATTGGCGTCGTATATGGCCGTCGAGGACAGCGACGTCGGGGGCGACCAGGAACCGAGCCACGCGCGGACGGACCGCGAGACCGACGGAACCGGAGCGGCGAGTGCCGCGTCCGGACCGTCCGGACCCGGCTCGAGCGACGAATCCGGACCCGGAGCGCTGGCGCGGGCGCTCGCGGACGCCTGCCGCGGCGACGTCCGGTTCGACGAGTACACGCGCGTTCTCTACGCGACCGACGGGAGTATCTACGGCGCGGAACCGGCTGGAATCGTCTTCCCGCGGGACGTCGCGGACGTCCGGGCCGCCGTTCGAGTTGCGAGCGAGCACGACGTTCCGATACTGCCCCGCGGGGCCGGCTCCTCGCTCGCCGGGCAGGCCGTGGGCCCCGGCTGCGTCGTGCTCGATCTGTCGCGTCACATGGACGAGATCCGCGAGATCGATCCCGAGACCCGACGGGCGATCGTCCAGCCGGGGGTCGTCCAGGACGACCTAGACGACGCGCTCGAACCCCACGGGCTACGGTTCGCACCGGATCCGGCGTCGTCGAACCGGGCGACGATCGGCGGCGGGATCGGCAACAACTCCACGGGCGCCCACTCGGTGCGCTACGGCATCACCGACGCCTACGTCGAGGAGTGTGAGGTCGTCCTCGCGGACGGCTCGCAGATCCGAACCCGGGACGTCGTCCTCGACAGTCCGGAGTGGGAGCGGATCGTCGAGAAGGAGGATCGCGAGGCCGCGATCTACCGCACCGTTCGAGCGATCGTCGAGGACAACGCCGACGAGATCGATGAGCGGTATCCGACGCTCAAGCGGTGTGTCAGCGGCTACAATCTGCAAAAAGTCGTTCGGGAAGACGCCGAGGGGAACGAAGTCATCAACCTCTCGAAGCTGATCGTCGGCGCGGAAGGCACTCTGGGGGTCGTCGTCGAGGCCACGCTCTCGCTCGTCACCCGGCCCGACGAGACCGCGCTCGCCGTCTACTGCTACGACGACCTGCTCGACGCCCTCGCGGCGGTCCCCGACGCGCTCGAACTCGACGCGAGCGCGGTCGAACTCATGGACAGCGAAGTGTTTCGCCTCGCCGCCGACTCCCAGGAGTACGCCGAGTACGCGGAGCCGATCCCCGAGGGCACCGCGGCGGCGCTGATGCTGGAGTTCGATTCCGAGGTGTTCGACGACCTCACCGACGCGATCGCGACCGCGACCGATCACCTGGTTGGAGACGGGGACGGAAGCGCTTTCGAGTCGATCGAGGCGTTCAGCGAGGCGAAACGGGACCGACTCTGGAAGCTGCGAAAGGCCGCGATTCCCCTGTTGATGGGCATGGACGGCGATCCGAAGCCGTACCCGTTCGTGGAGGACGCCTCCGTGCCGCCGGCGGAACTCGCGGAGTACGTCGCGGGGTTCCAGGAGATCCTCGACGACCACGACACGACGGCCGCCTACTTCGCCCACGCGGGCGTCGGCACGCTGCACATCCGGCCCGTTCTCAACCTCAAGACCGAAGACGACGTCGAGAAGATGCGATCGATCGCCGACGACGTCACCTCACTCGTGGTAGAACACGAGGGCGCGTTCTCGGGCGAACACGGCGACGGCCTGGCGCGGACGGAGTTCAACCCCAAACTGTACGGCCCCGACCTGTGGGAAGCGTTCAAGGAGGTCAAGTCCGCGTTCGATCCCGACTGGCGAATGAACCCAGGCAAGGTCGTCTACCGCGACGACGACCCGACCGACATTCGAGAGCATCTCAGGTACGGTCCCGACTACGCCTCGCTTGAACCGACCACGGCGCTCGATTTCGAGGACGACGGCGGCTTCTCGCACCTCGTGGAACTCTGTAACGGCTGCGGTACCTGTCGCCAGACCGGGGGCGACGTGATGTGCCCCACCTACCGCGCGACCGAGGAGGAGATCGCAACTACACGCGGGCGCGCGAACCTCCTCCGGGCGGCGATCGGCGGCCAGCTCGATCCCGAGGAACTGTACTCCGATCGGTTCCAGTCCGAAGTGCTCGACCTCTGTATCGGCTGCAAGGGCTGTCAGAGCGACTGTCCAACGGGCGTCGACCTCGCGAAGCTCAAAGTCGAGGTGAAACACCAGTATCACGATCGGGAGGGGGTCTCCCTCCGCGAGCGGCTGTTCGCGAACATCGATCGACTCGCCGCCGTCGGGAGCCGTCTGGCGCCGGTCGCGAACCGCGCGGCGGGTCTCCCCGGTTCGCGGACGGTCCTCGAGAAGGCGGCCGGAATCGCTCCCGATCGATCGCTGCCGACGTTCGAACGGGAGTCGCTGGTCGACTGGTTCGCGAAGCGAGGGCCGCGGGTGGACGCCGAGTCGGCCGTCGATCGGGTCGTCCTCTACCCGGACACGGACACGAACTACTCGAATTCCGAGGTCGGAAAAGCGGCGGTCCGCGTGCTCGAGGCCGCGAACGTCCGCGTGGTCGTTCCCGAGCTCGGTCCGACCGGTCGGGCGGCCTACTCCCAGGGGCTGCTCGACCGAGCGGCGGCGGACGGACGCGCGTTACTCGACGACCTCGAGCCGTTCCTCGACGACGGTTGGTCGGTCTGCTTCGTCGAGCCCTCCGACGCGTCGATGGCGGTCGACGAGTACCGCTCGCTGCTCGACGACGATCGGGTCGAGACGCTCGCGGCGAACGCCTACGACCTCTGCGAGTACCTCGACGTCAACCGGCTCGACGAGGAGCTCCCGATCGACGCGACCGACGAGCGGGTGACCTACCACGGACACTGCCACCAGAAGGCTCGCGGCACCGACCACCACGCCGTCGGCGTGCTCAGGCGCACCGGCTACGCGGTCGACCCCGTCGACTCGGGCTGCTGCGGCATGGCCGGCAGTTTCGGCTACGAGGCCGACCACTACGACCTCTCGCGGGCGATCGGGTCGATCCTGCGGGAGCAACTTTCGGAGCGCGGCGACGACGCGGTCGTCGCGCCGGGAACCTCCTGCCGGACGCAGATCGGCGACTTCGAGGGGTACGAGCGGCCCGACCACCCCGTGGAAGTGCTCGCGCAGGGACTCGAAGAGTAGCGGGCGCGTCGCTCGAGGCCGACGGTCGGCGAGAGTCCCCGAACTACGCGGTCAGCACGGGGCGACGAGGTACCCGGATGGGCCGGCGAGATACGTAGCCGACGCGGTTTCGAGAGAACCCGCTCGTGATCCGCATCGAAGCGGCTCAGTCCGTGAAGTGCGAGCGAGCGACGGAAACGGTCCGATCGCCGAGCGCGAACGACTCGACCAGCCGCTGGACGAGACGCGAACGCGGGACCGCCCATCCGAACGCCGTCGCCGACCCGCGGACTACCTGCGGGGGAACGTACGCGCCGTACTTCAGCCAAAACGCGAAGTTGTCCGCGGCGCGCCGCTGCAGCGAGATGACGCGTTCGACGCTCGGACGCCGCCGCGTTTCGAACTCGCGAAGCGCCTGCCGGGACAGGGTACCCGCGGACTCGTCGAGAGCCCCGACGAGGAGGTCGTGAGCGACGACGGCGTCCTCGACGGCGAGGGGGTTTCCCTGTGCTCCGATCGGGCTCGCAACGTGGGCGGCGTCGCCGAGCAGCAGGAGGCCGTCACGGGTCCACGCGTCCGCGAGTCCCGGCGCGACGTCCAGAAGCGTGGTATCGCGGAAGCCGTCCAGATGGGCACCGATCGCCCCGGCGACCGCCGGATCGATCGCCGCTACTCGAGCCCGGAACGCGTCGAAGCCCGCATCCCTGATCGCGGGCCACTCGCCGTTTCGGACGAGGTAGCCGATCTGGAGTTCGCCGCCGCCCAGTCCGAAGTACACGAGGATGCCGTCGCGATCGATTCGCCCCTGGGTGCTGGCGTCGACCACCCCTCGCGGCAGCTTGAACCAGACGAGGTCGATCGGCGACTCGACCAGACCGGGGTCGATGTCGGCGCTCGAGCGAACGGTCGAGTACCGACCGTCGGCGCCCACCGCGACGGGCGCCTCGAATCGGATCTCCTGGTCGACCTCGCGATTGCGAGCCCGAACTCCCTCAACGCCGCCCGATCCGTCCCGCACGATACCCGTAACGGCCGTTGCAGGGTGGAAGGAAAAGCCGTCGTAAGTCTCGGCGCGATCGACGAGACGCTCGAGCAACGCCGGCTGCTCCATCAGCAGCGCGTAGGGATAGTCCGTCTCGAGGAGGTCGAAGTCGAGCACCGTGACCTCCTCGCCGTAGAGCGAGAACGATCCCTCGGTGACGGTCTCGTGGGCGAGATCGAGAACGTCGTCGAGGACGTCCATCTCGTCGAACAACCGAATGACGCCCGGATTCCAGCCGAACCCTCTGTATTCCCGTTCGAAGGTCGCGGCCCGTTCGACGAGCGCGACGTCCACGCCGCTCCGCGCGAGGAGGTACCCGAGAACGGCACCGCCGGGCCCACAGCCGACGATAACGACGTCAGCGCGCTCGGTTCTGTCGGCCATACCGCTCCTTCGTCCGGCGGACAGTTATAGTTCCTCTCGAAGAAGGACCGATTATGCGACGGATCGTCAGAATCTCCGGAACGCGACTACTGGCGCCGTTCGGCGCGCTCCTCGTCGATCGATGCTCTCGCCTCCTGCGTCGACTCCGCCACCGCTAAATATCGGCGAGTTACGCGCCGTCTGCGTGCATTCAAAACAGTGATACGTAAGTGGATCTAACAGGAACGAACTGTGCGAGAAACGGTCTACCGAATCGGCATCGGATTGTATCTTCTGTGGCTTCTGTCGGTGGTACTGCTCATCCTCGGTCGGTACTCGTTCGTCCCGCTGTTCGATGTCGTCCGTACCAGTGTCGTGTTTGGCGCGGCCGTTCTGACCCTCTTTGGTGCCGGTCGACTGGCCCGAACCGGCTATCGTCGACTCGCGAGGTGAGGGGGTCGCAGGATGCACGTACCGAGTTCGTATCGCCCGTCAGAGGTACTCCGCGAGCAGGAGAGACGACTCTTGTCGGCTTTTCCACGGGGCGGCCGCTGCGAAACGCATCTCGAACGGCACACCTGCCGAGCGCGCTTACTGATAACCGGCGGGATCGTCGGGAACGCGGTTCAACCGGTCCGTTCGTCCCCGCGGTACGCCGGCCGATAACAGTGAAGGACGTTACCGTTTTCGAAGGGGCGGGTGCGCTCGAGGGTCAACTCGAGATCGTCGACCAGCCCGTCGAACAGCGTCCGTCCCTCGCCTAACAGGATCGGATTCACCATGATTCGGAGTTCGTCGACCAGTCCCGCCTCGAGCATCGAGACCGTTAGTTCGGAGCTGCCGAAGATCGCGAGGTCGTCGCCCGGCTCCCGTTTGAGTCTCGCGACCTCCTCGATGACGTTCCCCGTTACGAGTCTCGCGTTGTTCCAGTCCGCTTCGTCCAGGGTCGTCGAGACGACGACTTTGGGTTTACTGTTCATCCGATCGGCGACGGCGGGCGCGTCGGCGGAAGCGTTCGGCCAGTAGCTCACCATCCCCTCGTACGTGACCCGCCCGAACAGGAGCACTCCGATCTCGTCCAGTTGTTCGACGGCGAATTCGGTGAACTCGTCGTCCACGTTGTGCCAGTCCAGTTCGCGGTTCGGCCCCTCGAAAAACCCGTCGAGTGACACCATCTCGAAGGCGAACAATTCGCGTTCGAAATCCGTCACGGACGACCGTCGGGAAGCGCGAGTTCCGTCGTTCGCCATAGTGCGACTACGCGTTCTGACTAGATAAGGCACACCGTCCGTACGGCGACCCCGTTTCGAACGGATCGTCGAGGCGTCCACCGTACGCTCGGCCGCGAACAGCGCAATCTCTCGCAGACAGTACCGCACCGAACGTCGCGACCGCCCCGACGACGGAAGCGCTCGCCATCGGATCGTGTTCGGCCCGTTGCTCCGCCTCGGGATCGGTGCGGTCTTGTGGCGTCGCGTCGATACGTTCGGTCATGCCAGTGCCGAAATCCGAGTTCGATCGGCTCCCACCCTGTGACTTCTACACGCCGGCGGAGCTGCTCGAGGACGACCAGATGTACACCGTCTACGAGATCGCCCGCCTGTTGCAGGGGCTCGACCCCGACGCGGAGATCGATCGGGAGACCGAGGATATCCTGCTCGACTGGGCGATCCCCTGGATCATGACGAACGCCGACGACCTCGTGGTCGCCGAACCGCGAACCGACGACGAGCCCGGCTACTACGGTCTGGACGAATGATCCTCCTCGTGGTCGGTGCCGATCGCGTCGACGCGGGCAAGACGACGTTTTCGGTCGGACTGCTCGAACGAACCGGCGCCGCGGGGTACAAGCCGCGAGCCGGCAACGACTACTGGTTCGACCACGACGACTGCCGGACGGCGCTCGCGGACGGCCGCCTCTACGGGAAGGACGCGGCCAGCCTCGCCGCCGCGGAGGGGCGCGACAGCTCTCCCGAACGGCTCAATCCCGTCCACAGACTGTGGCGGCCCGCTCCCGGCGGCGGAACCGGGTTGCTCGGCCGATCGGACCGCGAGTTCCTCATCGATCGAGTCGGCCGTCCGGGGACGGACCTGGGCGTGACGTACGTTCGAAACGCGACCGTCGACCTCCCGGACGCGATCGCCGACGCGCTGTCGCTCGCGGAGGCCGTGCCGGTCGAGACGATCGACGACTTAAACGTCATCATGCGACAGCGGTACGTTCCCGCATTCGAGAACCTCGCAGCAGAGATCGAGACCGCGGATCTCGCGGTGGTCGAATCGTACGGCGATATCGCACGCCCTCTCGACGCGCTCGACCCCGCCGCGATCGCCGCCGTCGCGGTCGTCGAACCCGGACGCGCCAGAATCTACCCCGGAAACCGATACTGTCGCGCCTGCGAGGTCGCCAGTTCCAGCCCGAGAGACGGCTACCTCGAGAAACGCGTCCCCGACGTCTGCGAGTACCTGGAACCGGTCGATCGCGTCCGATTGCCGCCGCTAGGAAGCGACGGGCGATCGACGCCGGAACTGATCGCCGACGCCTACGAACCGGCGTACGATGCGCTGTTAGACGCCGCGAGACGCGTCTGATCCGCATCGAGAATTCGCGTCCCTACACCTGCCGCGCCATCTGTGCCGACAGTTCGACGTGATCGTACGGGTCTCGCGTCACACTCGGTCCGTGGCCCGTGTGCATCTCCCCGAGGTTCTCGTCGATCCGCTCGAGGAGCCGATCGATGCTCTCGATCAACGTCGCCCGATCGCCCTCTTCGAGGTCCGTACGACCGAAACTGCCGTTCTGGAAGACGAGGTCGCCCGCGAACAGCACGCCCGCGTCAGCCGCGTAGAAGCACAGATGATCGTCCTTGTGGCCGGGCGTGTGCAGTGCGACGTACTCGTCGTCGCCCAATCGAACGACCTCCTCGTCGCCGATGGCGTGATCGACTCCCTCGATCGACGCGTCGTACCCCCAGGCATCGACGTCGAAGGCGTCTTTTACGGCGTCCAGGTTGCCGACGTGATCCGGATGGGTGTGCGTGAGTACGACCGCATCGAGGTCGTCGACGCGCGATCGGATCGCCCCGGTGACGTCGAAATTCGCGCCCGGATCGACGACGACGGTTCGATCGCCCGTGACGAGATAGACGTTACTCGTGAACGCCTGGACACTCTTCGCGAGGTTAGTGATCATGCTCGCGGATAGACGGTCGACCCGCTTGTGCGTATCGACGTGGCCACCGACGATCTCCGGTTCGGTTCCGCGACGAACGCGTCCGCGACGGCCTCGTACGTCACCGAATCGGACGGAGTAGGCTGTAAACGGGCCGTTACCGTACGATAACCCTATTCACAAGGATTTTTAGCTTCGGCACGTAGTGATAGACGAATGATTCGGCCGGGCTTTGTTGGATTCGTTGCTCTCATCGTGGTCGTGACGGTCGCCGGTGTCGGCGGGCCGATGGCGATCGCAGGCGCAACCACCGCTCCACAGGACGATCCCAACTCCATCTCTTCCTCCGCTGCCGTCGAATCGGCGGCGTACACCTTGGCCGATAGTCAATCGCAGGAATTTGACGAGACGAAGTTCGAGATCACCGTCTACGAGAACGGCACCGCGACGTGGACGTTCCGATACGAAAAAGAACTCAACGGGTCCGACGAAGAGGACGCCTTCGAGACGTTCGCCGAGCGGTTCGAGAACGAAGAGACTCCCCTCTACGATACCTTCACGAGTATGGCGGACAACCTGACCAAAGCAGGTGTCGCCGAAACCGATCGAGAGATGGAGGCGAGCGATTTCAACCGGAGCGCAGGAGTCGAAGAGCAATTTCCGGGCGGCAACCAGATTGGCGTCGTCGAAATGTCGTTCACGTGGGACGGGTTCGCAGCCGTCGAAGACGGCTCGGTCGTCGTCGGTGACGTGTTCCGCAACATCAACCTCGGGCCCGATCAGCAGATCGTCGTTCGAGCGGGCGGTAACCTCGTCTTCGAATACGTCGCCCCGGACGACGCGCGGTACGCCACCACCGATCTCGAAGACGCCAACGAAGTGGTGTGGTTGGGCGAACAGGAGTTTCTCAACGGCCACCCACGGGTCGTCTTCGACGATCCTGCGGTCGACAGCGGGCACAACGCGGACGGCCCCCTATCGACGCTGACCGACGGCGAGAATTCTCTCCCGTGGCCGCTTCTCCTGCTCGTTGTTTTCTTCGGCCTCGTCGGCGCAGTCGTCTGGTACCGGTGGACCGACCGCGACCGATCAGCGGGAGACGACGCGGCCGCCCCGTCGTCGGGTCCGCCCGCAGCGCCGGATGAGACAGCATCCGCCGGCGACGAACCGGGGACGAGCGCCGACGCATCGACGGACGACGTCCTTCCCGACGAGGAACTCCTCACCGACGAAGACCGGGTCGTCAAGCTCATTCGCGAGAACGGCGGCCGGATGAAACAGGTCAACATCGTCGAGGAAACCGGCTGGTCGAAATCCAAGGTCAGCATGCTCCTCTCGGATATGGAAGACGAAGGCACGATCAGCAAACTTCGCGTCGGTCGCGAGAACATCATCAGCCTCGAAGGGTTCGAACCCGAGGCTACGAAGTCACCCTTCGAGGAGTAGCCGCGTTCGTTCGACGAGTTTCCCGCCTCGATCGACGCGTCCCCGTATCGCCCCAGCGAGCCGACCGTGCGTGTTATCGTCGGTCACTCCAGAAACGAAACGGAATGCTTAAACATCGCTCCGCGCTACGAACGAATGCGAAACGACGCACGCTCCGATAGTGTAGTCCGGCCAATCATATTGCCCTCTCGAGGCAATGACCGGGGTTCAAATCCCCGTCGGAGCACTTCTTCGAAAACTACGCCCTGAGATATCTCCCATCTGTAAATATTGGGTATCTACCGTATTATAGAACCATCGTCGTGGCGATCAGGGAGGTCCGGAGCGTTGAGCAGTCTACGTATCGTTTTCCTGGCTGTTCGGTAAACCAGTTTACCTGGTGTACCGGGATGTGAGCGGGACCGAAGCACGTCGGGTCCCTGCGAGGGGTCCGTCCGCCGGGTGATCGATTCGGTACCAACCCGTCGTCTCGCCGAAACTGGGCGTGGTATTCACTACCTTTGAAATTGTCGTTCGACGGCCTTAAGTACCAACCAACGATTCGATATGAGTACGAAGGAAATGAGGACCCTCCCCCTGCGGTCCGCCGTACAGAGGGGGTCTGATGTTAGCCTCGACAGTTCGGTGACGCCCGATCGGTCATCCGATCCGCGTTATCGAACGATTGGACCATTAGTGTGAGTGTGTACCAACATTCACCGCCAACCCCCCGAGTTCGCTCGGGGAATAGCATTCCGGTTGATCCTGCCGGAGGTCATTGCTAGTGGAGTCCGATTTAGCCATGCTAGTCGCACGAGTTCAGACTCGTGGCAGATAGCTCAGTAACACGTGGCCAAACTACCCTCTGGAGCGCACTAACCTCGGGAAACTGAGGCTAATGGCGCATACGGCTCGATGCCTGGAAGTGGCTCGAGCTCGAAACGCTCCGGCGCCAGAGGATGTGGCTGCGGCCGATTAGGTAGACGGTGGGGTAACGGCCCACCGTGCCGATAATCGGTACGGGTTGTGAGAGCAAGAGCCCGGAGACGGTATCTGAGACAAGATACCGGGCCCTACGGGGCGCAGCAGGCGCGAAACCTTTACACTGCACGACAGTGCGATAAGGGGACTCCAGGTGCCAGGGCATATCGTCCTGGCTTTTCACCACCGTAAGGTGGTGGTGGAATAAGTGCTGGGCAAGACCGGTGCCAGCCGCCGCGGTAATACCGGCAGCACAAGTGATGACCGCTATTATTGGGCCTAAAGCGTCCGTAGCCTGCTGCACAAGTCCGTCGGGAAATCTGCTCGCCCAACGAGCAGGCGTCCGGCGGAAACTGTGTGGCTTGGGACCGGAAGATCCAGAGGGTACGTCCGGGGTAGGAGTGAAATCCTGTAATCCTGGACGGACCACCGGTGGCGAAAGCGCTCTGGAAGGACGGATCCGACGGTGAGGGACGAAAGCTAGGGTCACGAACCGGATTAGATACCCGGGTAGTCCTAGCTGTAAACGATGCCCGCTAAGTTTGGCACAGGCTACGAGCCTGTGCTGTGCTGTAGGGAAGCCGAGAAGCGGGCCGCCTGGGAAGTACGTCCGCAAGGATGAAACTTAAAGGAATTGGCGGGGGAGCACTACAACCGGAGGAGCCTGCGGTTTAATTGGACTCAACGCCGGACATCTCACCAGCACCGACAGTATGCTGTGAAGCTCAGTGTGATGAGCTTAGTGGAGCTACTGAGAGGAGGTGCATGGCCGCCGTCAGCTCGTACCGTGAGGCGTCCTGTTAAGTCAGGCAACGAGCGAGACCCGCACTCCTAATTGCCAGCATGACCCTTGTGGTCGATGGGTACATTAGGAGGACTGCCAGTGCCAAACTGGAGGAAGGAACGGGCAACGGTAGGTCAGTATGCCCCGAATGTGCTGGGCTACACGCGGGCTACAATGGCCGAGACAGTGGGACGCCACCCCGAGAGGGGGCGCTAATCTCCGAAACTCGGTCGTAGTTCGGATTGTGGGCTGAAACTCGCCCACATGAAGCTGGATTCGGTAGTAATCGCGCCTCAGAAGGGCGCGGTGAATACGTCCCTGCTCCTTGCACACACCGCCCGTCAAAGCACCCGAGTGAGGTCCGGATGAGGCCCCGATAGGGGTCGAATCTGGGCTTCGCAAGGGGGCTTAAGTCGTAACAAGGTAGCCGTAGGGGAATCTGCGGCTGGATCACCTCCACAGACCGGGACCACCCCGACGGGGTGGCCCACCACGTCCAACCGTTCGATCGACCGTCGCATGGCCGATCGGGCACCTTTGAACTGTCGAGGCTAACACTTGCTCCTCGCTCGACCGGGCCGATCGCTTCGGTTGGGGAGGGTGGGCCCATAGCTCAGTGGTAGAGTGCCTCCTTTGCAAGGAGGATGCCCAGGGTTCGAATCCCTGTGGGTCCATGTCTCGGAGCGGATCGAGATCGAGTCCCTTAAGTGGGACAGACGTCTTCGATTCACTCCGAACGAAACCGATGCACCATCCCGCGCAAGCGTGGGTGGGAAGGGTTAATGCACGCTTGGCAGTCTCCAAGCGTGCAGATGAGACCGTGTGTACGTGTAGTCCAGGCGTCCACTGGACCCGTTCCCGGGTCACTCAGTTGCACTTCGGTGCAACACCAGATCCGACGAACGTGGCTACTGTGCCAGCTGGTGGATCGCTCGGCTCGAGAGCTGAAGAAGGACGTGCCAAGCTGCGATAAGCCTCAGGGACCCGCATGGAGGGAAAGAACTGAGGATCTCCGAATGGGAATCCCCACCGCAATTGCTTCGCGCAATGGGGAACGTCGAGAATTGAAACATCTTAGTATCGACAGGAAAAGAAAACGAATGTGATGTCGTTAGTAACGGCGAGTGAACGCGACCCAGTCCAAACCGAAGCCCTCACGGGCAATGTGGTGTTCGGACTGACTCTCATCAGCAGAACGTCTTCGAGAAGTCTCTTGGAACAGAGCACGAAACAGGGTGACAGTCCCGTATTGAAAACTAGTATGCTGTGTGTCAGCTCCAGAGTAGCGGGGGTTGGATATCCCTCGTGAATTCCGCGGGCATCAACCGCGAAGACTAAACACTCCTCGAGACCGATAGCGAACAAGTAGTGTGAACGAACGCTGAAAAGCACCCCGAGAAGGGAGGTGCAATAGGGCGTGAAATCAGTTGGCGATGGAGCGACGGGGCATACAAGGTCTCGTACGAAATGAATCAGGCGCGAGCCTGTAGTAAGAAGTACGGGAAGCCGGTGTTCCGTCGTACGTTTTGAAAAACGAACCAGGGAGTGTGCCTGTTTGACGAGTCTAACCCGATCATCGGGGAAGGCGTAGGGAAACCGACATGGCCGCAGCACCTAGTGTGAGGGCCGCCGTGTTCAAGCGCGGGGAGTCAAACGGGCACAACCCGAAACCGGACGATCTACGCAAGGGCAAGGCGAAGCGTGGCGAAAGCCACGTGGAGGCCTGTTAGCGTTGGTGTCCTACAATACCCTCGCGTGACCTTTGTGTAGGGGTGAAAGGCCCATCGAGTCCGGAAACAGCTGGTTCCAACCGAAACATGTCGAAGCATGACCTCCGCCGAGGTAGTTCGTGAGGTAGAGCGACGGATTGGGGGACCGCACTCCGAGAGGAGTGTGCCCCCCTGTCCAACTCCGAACTTACGAACGCCGTTCGACGCGGGGAGTCCGGTGCGCGGGGTAAGCCTGTGTACCGTGAGGGAGACAACCCAGAGCTGGGTTAAGGTCCCCAAGTGTGGATTAAGTGCGATCGAAGGTGGTCGCAAGCCCTAGACAGCCGGGAGGTGAGCTTAGAAGCAGCTACCCTCTAAGAAAAGCGTAACAGCTTACCGGCCGAGGTTTGCGGCGCCGAAAATGATCGGGGCTCAAATCCACCACCGAGACCTAGCGGCGTGTGTCACAACACGATCCCGTAGGTTGGCGTTCCGTTCGGGCGGAAGCATGGTCGAGAGATCATGTGGACCGTGCGGTAACGAAAATCCTGGTCATAGTAGCAGCGTGAGTCGGGTGAGAACCCCGACGGCCGAACGAGTAAGGGTTCCTCAGCAATGCTAATCAGCTGAGGGTTAGCCGGTCCTAAGTCGTACCGTAAGTCGAATACGACAAATTGGGAAATAGGTTAATAGTCCTATGCCAGTGTGCACTCAAAGCCGACGCTTTGGGGCCGCCTGAGCTGGGCCTTCGCCCAGTCGAACAGTCGAAGACCGTGGAAGCCGTAATGGCACGAAGCGATCGAATGGCTGGATAGCGCAAGTCAGGTCAACCTAGAGCCCGTGAAAAGGCGAGCACACTGTCCGTACCGAGATCCGACACAGGTACTCGTGGCAGCGAAAGCCAAGGTCTGTCGGGAATAACCGACGTTAGGGAATTCGGCAAGTTAGTCCCGTACGTTCGCAATAAGGGATGCCTGCCTCGGAAAGAGGCAGGTCGCAGTGACTCGGGCGCTCCGACTGTCTAGTAACAACATAGGTGACCGCAAATCCGCAAGGACTCGTACGGTCACTGAATCCTGCCCAGTGCAGGTATCTGAACACCCCGTACAAGGGGACGAAGGACCTGTTAACGGCGGGGGTAACTATGACCCTCTTAAGGTAGCGTAGTACCTTGCCGCTTCAGTAGCGGCTTGCATGAATGGATCAACGAGAGCGCCACTGTCCCAACGTTGGGCCCGGTGAACTGTACGTTCCAGTGCGGAGTCTGGAGACCCCCAAGGGGAAGCGAAGACCCTATAGAGCTTTACTGCAGGCTGTCACTGAGACGTGGTCGCCATTGTGCAGCATAGGTAGGAGCCATTACAGAGGTGCGTGCGCTAGCACGTCGCCCAGGCGTCACTGAAATACTACCCGATGGTGACTGCGACTCTCACTCCTGGCGGAGGACACTGGTAGCCGGGCAGTTTGACTGGGGCGGTACGCGCTTGAAAAGATATCGAGCGCGCCCCAAGGTTTCCTCATCCGGGTCGGAGACCCGGAACAGAGCGCAAGAGCAAACGGAAGCCTGACAGTGTCCTGCACAACAAGGGACGCTGACGCGAAAGCGTGGTCTAGCGAACCAATTAGCCCGATAGATGCGGGCAATTGCTGACAGAAAAGCTACCTTAGGGATAACAGAGTCGTCACCCGCAAGAGCACATATCGACCGGGTGGCTTGCTACCTCGATGTCGGTTCCCTCCATCCTGGCCGTGCAGCATCGGCCAAGGGTGAGGTTGTTCGCCTATTAAAGGAGGTCGTGAGCTGGGTTTAGACCGTCGTGAGACAGGTCGGCTGCTATCTATTGGGGGTGTGAGGTATCTGACGGGAACGTTCGTATAGTACGAGAGGAACTACGAATGGGTGCCACTAGTCTACCGGCTGTTCGAAAGAGCACGTGCCGGGCAGCTACGCACCACGGGGTAAGAGCTGAACGCATCTAAGCTCGAAACCCACCTGGAAAAGAGATACCGCTGAGGCTGCTCCTAAAAGAGGAGTTCGATAGACTCGGGGTGTACGCACCAAGGCAACGAGGTGTTGAGCCCGCGAGCACTAATCAGCCAAGCCACACAATCATACATTACGTTACATTGGATCTGCACTGGCCCGGAAACGGGTCCAGACGTAAACTGGACTACACGCACATTACGGTCACATCACAACCAACCGATATTGGCATGATCGCGGTTCGATTCCGCGAATCGGCGTTACGGCGGCCACAGCGGCGGGGATCCTCCCGTACCCATCCCGAACACGGAAGATAAGCCCGCCTGCGTTCCGGTCAGTACTGGAGTGGGAGACCCTCTGGAAACCCCGATTCGCCGCCGACCACTCATACTAATCCACCATTACCGATCGTGGTCTGACGGCGGTTCGATTCCGCCGATCGGTCTTACAGCGGCCACAGCGGCGGGGATCCTCCCGTACCCATCCCGAACACGGAAGATAAGCCCGCCTGCGTTCCGGTCAGTACTGGAGTGGGAGATCCTCTGGGAAATTCGGTTCGCCGCTTCCATTCATACGTATATTCGTAGCAATTAGAGCTATCAGTAGTTACGCCGAGGCGGCAGTCAAAACCCAACAACGTCGATCGCGAAGGCGGCCGATCAACCGTTGATAGTCAACACGCCGTCGTTGACCGTGACGTCGTTCGCATCGGCCGGCACGTCGAACTTGAACTGGGTCTCGTCGAAAACGACGGTTGCCGTCCCGGCGCTGACATCGAGATTCGGATCGCTGACGGGTCCAAAATCCACGGCGATTACAGTCTCGCTGTCGTACTCGCGGGTGGTGATCATGACGTCGTCTCGGTCTCCGACCGCGTCTCGCAGTTCTCGTGGCGGTTCCATAGCTGCGGTTCACGGGTGCCGGCCGTAAACGTCGTGCAGGAATCTGCTCCCTGTTGACCCCGATCGGAACATGTCACTCGAAAATCACGACGCCGACGCGGCGACGATCGCGACGCTGACGGACCGGAAGCTCGAAAACTCCCTCGAATCGACGCGGGGCGGTGACCCGGCCGTCCCCGGCGAGGCTGGACTCGAGATCACCGCGCTGACGGAGGCCGCGTACCGGTCGGCCGAGGAGGGTCGCGCGATTGACGAGGCGAGAGCAACTCGCAGACCGCTCAGCGCTCAATACCCGCCGCTGAATACGACGAGGTCCCGGAAGACGTCGCTGAAGATCACCAACAGTACCGCTGCGAGAATAATGAGCGCGAGAAACGTGAAGAAGATGATCGCCGCCTGACGGCCGGTTAGCGCTTCGCCTTCGAGGAGTTCGTCGAGGTCCATAGTCGAGTATCTCCCTCCCCCGTGAAAAACCGTAGGGCCGTCACGTTCGCGTCGGTACCGGGCCGGTATGCTTCCGACTGCGGCGGAATTCCGACGAACCGCCGTTATCGATCGGTCGTCCGCTCTCGATCGTCAGTCGTCGTTCCGTCGGGTTCCGGTTCGATGCCGGTGGACTCCGCCGGTTCTCCGGGCACGTAGTCGGTGTCGGACGGGTCCGATCCTGCGGAGCGATCGGCTGAGCGGGCGTTCTCGCCCGAGGCTCCCGTCGCGACGGCCCCCTCGCCGAATCCCGCCGAGCTCGATCGCCTCGTCGGTGACTCGGCTGACGCTGTCGTCTCCGAGGGGAACGGGGTCTTCGGAATCGTGCTGCCAGGCGAGGGCGGATTTGACCGAACCTGTGGCGTCCGGATCGGGGTCGACAGCGGTTTCGTCGTCGACGGCCACGACGGTGCCGAGTACCTCACCGCTTTCGCTCTCGACGCGTTTTCCGATGTCGTCGACGGTAAAGGTTGGACTCATCTCCGCGGTAATAGCGCCGTCGGCTGGAAACACGCCGTGCCTGCAAGCCCCGGCCAAATCCGGTTGATCCGGGTTCGATCGGCGGGACGCGAACCGCATCCGTTATCCCCGACCGTCCCCGAGAACGGGTGTGACTCCCGCCGACCAAACCCCTCCAGAACACGAGCCGACCCTACGGAGTCGTAGCTACCGCATCACCGTCGACGGCGGGCGCGACTCGTTCTTCGCCCTCAGTATCGAGGACGCGGAGTGCGAGACGGCCTGGCTCATGTCGGATACCGTGTTCGCGCTCGAGCAGATGCGATAACCGCCGCGGCGGGTACACCCCGTCTGATCGTCGCGAACCGAGCGGGCCGATCGCTCGGTACCGGACCCGATCGCGTCCGTTCGGCTTCCGCCCTCGTCCCGGTGTTCGATCTCGCGGCGATCGCATTCGAACCGACCAGCCGCGTCGAACGCCGACAATATCGCCCGAGAGTGACGCGCATTCGCGGACCGAAAATATTGCCGACAACGGCCGCGCGGGAGCCATTCGGGGCGGCGACCGCCGCCGATCGTCGACGCGACGGACACTGTACCTTAGTCACAATTATATTGAAAATGAATGCCGCTGTGCGTGCGCATTCGGCGTGCCGGATCGAATATTATGTTTATTTTTGACTGAAATAGGACTCGTTCTACGCGAGGCGGACGAAATCGGGCGTTCGCGCGCGGCCGGCCTAAACCATCAATACAAGCACGTGTTTTCGGAAGTTCACGTTGGCGGAGCGACGGTAATTATCACGGAAAACGATGAGTAAGACTGTGAGTCCATGACATGGGGATTTTTAGCGTCGGGCGCGTACGGCCGGATATGCCACTCCATAACAGGGACGTACGTCAGGACGTCCGCGAACTGGGGGCGCTGTTGGGGGAGGTCCTCGAAGACCAGACCTCTCGACGCGCCTTCGAGACGGTCGAATCGTGTCGCCGGGCCGCGATCGATTACCGGGCCGACGAACTGGACTCGCGCGAGCCGCTCGTCTCGGAACTCGAGGGGCTCTCGCCGCACGAACAGCGGATCGTCGCACGCGCGTTCACGACCTACTTCGAACTGATCAACCTGGCGGAAGAACGCGAACGCGTCCGCTCGATCCGGACGGAATCCGACGAGGGAACGCTCGAGGACAGCCTGGAAACGGCGGCCGAAGAGCTCGGCGAACGCGACCTCGAAACCGTTCGCGAGATCCTCGAGGACGTGCTGATCGAACCGACGTTCACCGCACACCCGACCGAGGCCCGTCGGAAGACGGTCAAGTCGAAGCTCCGGACGGTCGCGACCCACCTGGAGACGTTAGACGAACGGCTGCTGACCGAGAAGGAGGCGGCCCAGGTCTGGCGGGACATCGACGCCGAGGTGACGAGCCTCTGGCAGACGCCCCAGGTCCGCCGCCGCCAGCCGGAACCCGAGGACGAGGCCCGGAACGTCCAGTGGTACCTCGAGAACACGCTGTTCGACGTCGTCGGCGAGGTCTACGACGAACTCGCGGACGCGATCGACGAGGAAGTCGAGGGCGACCTCGAGATCCCGAAGCTGTTCGAGTTCCGATCGTGGGCCGGCAGCGACCGCGACGGGAACCCGTACGTCACCCCTGAAGTGACGGCGAACACGCTCGAACGACAGCGGGAGGTCGTCCTCGATCGGTATCGAGAAGAGCTCAAGCGGCTCTCGGGCGTCCTGAGCCAGGATGGAAGCCGGATCGACGCCGGCTCGGCGTTCCAGATGTCCCTCGAGGAAGACCTCGAACGGCTCCCGGGAAGCGCCAAGATGGCCGAGGAGCGGTACCCCGGCGAGCCGTATCGGCAGAAGCTCAAGTTGATGCGCGAGCGCTTGGAACGCGTCGGTGACGTCCGACCCGGCGGCTACGACGACGTCGACGAGCTGCTCTACGACCTCGAACTCATCGCCGAGAGCCTCCGGACCAACGGCGCCGAACGGGTCGTCGAGGCTCACGTCGACCCGATCCGCCGCCAGGTCGCGACCTTCGGCTTCTCGCTGGCCAGCCTCGACCTGCGCGAACACCAGGAGAAACACACCGACGCGATCGCGGAGGCCCTCGAGAAGCAGGGCATCGACTACCGATCGCTCTCCGAGGAGGAACGCGTCGACTGGCTGACCGACGCGGTCCTTCAGGACGAACCCGTCATCGATCTCTCCGACATCGAGGGGCTCTCCGACGCGTCGGTCCGCGTCCTGACGCTGTTCGACAGCCTCGCCGAGTGGCAGAGCGAGTACGGCGTCCACGCGATCGACACCTACTGCATTTCGATGAACGACGAGCCGAGCCACGTCCTCGAGGTGCTGTTCCTCGCCGACCAGGCGGACGTCATCTCCCTGCCGGAACACTGCGGGATCGACATCGTCCCGCTGCTCGAGACCGAGTACGCGCTGTCGGGCGCTCGTCGGATCATGGGGACGCTCTTCGAGAACGAGGCCTACTCGCAGGCGCTCGAAGCCCGCGGGCGTACGCAGGAGATCATGCTCGGCTACTCCGACTCGAACAAGGAGAACGGCTTCCTCGCGGCCAACTGGTCGCTGTACAAGAACCAGCGCCGGCTGGGCGAGATCTGCGACGACTTCGACGTGACGATGCGGCTGTTCCACGGCCGCGGCGGCTCCATCTCGCGTGGCGGCGGCCCGATGAACGAGGCGCTGCTCGCGCTGCCGAACTCCACCATCACGGGGCAGGTCAAGTTCACCGAGCAAGGCGAAGCGATCGCCGAGAAGTACGGGAATCCGCGCATCGCCGAGCGAAACATCGAGCAGATGCTCAACGCCCAGCTCCGAGCCCGGCTATACGCGAAGGAACAACCCGAAGCGGAGATCCCGGAGGAGTGGATCGAGGCGATGGAGACGATGGCGGATACGGCCCGCCAGGAATACCGCGATCTGCTCGAGAGCGACGGTTTCGTCCAGTACTTCGAGCAGGCCACGCCGATCACCGTCATTGAGGACCTGGACCTCGGCTCGCGTCCGGCCTCCAGAAGCGGGGAGCGAACCGTCGAGGACCTGCGGGCCATCCCGTGGGTGTTCTCGTGGACTCAGTCCCGGTGCATCCTGCCCGGCTGGTACGCGATCGCGACGGGCATCGAAGCCTACCTGGACGAGGGCGGCGATATCGAGACCCTCCAGGAGATGTACGACGAGTGGGCGTTCTTCCAGACGACGCTGGACAACGCGGCGCTCTCGCTGTCCCGAACCGAACTCGAGATCGCCGAGCAGTACGCCGACTTGGCGGACGAAGAGCTTCGCGACCGGTTCTTCTCGCGGCTGACCGACGAGTACGAACGGGCGGCCGAGCTGGTAAAGGAGATCGGCCAGCGCGACGAGTTGCACACGCGCGATTGGCTCGGCGAGAACCTCGAACGACGCAACCCCTACGTCGACCCGCTGAACCTGCTCCAGACGTACCTGCTGGATCAGACCCACCGGACGGACATCGAGGAGCGAACCCTCCGGCTCACCGTGAAGGGTATCGCCGCCGGCATGAAGAACACCGGGTAATCCGGCGATCGCCGATCGGCGTGTTGCCACGCCGAGCCGGATCGAGTTCTCTCTTCGAATTAGTCCACCGGCTGTTGGCGTCGTCGAACGGACGCGAATGTGCAGGACGTGACGGAGTCACAGAGCTGAGAAAAATCGAAACGGGTAAAAACATCACCCGGGTAGATAGGAGTGAGCCGAGATAGCCTAGCCCGGCCAAGGCGGCAGATTCGAAATCTGCTGTCCTCACGGACTCGGGAGTTCAAATCTCCCTCTCGGCGTTTTCACGACGCAACACCGCGAGCGGAGCGAGCACGTCTGGGCGCAGTTCAAATCTCTCTCGGTGTTTTTCTGCGAACGATTACAGCATCACTCCGGAGGACCGTCCTCGCCGCAGATGTTCTCCCAGACCCACTGGTCGACCGCCTGTTGGCGCAGCGAGGCGCAATCCCACGATTCGACGGGAAAATCGAAGTGCGCAACAGGATGATCGTCACGCCACGCGGTGACCCACTCGATCGTCGGCGACGTTGACGGCTGAACCACTCCGCCGCCGAAGAGGTAGCAAGGTGCGGCGAATTCGTCATCCAAACTGTAGATGTAGTGCTCGTCGGACAGCGGCCAGAACGTGTCCGTCACTTCGCGACCGCCGCGCTCGAAATACGTGATCGCCACCTCGAGATCCGTTACCTCAACCGGACCGGGATCGATCTCGAAGCGCGCACAGTCGTGGATCGTCAGCGTGATGCCCGCTTCGCTCACGACGTGTGGTCGCGGCGGGTCGTATTTTTGGGTGGTCCCCTGTGCTGTCGGTATCGTAGTGGCTGCGGTACCAAACGCGGCCAGTATCGTCCGCCGTGGAAGTGGATCGCCGACCATGTGATCCCCTCCCACGAAAGGAAACCAAATAACCCTCCGTCGTGTTATTGGTCAGTCGTGTTGTTCTGAATTTTGAGCGGGTGGATCAGAGTCACGTTGTTCGAGTCCGTGCTCGACGGTATCTCACCCGCTACGTTCCGGGTTCGAACCGACGAGGATCGATCGCGAGAACTCGAGAGGTTCTTACCCTGTGAGTCGTACACTCGGATATGGACCGTCGTCAGCGACTGATCACCGGCGCGCTCTGGATCGCCGTGGCGGGCGTGATGGCGATGACGCTCGACCCCGGAGTTCCGACGTCCGCGGGCGCGATCGCCCGCCTGTTCGTCGTGATCGTCTCGCTGTTTCTCGCCGTCGTGTACGTGTTCGACCTGTGGGGCGTTATCAGCCGGCAGCCGTTCCACTGACCGGTACGCCGATCGACGCCGGGGTGGTCGAGACTCGCGGAGCCATAGCACTTCGACCACCCCGATGTCAGGGAGCGATTCGAATCCCGTGCTCGTCGAGAAGTTTGATCGCCGTCGCGGTCTGCCAGGTGAGGCGATCCGACAGCACCGTCTCCTTCCGCGTCACCTCGACCAGGTACCCCGGCACGTCGAGATCGTGACCCACCTTGTGCGTGAGCAGCGGCCGGTCGTCGTCGTCCTGCGTGTTCCCGATCGCGAACCCGTACGCGTCATCGTACGCCGACGGACCGACGAGTTCGTCGTTGATCCAGTCGACGGCGCGAACCGCAGTACTTCGGCCCGCCGCGGTCGGGAATACGGCCTGTCCGACGCCGTCGTCCACGCCCGATCGGTAGATGCCGCCGGAGGAGTGGAGGTCCAAGACGACGTCGGGATCGTGGCGTCGGAGCTCCCGCCAGATCGCCGCTGCGGCGTCCGTCGTCGGAGCGTCGCCGGGCGGAAAGTGGCGGTTCATGTTCCCGTCGCTCGTCTGATAGACGCCTCGCTCGATCGCGGGCGGATTCGCGAACGGGATCACGACGAGCTGTCCGGTCTCGGGCGTGAGTCCGATGAGCTGCATCGCAGTGAGCCAGCCCGCGGGTTCGATGCCGTGTTGGCCCGCGACGACGACGCCCGTCGGCTCGCTCCAGTCCGCGTCACCGACGACGTAGACGCCCGTCTCGTACCGGGTGTTCGCCATCAGGGTGTGATTCGGGCGGAGTTGCGAAAGCGCCTCAAGTGCCGGATCGTCCGGCGTCTTCTCCGCGTCGGCCGGCGAGTCGGACTTACCGACGATGGGCTCTCTGACGGTCGGTGCACCGGCGAGCAGCGACAGCGCGCCGGCCGCGTGCATGAACGTTCGTCTCGTCTCGCGTGACATTCGGTCCAACAGAACACACACGACGGATTAAGTATCCGGAGAGAACCGCGATCGTTGCACGCCGCGAATCGGAGTAGGAGCCGGCTTACGGGCGGTCTCAGGGTCGGAGCGGCAGACGCCGTCGGATCGGTTCTCGACGCGCGGTCACACGGTGAAGCCGAAGTTGAAATCGCCCTTCCAGTTGATTCGTTCTCCCCGGAAGGCGGTGTCCCCTTCGTGGCGGTTGCCGACCCAGAGCGCTTCCTCGAGCGTCGTATCGGAATCGCTCAACACGAGGCCGTCGAAAACGGTACTTTCGACGTTGTGGGCCCGCCCGCTCTCGGCGAACCGGAGGCTCGCGCCGTCGGCGTCGATGTCGGTGCCGTTCAGGACGAGTCGATCGACGTTGGTCCCCTGTCGACTCACGAAGAAGCCGTGGCGATCCTGCTCGGATTGGGACTCGAGGTCGTACTCGCAGTCTTTGAAAACCACGTTCGACGATCGCACGTACACCGCGTAATCGGAGACGGTTGGACTGGTTCGATCGGTGATCGAACAGCTGTGGAACACCGTTCGCGTCCGGTCGTTGTCGGCGACGCGGATCGCCCGCCCGTTGCCCCCGTCGTCGGTGATGTGCACTCCGACCAGTCGCGCCGGCCCGTCCTGGGTCAAACGGACGATCTCGGTGTTCTTTTCGATCGAATTGTGAACGGTGAGGCCGTCGACGATCTGGCCGCCGCCGTTTTCGAGCCAGAGGCCGGACCACGGGTATCCCGGCTGTTCGGTCATCGTGATGCGGCAGTTCCGGACGTAGTCGTTGGCGCCGATGCGGATGCCGGCGCCGGCGCAGTTGCGGGCGTGACAGCCGGTGATGATGTTTCGGCCGGAGTTGTTCGAGACGTAAAATCCGTTGTCGATGTAGCCAGTCACCTGACAGGCTTCCCAGATGTTCGTCCCGAGATTGTAAATCTCTGAACTAAAGGGGATCGCGTGGCCGACGTGCGTGTCTTGATTGTAGCTGGTGTCGCCGTTGTTCAGGTGACAGCCGCGGATGATGTTCGTCGTCGTAGTCTGGCGACCGTCGACCATGATCGTGTGTCGATCGCCGCCGTAGGTGGGATTGAGTCTGTCGCGGCGACCCCGCATCGAGACGTTCTCGATCAGACCGTACGAGTAGGTGTACCAGCGGCAGATTCCCGCGTCGTACTCGCCGCGAATGTCGACCTGGAGGTCTTTCATCACCGTCCGCTGGGCGTGCGGAAGCGAGTCGTCAATCCGTCCGACGGTCATCATCCGATCGACGTCCTGGCTGGTCACCTTGAGCGTCGCGAACGGCTCGCCGACGAGTCCGAAGTACTCGTGGGCGTTCAGGTGAATGTTGTCGGTCTCGACGTGCCACGTTCCCGCCGGAAGCACGTACCGGTGGTTCCGGTTGGTCGGACTGAACGACTGATAGTGATCGTAGATGGCGCCCCAGACGTCGCCCTGCTGGGGTTCGACGCCGAGGTCGTCGCGAACGTTGACGATGTTGGCGTTGGACGAGTCGTCCGCAGCCTGGATCCGAACGCTGTCCGCCTCGTCCCCGCTGTCGTCGGAACCAACAGCCGTGAGCGCTCCCCCGAAGTCGAGGTGCGTGACGTCATCGTCGACGGTCGATCCCGAGTCGGAGACGGTGATTCCCCGCCGTTCGGGTCGCCTGTTTTGCGCTGCCGCGGCGATGTCGTCCCCATTCGAGCGCATCGACTGCGCGGCGGTCAGGCTGCCCCCGACGCCCAGGGCGCCGAGGAGCCGAGTGTAGGTGCGACGCGATACGGTGCCGGTACTCGATTGAGCTGCCGATGGATCGTCTGTCATCTTCGGACGACAGTCACCGACTCCGATAGATTGTTATCGAAGAACTACTCCGAAGAAGCGGTCGAATACGGCACGATTGCAGCGCTGCAACGGCCCAGGACGTCCGTTTCAGGGCTGCAATCCGCAGAAAGTGACCACAAACGATAGTGCCGAGTTCGGTGGCCGATCGGCGGTCGCCGTTCGGTCAGTCGTCGGCCGGTGCGAGCGGCCGCGCGTCCGTCGCGAGGAGTCGATCGAGCGCGTCGACCATCGCCTCGACGCTCGCGCGCGTGATGTCGGCTTCGCTGCGGGCGACGGTGACGGAGCGATCGTCGCGGGCCATCGTCACTTCGACGGTGACGACGGCGTCGGTGCCGCCGGTGACCGCGTCGACCTGGTAGGATTCGAGTTCGGCGTCGGCCGCGGAGCCGAGGGCCTCGCGGACGGCTGAGACGGCGGCGTCGACGGGGCCCGAACCGGTCCCGCTGGCGACGCGCTCCTCGCCCTCGACGTCGAGGCGGACGCTCGCCGTGGGAACGGGGCCGCCGCTCGTTGCGGTGAGATCGAGCAAGTCGACGACGCGCTCGCGATCGTCGCCGGTGACGTCCTCGGCGATCGCCAGCAGGTCAGCGTCGGTCACGCGGCGGCCGCGATCGCCGAGTTCGGTGACGCGCTGTGCGATCTCGGCGACCTCGTCGCCGCCGGCCTCGACGCCGTGTTCCTCGAGGGTGGCCGCGACGCCGGCGCGGCCCGTGTGTTTGCCGAGCGCGAGTCGACGCTCGCGACCCACAGTTTCGGGAGCGTAGGGCTCGTACATCTTGTCGTCCTTGAGCGTGCCGTCGGTGTGGATGCCGCTCTCGTGGGTGAAAGCGTTCTCCCCGATGACGGCCTTGTTCGGCGGCAACTGGACGCCCGTCGCCCGAGAGACGATCTGTGCGAGGTCGTACAGCTCCTCGAGTTCGAGCGTCTCGATGTCGTACACGTGCGAGAGCGCGATCGCAACCTCCTCGAGCGCCACGTTGCCGGCGCGCTCGCCGAGGCCGTTGACCGTGCAGTGGACGAGGTCGGCGCCGGCCGAAACGGCCGACAGCGCGTTCGCGACGCCCAGGCCGAGGTCGTCGTGAGTGTGGGCGCTGACCGGTCCGCGTTCCGCCAGCCGCGAGACGGCTTCGGCGGTGCGTTCCGGCCCGGTGTGGCCGACGGTGTCGGCGAAGCAGGTCCGATCGGCACCGGCGTCGAGCGCCGTCGCCATGAGGTCCTCGAGGTAGTCGAGATCGGCGCGCGAGCCGTCCTCCCCGATGACTTCGACCCACAGCCCGTGGTCCGTGGCGTACTCGACGAGCTCGGCGGTTTTCTCGAGGTTGTCCTCGCGGGAGGTGCCGACCTTGCCCTCGACGTGGCGATCGCTCGAGGGGACGACGAGGTGGATGCCGTCGACATCGCAGTTGAGCGCGAGGTCGATGTCCCCCTGCATGCCGCGACAGAAACTGGTCACGCGGGCGTCGAGGTCGAGATCGGTGACTCGCGAGATCGCCTGGCGCTCACCCGCGCCGGTACAGGCGCTGCCGGCCTCGATGACGGCGACACCGGCCCGCTCCAACGCGCGCGCGATCTCGACTTTCTCGCCGGGCGAGAGCGAAACCCCCGGCGCTTGCTCGCCGTCGCGAAGCGTCGTGTCGAGAAGGCGTACGGTGCGGTCCGATGCGATCGTCTCTTCGGCGGAGTGAGTTACAGGCAAGAGTGATGAACCCGAGTTGGAATTAGTGTCCGCGGAGAATTTCACGTCCAGCCGGGTTGCCCCGACTTCCTCTATCCTCATCCGGCGTTGAGAGTGTGTCTCGTGCCATTGTACCTCGTCCTATCGAAACAGGCGGACTTAAACCCGCCGGTCACGGTACCATCTGCCCGGCCGCGGGAGCGACGGTGCGGGCCGTCGACGCCGATCTCACTGTGCTGGACGGACCCGAAGGGCCTTTCCGCTCCCTGTGGTAGCCTCCGGCGAACATGGACCCGACGCTCGAGCCGCTGGCCCGATCGCTCCGGGATGCACCGATCGTCGATCGGGACGGCTACCCCTACTTCGTCCACGGCGTCACCGACGGCATCCCGACGGTCGAACCCGACGTGTTGCGAGCGATCGGCGAGGCGATCCGCGACCGGATCGATCTCACCGACGTCGACGCGCTGGTCGCCCCCGAAGCGATGGGAATCCACCACGCGACGGCACTCTCGCTCGCCGCCGAGGTCCCGTTCGTCGTCGTCCGAAAGCGATCCTACGGCTTTCCGGGCGAGGTCGCCGTCCACCAGGAGACCGACTACGGCGAAAGTGAACTCTACCTGAACGGCGTCGACGCGGGCGATCGCGTTGTCTTCGTCGACGACGTCCTCTCGTCCGGCAGCACCGCCGAACGCGTCTGCGACGCGCTCGAAACCGTCGGGGCGGAACTCGCGGCCGTCGTCGTCGTTCTCCGGCGGGTCGACGTCGACCGCGAGCGCTTCGATCGCGAGGTGACGAGCCTGCTCGACGTCCGGGTCGAGGGCGGCGAGGTCGTGGTCGTCGACTGACCGCACGGACGGCGTTACGCGTCGATCCCGTCGAGAACTAGTCGATCACCGGCGGTGACGTCCGCCGCCGCGCCGGCCGAGAGTTCGACGATCCGATCGGCCGTCGCTCTCGCGAAGCCCCGCCACGGCCGCAGTCGCTCGACTCGCTCGACGACGTCGTCGACCACCCAGACGACGTCGAGTGGAAACCGGACGAACAGCATGTGGATATCGCGGGTCCTGGCCGCGCCGAACTCGAAGAGGAGCGCGTAGTCGTCGGGGATCGACCGCCGGAACGTGAGCCCGCGGATCTGGCTCGGAATCGAATCCGCGACGTCGATCTCCGTCGCGAGGACGGCCCCCTCGGCGTCGATCGGATCGTGAACGAGTCGCACGCGCTGATGTCGGCGCGGGGACGAGAAAAATGTCTCGACCGCAGGCGAGCCGGGGACCCGTTCCGCGTCACGCGTTCCTACAGGACGTGTGCGGTCCGGCCGAGGAGACGGCCGCACAACCGAGAATTCAACAGTCCTCGACCCGTACGATCGACCGAGATGGAGAAAACGCCGAGGGGGACGCCGGTCGGCGTCGACGATCCGTACGAGTTCGCGGGCGTCTGCGATCACCTGACCGGCGAGGGAACGTGTCGGTACGCCTTCGACCACTACGAGCACGATCCCGAGTTCGCCCGCGAACGCGCGCTGGAGGGGTACGAATGTCCGGTCGCGGACCCCGAAACCGACGAAACGTGGGCCGACTGTCCGCACTTCCGATCGCGAAACCGCGACCGCGAGTGCGTTCGCTGCGGTCTCGAGGAGAAACGGATGGCCCATTCCGACGAGCGGCCGTTACTCGAGGAGCACCACCTCTCGTACGACGATCGGCTGCGTCCATCGAGCGAGCAGCGCACAGCGACTTCCGAGGATGCCCGCGGCGAGCGGCTCGCTCACGAGATCACGGTCTACCTCTGTCGGTGGTGTCACGCGAAGGTCCACAACTCGTGGGCCCGGATCACCGATGACGCCGCACCCGATCCGGAGGCGATCGCGACACTCGAGGGACGTCGGAGTCGGGAACTCGACGAATCGGGGTTCGAGTCCGCGGCTCGTCGGTACGACCGGGACGATCGCGAGTAGGGTCTCCCGCGCGAGTCCGATACGCCCCGCCGCGATCTTCGCGCTGACCACGCCGTTCGCGCCGACCACGTCGCTTTTGCCGCCCGGAACCGAACGATCGATATGGAAACGCGGCTCGCCCTCGGCCACGTTCACATCAAGGTCCGTGAGCTCGATCGAGCCGTCGCGTTCTATATCGAGCACCTCGACCTCGAGGTCGCCGAGCGGTACGATCGGTTCGCGTTTCTCTCCTGGGGCCGGCGCCACCACGACGTCGCCCTCCAGGCGCTGGGTCCCGACGCGACCGCGCCGGGGGACGGAGTGGGCCTCTACCACGTCGCCTTCGAAGTCGACGGCGAGGACGCGCTCCGATCGGTCTACCGCGGACTCCGGGAAGCGGGCGTTCGCACGAGTCCCGTCGATCACGGCATCAGCAAGGCGCTGTACTTCTCGGACCCGGACGGCAACGGCATCGAGGTGTACGTCGACACCCGATCGGATGCCGACGAGGACTGGCGGGGCGTGTCCCTGCCGTTCGATCCCGAGGAATCGGGCGATGCCGAACCGCTCGGGGAGTAGGCGAATCCCGCGACGGATTGCGGAGCCCCCTCGATGCGCGGTTCAGTCGAGAATATCGCCGACTCGGCGCGGTTCGCCCTGCAGATTCGGCTGTTCGGCGACGATCTTCAGCACTTCGTGGTCAGTCACGTTATGGTACGGTTTGTCGATCGCCTCCTCGATTAGCTCTCGATCGAGGCGGAATTCGGTTCCTTCGTAGACGACGTCGACGCCATCGTCATCGAACGCGAGGGTCGTCATGCCGGGTTGTATGAGGCGAGATAATAAAAACGGGACGACTGCGGCGCTCGACGGGCCGTATCGCGGGCGAGTCGGCGTCGGTACCGATCGCCGCGGTGCGGACGTCGCGGCGGCGATCGATCGCGGGCCGGTTTCGGAGCGGCCCCGCTCACCTCGACCGAGTGTCACGACGGACCGCCGTCGCGTCTGCCGGGCGTCAGACGTCGCGCGAGGTTTAATAGTGGGCGTGCGCATTTGATGAGAGTGTGGCCATCACCAGGGATCCCCTCGACGAACTCGTCGTCCCGGATGGGACCGAAGCCAAGGAAGTCGCGTTAGAGACCGCTGGTGACATCCTCGTCGGCGGTCGGTCGACCGTCGAGTTCGGCGTGCGCGGCCGGAACGTCATCGCGGGCGAAGGGGTCCGGTTCGGCGGCGACATCGAGGCCGAAGGCGACTGTCGCCTCGACATGTTCTGCGAGGTCGCCAGCAACGTCCTCGTCGGCCAGGACGCGTACATCGGCGAGCGCGTTCACGTCGGCGGCGAGATGAAAGTCGCTGGCGACCTCGACATCGGCGACGACGTCGAGATCGAAGAGGGGTTCGAGGCCAACGGCTGGATCGTCATCCGGAATCCGATGCCGACGATCGTCTTCCTGTTCGTCTACCTCAAGCACCTCCTCTTGATCGGCGAGGAAGACGCCGCCCAGCAACTCGTCTCCGAACTCGTCGACGACGAGGACACCCCCGACGCGGAGCCGCTCGTGATCCCGCGAAACGCGACGGTCGGCGACGACGCCTGGCGCGTCTCGACGCCCGCGACGATCGGGTCCGACTGCCGGCTTCACGGAAACGTGCGGGCCAAATCGATCGACGCGGGCGCCGACTGCAACATTTTCGGCAGCCTCCGGGCCCGCAGCGACGTCGCCGTCGGCGAGCGGACGCGCATCCACGGCGATGTGACAACCCGGAACGGGGACGTCACGATCGCCGACGAAGCCCGCATTCTCGGCGACGTCTCCTGTCGAAACCTCGAACTCGGTCCGGAGGCCGAGGTCGACGGCACGATCCGCGCCGATGGCGAGATCACGATGAGAACGACGGAGCGAGAGATCGAGTGACCGGCCTCCTGGCCGGACAGCCGGCTGACAGCTCCGGTAACTACCCGTCGAGCGCACAACTGACGCGCTACTGACGATCGACGACCGCCGGCGCGGCCCGGCGATCGCGCTGCCGATCCGTTTCTCGTACCGATTTCTGCCCCCATTTTTAATAGTGATAATTGCGATACCAAGAACAGGCATGGTAATTGAAAGCATATCGCAGCAATGGAGGTATCCGTGCGATCTATCGTACTGACGAAGGGCGTGCCGGACTTCTCGGAGGGCGCCGTCTCCTTCGACGAGGACGGCCACTTAGAGCGGGGGAAGACGCCGACGGTGATGAATCCCAACGACGCGTTCGCCCTGGAGGCAGCCCTCCAGACGAAGGTTCGCCACGGCGGCCACGTCAGCGGAATGAGCATGGGACCGCCCGGCTACGGCGACGTCTTGCAGGGGGCGATGGAGTCGGTGTACACCGACGACAGCTACCTTCTCTCCGATCGGGAACTGGCCGCGTCCGACACGTGGGCGACGGCGATCACCTTAAGCGCGGGACTCGAAACCTATCAGGAGGATGTCGCCGACATCGACCTCGTCTTCGCCGGGTTCAAGACCGCCGACGGCGAGACCGGCCAGACCGGCCCGCAGACGTGCTGGGCGATGGATTGGCCGATCGTCACCCACGTCATCGCGCTGGACATCGACCCCGACGAGCGCCGGTTGCGCGCGAAGCGCCTGGTCGAGGGCGACGTCGACGAGGTCGAGACGGTCGAGGCGCCGCTGCCCTGTTTCGTCGTCACCGATCCCGAGTTCGAACCGACCTACCGGAAGGCGTCCCACCGACTGACCCACAAGCAACTCCGGAGAGAGACGCAGGAACGCGCGGCCAACCACGACGACGAGCACCTGACGACCTGGGATCACGAGGACCTGAACCTCGACCCCGATTACATCGGGCTCGACGGCTCGCCGACGATCGTCTCGTCGGTCGATCCGATCCCGAAAGCCCCCTCGGAACGGGAGGCGACGATGATCGACCCGGACGACGAGGGCGAACTAGCGCAGATTCTCGACGAAATGCAGCCGTACGCCGCGGGAGCGGGTGACTGATCATGACCGAAATCGACCCGGAGGAGTACGCGGTGGACGAACTGACCGAGGAACTGGACACCGTCGACGACGAGGAGGAACTGCAGGCGATCCTCGAAGCCGAACTGGCGGGCCAGGATCGCAAGACCGCCCGCGAGGCGATCCACAGGCGCCTCGACGCAATCGGTTCGGACGCCGAGGAGGGTGCCGACGAGTCCGAGGGCGTCGAGGAGGGGACCGAGACGGAAGGCGAGTACGAGGAGACGAAAGAGGACGTCGGCGAGGAGGCCGAGGGCGAGGAAGTGGACGAGGTGGACGGAGATGAGACAGACGCCGAGGAAGACGACGAAACTGCCGATGCCGACGAAAGCGACGAAGCCGAGGCGGACGACGGCCTCTCGAAGCCCACCCGGGACAAGAAACACATTCGCGCGCTCGAAGACGGGCACTACGAGGACATATGGGTGTTCTGTGAGACTCAGCAAGGCGAGTTGCTTGATGTCTCGAAGGAGATGCTTGGCAAGGCCCGCGAACTGATGGATCAGTTTGCCGAAGATTACGGCGACGAAGAACGCGTCGTCGCGTTCCTGATGGGCGACGACTGCGAGGGGCTCGCCGAGGAGTGCATCGCCTCCGGCGCCGACGTCGCGGTCTACCACGACGACGATCGGCTCGAACGGTTCCTGCACAAACCTTACACGGAAATCTCGGCGCACATGGCCCGCGGCGAGGGATCGGTCGAGAGCACGGACTGGCGCGACTACGACAAGCCGCGGTACGTCCTCTTCCCGGCGACGAACAACGGACGGGATCTGTCGGCGAAGGTGCAGGCCGAACTCGACTCCGGACTGGCGTCGGACTGTTCGGACCTCTTCATCGAGGAGGACGAGGTCTCGAACCCCGTGAAGACGGGCGAACCCGGCGTCAAGAAGACCTTCGAAAAAGTCCTGCACATGAAGCGTCCGGACTTCTCGGGCTTCGAATACTCGACGATCCTCTGTCTCGACAATCCGGGTCGGGATTTCCACCCGCAAGGGGCCTCCGTGATTCCGGGTAGTTTCGACCCGATGGAACCCGACTCCGATCGCAACGGGCTCGTCGTCGAACACGAGATGGACCTCCCCGACGACTGGTTCGAGGTCGAGATCACCGAGCACGATCAACTCGAGGCCGGCGTCGACCTCACCGGCCACGAGGTGATCGTCTGTCTCGGTCGCGGCATCGCCGACGACCCCACGAAAGGGATGGAACTCGGACTGGACCTCGTCGACGCCTTCGATGACGCCGAACTCGGCATCACGCGCGGCATCGTGACCTCCTCCTACCAGTTCGAAGGCCACGTCGAGGCGTACTCGAAGGAGGAGCGTCAGATCGGAGAAACGGGGCAGGTCGTTGCGCCCGACCTCTACATCGCCGCCGGCGTCTCCGGCGCGGTTCAGCACAAGGTCGGGATGGACGAGTCGGACACGATCGTCGCGATCAACACCGACACCGACGCGCGGATCAGGGACTTCAGCGACTACTTCATCGAGGGCGATCTGTTCGAGGTCCTGCCGCGACTGACCGAGGCGGTCGAATCGGGCGAGATCGGACTCGAAGCGGTTGCTGACGGACACGGCGGTGATCACGATGACTGACGAGTACGAACACTACGAGGCCGTCGTCGTCGGCTGTGGCCCCGGCGGGGCCGCGGCCGCGGCGCGACTGGCCGACCACGGCGTCGAAACGCTCGTCCTGGAACGCGGGACCGAAGCGGGATCGAAGAACGTCTCCGGCGGACTCATCTACGCGGAGGAGTCGGCGCCGTACGCGATCGACGACCTCTTCGACGGCTTCCGCGAGGCGGCCGCGGAACGGCCCGTCACGGACTACTACATCCACAACGTCGCCGGCGACAAGGTCGAGACGTTCGACCTGACCGACCTGCACGAACACGACACCGACTGGTGCGACGCCGTCCTCCGCCGACGGATGGACTCGTGGCTCGAAGAACGGGTTCACGAGAAGACGAGCGAGACGGGCGGCGGCGTGTTGACCAACGTTCGCGTCAACGGCCTGTTGCGCGAAAATGGTGACATAGTGGGGGTCACGTGCGACGAACTCGATCCCATCGAAGCGGACCTGATCGTCGCGGCCGACGGCGTCAACTCCGAACTCGCCCGCGACGCCGGCTTGATGGACTGGGAGGAGCCCGAGGAGTGGTTCCAGGGCGTCAAGGCCGTCGTCGAGATGGATCCCGACGTCGTCAACGACCGATTCTCGATCGGCCCCGACGAGGGCGCCGCCCACCTGTTCTCGGGCGACCTCTTCGAGGACGTTCGCGGCGGCGGCTTCTGCTACACGAACGAGGACTCGCTGTCGATCGGGACCGTGTTCCACCTCGACAGTCTCGTCGAGCAGGAGGCCGAACCCCACGAACTGCTCGACGCCCTGCTCACGCACCCACTGCTGGCCGGGTGGCTCGGCGAGGAGTACCGCGAGCGCGAGTACGCCGCCAAACTGGTTCCGGACTCGAAGAAGGTCGCCCACCCCGAGCCGTACCGCGATCGACTCGTGCTCGTCGGCGACGCCGCCGGCCAGATGCAGGCCCAGGGGCCGATCATCAAGGGAATGAACCACGCCGTCACCGCGGGCGCGCTCGCGGCCGACGCCTTCGCGACCACGCGCGGCACCGCCGATCCGTCCGCCGCGGGGCGGCGATACGCGCAACTGCTCGCGGACTCGGGCACGATGGACAAACTTCGGCCTCGACGGTACCGACTCGCCCGCGCCGTCGGCGAGCGCGACGCCGTCACCGACGCCGTCGAGACCGTGCTCGATTCGCCGATCGGCTCTGTCGCGATCGGCAACCCGATCGCGAAACGCCTCCTCGAGCGGGCGTACAACTCGCCGTTTCTCGTCTCCATGCTGCCGGATACGCGGACCGGCTACGTTACGATCCCGACGATCGTCGGCGAGGAACACGGGAAAACGCTCCACTGGGACAGCGAGGTCGAACCGCCGACGCTCGAGGAACGGATCGGCGAACTCACCTACGACACGGACGTCGGCAACCCGCACATCGAACTCCGCGACGAGTCGTTCGAGGCGAGCGGGGCGGCCGTCTACGCCTGCCCGGTCAGCGCGGACGACTTCGGCGGCGGCTGTTACCGATCGGAGGTAGTCAAGCGCAACGGATCGGAAGAGACCGTCGTCAGCCTCGACACCCAGCCCTGCGTCGAGTGTGGCACCTGCGCGATCGTCGCCGACACGACGTGGGAGCACCCCCGCGGCGGAAAGGGCGTCGAGTACCGCGAGGGGTGACCGTGAGCCGCTACGGGCCGCGGATCGCCGCGCTCGCTCGCCGGGCGGAACGCGATCGCGAAGCCGTCGACCCCTACACCGCGACGGCCGACGAGGCGATCGACTACCTGCGGGAAGGCGCGGGACCGGCCATCTGGCTGTACGTCGAGGGCCGAACCGGCGGGCGGCTGGTCCCGTTCTCCAAAGCCGAATTCGAGGCCCTGGAGCGCGCGATGAACAGGTGGCTCGAGTGTTACGCCTGCTGTCACGGCGTCGAACTCGATGCGGCGTTTACGCTTCGCGAGGCAGCCGAGTTGCTGCTCGAAACCCGGAACGTCGTCGACACGGCGCAGTTGCTGACGTGCGTTCCCGAGCGACGGACCGTCACGAGCACCCGCAAGTAAGCCCGGTTTGGCCCGCCGTCTGTGGTTCGATACCCGACAGTAGTTCGTCGAAATCGTTGGATCGGCCGGTTCGCGGGCGACTCTCGCCGCCACAGACCATACTCCCTTTTGACTAACAAGCAGGTGACGGGTTTGTGATTATCGGTCTTGACCCATGACAGGTGAGTATGGAACGTGACGACCAGTTCTCCCGACGACGCGTACTGCAGTTCACAGGTGCTGCCGCTGTGACCACGGCTATCGCCGGTTGTTCCGACGGCGGTGGCGGTCCCGGCGACAACGAGTCCGGTGACAACCAATCCGGCGATAACGAGTCCGGTGACAACGAGTCCGGCGGCAACGAAACCGAAGATAACGAAACCGGAGGTAACGAGAGCGAAGGCGGCGGCGGCAGTAGCGAACTGATCGAGTCCGGAACGGAGATCGAACTCGGTGGCGAGGTCCAGGGATGGCAGGGACAAGCACCCGATCAGATCGCCGACCAGACGAATCCGACGCTCGTCCTGCAGGAAGGCGAGTCGTACGACATCACCTGGGAGAACCTCGACGGCCAGGGTCACAACATCGAGATCCGCAACGACAACGACGAAGTCGTCGACGACTACTCGACCGAGATCATGGATCAGCAAGGCGAGACCCAGACGCTCACGGTCGACGAGGTCACAAGCGAGATGACCCAGTACGTCTGCCAGCCCCACGAGGGGACGATGAACGGCGAGATCCAGGTCGAAAGCGGCGGTGGCGGCGGAGCGGGCAACGAATCCGGAGGTAACGAAACCGAGGGTAACGAATCCGGAGGCAACGAATCCGAAGGGAACGAGTCTGGAGGCAACGAATCCGGAGACAGCGAATCCGAGGACGGCGGGTCCGGAGATACCGAGACCGAATAACCCGCCCACGGTCGCCAGTCGATCCCGATCGAGTCGACGCGCGGTGATCGCACCGACGCCGTGACAATCACACTCCTTCCGTTCGTACCGCATCCCGGATAGCCGCCGGTGTCGCGGCTCCGATCGGACACCGGCGTTGCGATCGGCGGGTCGGATCGCGATCGACGATCCGGAAACGACGCCGCGCGCTCGAACGGTTCCGGAATCGGCGAAAAGGAACGGTGCGGAGGTCGCGGGACCGACTTCGCGGCCGCCCTCGCTACCGCTGGAGGCCGAACGACACGTGAACCGTCGTACGGTACTGATCGATCTCTCCGTTCTCGACGTCCGCCGTCTGTGAGACGATCTCGATGCCGCTGATGTTTTCGAGCGTCTCGTCGGCGTCCGCCAGCGCGTTCTGAGCGGCGTCCTCCCACGATTCTGACGAGTTCCCAACGAGTTCGATTACTTTGACTGTCATAGGTGAGGTCCGTAAGAACGGCCACCGCGAGCCACGATAGTAATTGGCCCGACATTTGCTGCCCGGTATCGATCAGCGGTCGTGAGGGCCGGATCGGCGAGACGAATCACGCTGAAGACGACGGCCCCGCATCGAGAACGGCGGACCGGTCGGAAGCGGTCGCGGGGAGACGCGTCAGTAGATGAGTTCGTCGTCGTTCTCGACCATGTACAGCGTCCTGGCAGCGATGTTGACCGAGTGGTCGCCGATCCGTTCGAGATCCCGGATCGTCAGCAACAGTCGCGAGACGTCCTGGAGGAGCTGTTCGACCTCGTCCGCCGACTCGAGTTCCCGCTCGATCAGGTCGCGAACGACGATCTCGCTCGCTCTCTCGGCGAACCGATCGACGTCGTCGTCCCTGGTGGCGAGCTTCCGACAGGCGTCGGCGTCTTCGGCGTCGTAGGCGCGCATCGCATCCTCGATCATCTCGAGGGTCATGTCGCCCATCTCCTGGACGTCGACGTCGGGGAAGAGGTTGCGCCGGGAGTCGAGGGTGTACTCGCCGAGGTTGGTGGCGAGGTCGCCGATCCGCTCCAAGTCGGTGATGATCTTGAACGACGCGGCGATAAAGCGCAAGTCGCTCGCGACCGGCTGCTGGAGCGCGAACAGCTCGATACACTCCTGTTCGAGATCGAGGTACATCTGGTTGACCTCGCTGTCGCCCTCGATCACCTCGCGGGCGAGCACCTCGTCTTTCTGCTCTAACGCGTCGAGCCCCATCCGAAGTCGTTCCATGACGACTTCGCTCATGTAGAGAACGTCCTCGCGGAGTTCCACGAGTTTCTCCTGGTACGATTTTCTGGCCATACGTCAGCAACCTCTTTCAGCACTGATGAACCTTGCGCTCACTCCGATTTTTCGAGACGATCGGTCCGAAATCGCGACGACCGACGGACGATCGATGCACCAGGCTTCGCGACGGCTGCTGATCGCAAATCACGGGATCTATCGCGCCTGAGTAGCGGAAAGAATTACGTTCCTCTCGAACGGATTCTAGCGGACGATGCGCGCGAGGGACCCGTCGACGTGGTTGCCCGATCGGCCGCCGACCTGGTGGGACGTCGTGCCGGCGCTTCTCGCGATCGCCTGGATCCGCTCAACGTGGATTCCGCTGGGGAACTCCGGTGGCCCTGGCTGGTCATCGGATTCGTCGGGAGCGCGGTCGCCTGGGTCCGGCCGCGAACACGTCGACCGGACGCCGACTCGGGGCGTGGTATCGAGCGATCGGTTACGCCGGACGAATCACCGTCGTCGCCTGTTTGCTGATCGCACTGGCGATCGCGATCCGCGTCGCCACGAAATTCGTCAGTCTCTCGCTGTCGCACGCGAAGAGCTTCGCTGCTGGTGCGTTCCTCGCGGGTCTCGTTCTCATCGTCGCACACCTCGCGTCGTGGCGGGAGATCGACGGCTGGAGGGCTGACGAGTCGGCGGACGCGCGATAACCGGCTCGAATTGGGCGAGAAAACGAGAGAACCAGACTGAGACGAAACCGGTGATAAGCGGAACGAAAGCCGATGGGACTACCCGAACTTACCGGTGATGTAGTCTTCGACCCGCTCGCTCTCGGGATTCTCGAAGATCTTGGCGGTATCGTCGAACTCGACGAGTTCGCCGCCGGTGAGGAAGACGGCCGTCTTATCGGAGATGCGGGCCGCCTGCTGCATGTTGTGCGTGACGATCACAACCGTGTACTCCTCGGCGAGGTCCTCGATCAGGTCCTCGATCTTCGAGGTGGCGACGGGGTCGAGCGCCGACGCCGGCTCGTCCATCAGGATGACTTCCGGGTCGGGCGCGATCGCGCGAGCGATACAGAGGCGCTGTTGCTGGCCGCCGGAGAGATCCAGCCCGCTGGAGTCGAGCTGGTCCTCGACTTCGTCGAGCAGGGCGGCCCGCTCCAGGGCGGTGTGGACCTTCTCGTCGACGTCGTTGTCTTTCCCCTGGACCTTCAGCCCGTAGGCGACGTTGTCGTAGATCGACTTCGGGAACGGATTGGGCGACTGGAAAACCATCCCGATCTTGCGCCGCAGCGCGACGGCGTCGACGTCCTCGTCGTAGACGTTCTTCCCGCGGAAGTACAATTCGCCGTCGACGCGGGCGATGTCGATGAGGTCGTTCATCCGGTTGATCGACCGCAGGAACGTCGACTTGCCGCAGCCCGAGGGGCCGATCAGCGCCGTCACCTGCTTCTCCGGGATCTCCATGTCGATCCCGTGGAGCGCCTGATCGTCGCCGTAGTAGACGTCCAGGTCGCGCGCTTCGATAAGCGTCCGATCGACGACCGCTTCCGGTCCCGCGTCGTCGGCTCGGTCCGCGAGGCCGTCGGTTCCCGGCGTCGGGCTGGTCCGCTGATCGTCGGTCTGTTCCGCCTCTGGGGAAGTCATAGCGTCTTGTGTCATTGTCCGTTCCTCCGCTGATATCTGTTCCGGATAACGATCGCGATCGAGTTGATCGACAGCAGGATCACCAAAAGCGTCACCACGCCGGCCGCGACGACGCCGTATTGGAACTCCATCTCGGGTAGGTCGGCCCACGTGAAGATCTGCATGGGCATGGCGCTGATCTTGCTGAACAGGCTGTTGGGAACGCCGAACACCGCCGTCGGCGCGCCGATCATGATCAGCGGCGCGGTCTCGCCGATCGCGCGGCCGAGCGCCAGGATGGTCCCAGTTAGGATGCCCGGCATCGCGCGCGGCAGGACGACGTTGCGAATCGTCTGCCACTTTGTCGCGCCCATGCCGTAACTGGCCTGGCGCTGGGAGTCCGGCACCGATCGGATCGCCTCCTGGGCCGAGATGATGACGATCGGCAGGATGAGAAGCGAGACGGTGAAACCGGCGACCAGCAGCGTCCCGAAGCCGAGGTTGAGCAGGCTCACGAACAGGCCGAGTCCGAGCAGCCCGTAGACGACCGAGGGGACGCCGGCCAGGTTGGCGATATTCAGCTGGATGAACCGCGTGAGCGGGCCGTCGCTCGCGTACTCCTCCAGGTAGATCGCCGCGCCGACGCCCAGCGGGAACGTGATGAGCGCGATCAATAGCATGAGCGCCACCGACCCGACGATCGCCGGGAAGAAGCCGGCGTCGTCCGGGTCGCTGAAGCTCGGCGGGTTCGTGAGGAACTCCCAGTTGATCCACGGACCGTATTCGGGGTCGAACAGGCTGAGCGCGTCCACCAGGACGTTCGCCAGCAGGGCGGCGAGCGCGACGATGCCGAGCAGCGCTGCGGCGAGGGTGAGCCACCGGAACGCGACGTCCTTCGCGCGACTCACCTGCCCGAACGCGGGTTCGGAGGCGTCGGTCGGATCCGACCGATCGGTTTCGGTCGACATCAGCGGTACACCTCCCGGTACCGCGAGGAGACCCACTCGCTGATCAGGTTCATCGCGAACGTGATGACGAACAGCGTCAGCCCGACGGCGAAGAGGCTCTTATACTCGGTCGACTCGCCGATGACGTCGCTGGCCCCGATCTGGACCATCGCGGCGGTCATCGTCTGGACCGACTCGAGGAACATTCCGCCTGGATCGGTGAGATCGGCCATGCGCGGGGTCTGACCCGCGGCGATCGCGACGATCATCGTCTCGCCGATCGCCCGCGAGAGCGCGAGGATGTACGACGAGAGGATGCCCGACAGCGCCGCCGGCACGACCACGGAGGTCGAGACGGTGAACTTCGTCGCGCCCAGTCCGTAGCTGGCCTGGCGCAGCGAGTCCGGCACCGCGCTCATCGCGTCCTCGCTGATCGAGGAGACCATCGGAATGGTCATGATGCCGACCATGATCGACGCCGAGAGCGCGTTGAAGGTCCCGATCGGGACGATCCGGTCGAGCGCGGGCGTGACGTACACCAGCGCGAAGTAGCCGTAGACGACGGTCGGGACGCCCGCGAGAACTTCTAGCGCGGGTTTGAGGTAGGCCCGCCGGCGATCGGAGGCGTACTCGCTCAGGTAGATCGCGGTCAGCAGGCCGATCGGCAGCGCGATCGCGGCCGATCCGAACGTGATGATCAGCGTGCCGGAGATCAGCGGCCAGACGCCGTAGACCTCGTTCGCGGGCGTCCACTGCGTTCCCGTGAAGAACTCGACCGGGGAGACGACCGCGAAGAAGTCGACGGCGTCGTACAGCAGCGTCACGACGATCGCGACGGTCGTGAGGATCGACAGGAACGCACAGAGCGCGAACAGCGCCTTGAACGCCGCGCCTCGGGCCGATCGCACGTTATCGCGAGCGAAGTCGGGCGCGCTCATTCGTCGGTCACCTCGTCGATCGTGGTCTCGAGTTTCTCGAGATTCTCGTCGCGGACTTCCTCGGTGACCGGCACGTAGCCGACCTCGTTGACCATATCGGTCGCCGACTGTTCGAGGTAGAATTCGACGAAGTCCTGTACCTCCGGCCGTTCGAGCGCCTGTTTCGCGGCGTAGATGAACAGCGGCCGCGAGAGCGGCGTGTACTCGCCTTGCTTCGCCGTTTCGATCGACGGCTCGACGCAGCCGTTGCCGTCGTCGATCGCGACGGCCTTGATCTGGTTCGGATTCTCGTCGTAGTAGGCGAACCCGAAGTAGCCGATCGCGTACGGGTTGCCCTGGACGCCCTGTACGATCGTTCGATCGCGCTCGGTGGCGTGGTACTGAGTGCGGTGCGAGCCCTCCTCGCCGATGATCGCCTCGCTGAAGTAGTCGTACGTCCCGGACGTCGAGTCGGCGCCGAAGAACTCGAACGGTTGATCCGGCCAGTCGTCGCGAACGTCGCTCCAGCGCCTGGCGCCCCCCTCGAGCCAGATCTCTCGCAGTTCCTCGACCGTGAGACAGTCGACCCAGTTGGCTTCCGGGCTGACGACGACGGTCAGCGCGTCGGTCGCGATCTGGAATTCGACCGGTTCGATCCCGTTCTCACTGCACTGTTCGACCTCGGCGTCGGCGATCTCGCGGCTGGCGTTGTTGATATCCGTCATGCCCGGGCAGAAGAAGTTCGAGAAGCCGCCGCCGGTCCCCGTCTGACTGATCGAGACGGTTATGTCCTCCCGTTTCTTGGAGAACTCGGACGCGACCACTTCCGTGATGGGGAACACCGTAGAACTCCCGGCGATGTTTACTTCCCTAGCCTGCCCCGCCATCGTCCTGGCACAGCCCGACAGCCCGGCCGTGGCGGCGACGGCTGTCCCGGCCAAAAAATGCCGCCGTCCGAGACGAGCCGGCGGTGGTCCAGTGGGGTCTCTCGACATCATTCGTGAATCGCCAGCAGCCGAATAAGTACCCTACTATGATAGATATATAGACGTATGTAGATCGCCGTCGATCGACGATCTTCACGGCGATATCGAACCCGCCCCGAAACGGAGGAGAGGAGCCGTGTACGCCCCAGTTTCGGTTTCGAGGGTGATGACTCGAGCCGAGTGCCGCCGCGCGACGATCGGAACCGCTCGTAGTATATAGAATCGACTAGACGACGTGAGAGTCCGTTTTCTCGTGAGACCGGGCGCCGATCGACGCGCCGATCGAGAGGAGCCGCGCGAGGATCGGTCGCGGGGCGAGCAACCGTGGGCCGTGTTCTTCTCCCGCATCCGCGGATCCGAGGTTCGATAGCGGATTCGCCGACGCGTCGCCTCGCTCGCCGATCGCGATCAGGTAGCCGGCCGTCTCCGCGCGCCGGACGCGTGCTCGAGCGGCCCAGACTATATAGAATCCCGGGGGGTTCGCGATTCGAGACGTCCCGTCGACTGCTGCGTTCCGAAACGGGCCGAAGCGGCGCGTTGATCGCGCTGTCGCGCCGATCGCGCGCTCTATAGGTGAGAGGATATTTATATTCTCGCGGTCGAACGATCGAGATATGGAAACGCGCAAGGTCCAGGTGACGGGCGGCTCGACCTACACCGTCTCGTTGCCCAAGACCTGGGCGACCGAAAACGACGTCAGCGCCGGAACGACGGTCGCGTTCTACCCCGAGGACAACTCGTTGCTGTTGACGCCCAGAACCGACGGCGATCGCCAGGAGGGGACGCTCGACATCTCGAATCTCGAAGGCGAGCGGCTCACCCGCGCCGTGATGACGATGTACGTCAGCGGGTTCGACATCATCCGCCTCGAGGCCAGTCGCATCACGACCGACCAGCGAAGCGCGATTCGGAACGCGACCCAGGGGCTCGTCGGCGTCGAAGTGCTCGAGGAGACCACCGACAGCGTGGTCATCCAGGACCTGCTCGACTCGTCGGAACTGTCGATCGTCAACGCGGTCTCCCGGATGCGACTGATCGCCCAGTCGATGCTCGAGGACGCCGTCACCGCGCTCGTCGAGAACGACGACGACATGGCGCGGGACGTCATCGAGCGCGACGACGACGTCGATCGGCTCTGGCTCGTCGTCTCCCGGATCTTCCGGGCGACGCTGCGATCCCCGCGCGCGGCCGAAGAACTCGGCGTCCCGCGGGAGGATTGCTTCGACTACCACTCGAGCGCGCGCCAACTCGAGCGGGTCGCGGATCACGCCGCCAAGATCAGCAACCTCGCGCTGAAAATCGAGGAGATCCCCGAGGACGTCGCCGAGGCGCTCGTCTCCCTGCATGCGGACGCCTTCGACATCCTCGAGAAGTCGATGGACGCGCTGTTCGCCGACGAGACCGACGAGGAGAACCGGCTCGGCCACGCCGCTCGCGAGGCCGTCCTCGACATCGACCAGCACACGCGGACGATCGACGACATGCTTCGCGAGCTCGATCCCGTCCAGGCCCAGTCGCTCGGGCTGATCGTCGACTCCCTCTCGCGGAGCGCCGACTACGGCGGCAACATCGCCGAAACCGCGCTCCAGAAGGCGGCACCGCGCCCCTGAGCACCGGTTCGAGATCCGAGCGCGAAGACCGATCGCCGCGATCGCCCTCGTCGCCCCCTCGAATCCGACGGCTGGTGCGTGCTCCGTACCGATACCTACCGTCTCGAACGGCTCAATAGACGAATTATAACGGCTTACGTATCGTTCGTCACGAACCGCGGTATGGACCGGGCCGCTGATACCGTCCGATCGGACGACTGCCACCTGGCCGCCGCTCGCCGAATCCTCCGCACGGAACGTCGGTGGACGGTCGACGAAAAGAGCGCATTCGAGACGTTCCGCGAGCGGCTGCGATCGGTTCCGACGGCTCCGTCTCGGACGCGAACCGGCCCCGGAGCGCTCGTCGAACCGGCCGGCGGACGCGGTCTCGCCGACGTCCGTGACGCGTACGAATCGACCGTCATGGCCATGCCACACTACGACGCGGAGTACGGTGATTCCTACGAGGAGAGCATCGACGCCGAGTTCGGCTCGGGGGTCGCAGCCGCGCTCGCCGCCGGGACGGCGCTCGATCCCCAGTGTAAACGGGCGCTGCTGGCGCAGACGGTGCAAGCTATCGAGGAACGCGATCGGTTCAGAGAGCAACTCGAGACGGAACGAACGTCGGTCCGGTCGGCGGCGACGCGGTTGGCGCCGATCCGCGAGGAGCTGTCGGCGTTCGACGCCGACGCGCTGTCGAGCGAGCCCTTCGGGAGCCTCGACGCCCGCCGAACGCGACTCGTCCTCCTCGAAGGTCGGTGTGAGGAGATCGTCGCCGACCGACAGGCGTCGATTCGCGAGACGCGCCGATCGGTCCCGCTTCCGGACGGCGAAGATCTCCAACGGTACCTCTACCGGGAGCTACCGGTCGCGTTCCCCGTGCTCTCGGCCGTGACGACCGCCACCGAGGAGCTCGAGGCCGCTCGCCTCGCGGTCGAGCGCGCGATGGGGTACTGTCGGTAGCCGAATCGAGCGATCGATCGCCGCGCGATTTTTCGACCGCGACACGGCGCTCGCGAAGGCGCCGTCCGGCCGGGACTGGAATCCGTACGACCGAGCGTCGATCGCGTCCGACGTCGGCCGGTACTGATTCGGACAAACCAATACGGAGGCGTCAGTATAGCAATTAGCACGGGATTTGTACCCGGTGGTCGTGGTCGATACCGTGGCGTCTCGACGCCAGACGAACCATGGACGGATCCACCGACGCGTACGACGATCGCTCCGCTCGAGACCGACCCTCCGAATTACCCCTCGACGCGCCCCCGGAACCGCACGCTGATTCCGACGTCGATGCCGAGCCCCCTCGCTCGGACGAACTCGACTCCGTGCTCGTCCGGTACGAGACGCGACCGGACCGCCGGACGGTGTATCCGAAAGACTGCCCCGAGGACCGGAAGCTGACGGCGTGGTTGAGCGCGGACGCGACCGCGTTTCACGATCTGCAGGACGTGCGTTGAGTCCGACGCGGGCTCTCGCCTGCGTTTCGACGGCAGGCCGACGCACCCGGATCGTGACGGCAGTCGCGAACGGCGGTCGCTCTCCCTTCCGAACTGTCGGGAGAGCGTGTTCCGCGCCAGCGACGACCGAACTGGATCCCTCCCGCAAACGCGTGTTCGGCCAGAGGGAGGCGAACCGCGATCGGCTCGACTGCTCGTGACGCTGGATCAGAATCCGGATGCCAGGAACGCGTAGCGTTCGATCGTCCGCACGGAGGCTCGAACCGTATGCCGTCGATCCGTCGACGGAGCGATCGCTATCGGGGCGGGTGAAACGCCGCGAACGGCGACGAGAATCGAGTTCAGTCGAGCAGAACGGCGTTGACCTGGCCGGTCTGGCCGGGTCGGGACGTCACGCGAGCGGTGCCCTCGGAGGTCTCGATGACGGCCCCCTTCGTGATGATGTTCCGGCGGACGTAGTTCGGGTTGGCCGCGTTCTCGACGACGTCCTCGATCTCGGCCGTCACCGTCTCCGCGCCCTTGTTGACCGTTGCGACGTTCGTCGCGAGCGCGCGGGTCTTGGTGTCGTTTCCGCGGGCGTCGACGGTTCGGAATCGGGGCTCGCCGACCTGCGTCTCGGTCGGGAGGCGTCCGAGTTCGTTCTTGCGGCGCTTGCGAACGTTCTTCAGTCGACCGCCGGTCCGTTTGCGCGTAGAGCGTCCCTGGTCTTGCATACCCGACATCAGTCGCGGCGGCTATTTGAATGCAACGAGTCGACCCTCGACCGCGTTCGGAGACGATCGCGCGTTGTCCGTTGCCCGCGGGGTCCCGTCGTCGCTCCGAAAGCGCGTACTTCGATCGCTACTCCGCGGGACAGCCGCCCCGCGTCGGTCCGGCCGCTCGACCGGTGATCGATTCGGGAGCGCGGCTACAAGCAGTCGATCGGAAACGTTACTCGTCCTCTTCGACGACCTCGGGGTCGCTCATCGCACTCTGGAGGCTGTCGAGGCCGTTGATCCACTCCGTGACGAGTCCGTACTCGAGGTCTTCGGCCACCGCGATGTCGAGTTCCTGGCCGTCGATGATGAGCGTGCCGGCCTGCGCGGCGTACCCGAGCGCGGCGTCCAGGTCCTCTTCGGCCTCCGCGTCCGCGGCGGCGCCGAGGTAGTCGGCGACGCTGCCTTCCTCGGCGGGTCCGCCCGCGACGTACTCCTCCGCGGCGAAGAAGACGCAAACGAGACTCGTCTGGACGCCGTCGACGAGAATGAGCTTTTCTTCGTCCTCGATGTCAATCTCGTCGAGGACGATCTCGCGAACGTCGGCGATCTCTTCGAGGGCCTCCTCCTGGTCGAGTTCGCCATCGTCGTAGGCGGCGACGATTTTCGCGATCGCAATCGCCGTGTCGTCTTGCAGATTGAGTAGCAGGCGGGCCGACGATTCGTCTTCCGGATCGATGTCCTCGTCCTTGATGCGATCGATCCAGTTCTGCCAGCGTTCCTCCGAGTAGAACTCGGTCGGCGGATTGCTCATACAGACACCTACACCGGCCGCTTGAAATGCCTTTCTCTACACTAGCCGCCGTGCGTGACCGTCCCGTTCACGGACCATTCGTCGGACTAATACCGGCTTACCGATCGTCCGAGAGCGTCGCCTCCGTATCGATCCCGTAGACGAGTTCGGGCGTCTCGACGTGCGCGTTTCGAACGGCGCCCTCGCGGCCGTTCTCGAGGAGCCAACCGACCCGGCGGGGAACGGTCTTCGGCCCGAGTACGGCTCCCGGCCGATCGGGATCGTCGATGTAGTCGGTTTCCATCAGAAACGGCTCGCCGCGATCGGCGGCGACCTCGAGGCGGTCCTTCTCGCTCATGACGCTCGGGATCGGACCCGCGAGTCGGCCGCCCGCGTAGTGTTTGACCACCTTGTGAGCCGGCAACCCGGCCTCTTCGGCCCAGTTGGTCACCTCGGTCATGTCCTCGCTCGCCTCGGCGTGCAACTGGACGGCGCAGTCCAGGTCGGCCCCGCGCTCGAAGGCTCGTCGCATCACGGCGTTTGAGGCGTCCCAGACCTCGTCGTCGACGTCGTAATGTGGCCGGCCCGACTTCAGCGCCAGCGCCTCGCCGCGCTCGACGTGCTCCGCGGCGACGTCGATGCCGCCCCGCATGATCTCGCACGCCTCGTCGGGGGCATAGCCCCGATCGTCGACGAGCCGCGAGATCAGTCCGGGGTGGACGCCCAGGACCGGCCACGCGCAGCCGTCGAGTTCAGCCGCGGCGTCGTCGACGATCTCGATCGTCCGCTCGAAGACGGGACGGAAGTCCTCGCCGGTCTCGGCCTCGACGCCGAGGTGCCAGGAAGGTTTGTTTACCACGAGCAGGTGCGTGCCGCCCGCCCGCGCGAAGTCGCGAACGGCGTCGATGCCGCGGTTGTTATCGGGATCGAGGTGGAGGTGGTTGTCGAGGACCGGCGTCTCGTGGTCGATCATAGTCGAGGATCGGCGGCGGTGGCGGGAAAAATCACCGACTTTCGTCGCGCGCGACGCGGCGACTCGATCGGGCTATGCTCCGAGGGTCACCGCCTCGTCGGCCGCGTTCCGGAGCGCGTCCGATCGGCCGTGGGTGCCGGGGGCGATCGCGATCGTCTCGACGCCGACCGTCCCGGCGTACTCGAGGACGGGCTTAAAGTCCGTATCGCGGGAGGCGATCGCGAGCCGATCGAACGTCCCGTCGCCCGCGAGCGCGGTCGCGTCGACGGCGAGTTTGACGTCGACGTCGCCGCTGGTGACGATCACCTCGAAGCCGCGGGCTTCGGCGGCCTGGATGAGTCCGGGCGTGGCGTGTTCGTCGAGGTAAAGGCGAATGACGCTGACCCGACCGAGGTCCCGCGCGACCGTCCGGAGGTCGTCGAGGTCGACGTCGAACTCGTCGCGAAAGACGTTCGGCCCGTCGACGAAGAGCCCGACGGTCGTGGCGTCGTCGAAGGTCCCGAATCGCGCGCGGAGAGAGTCGAACATGGGATAGATCCGGCGCAGGTGACAAAAGGTGTGACGAAACGCACCGCGATCGACGACGAAAATCCAGATCGCGATCGTCGCCTGCGACGGGTCCGCGAACTGCGATCTCTCGCCGTTCGCACGATCGTCCGCCTCGACGCCGTCCCTAGATGGACGACGTCCGAAGATCCGTAGATCGTTTCTGACCGATTCGATAATGAAATTGCTATAGAATAAACTACATTATAGTTTATCGAGTCCGTTTGTAATCGAAAATCGGATCGTTCTCCGCTTCGAAACGGCACTTCGATCTTCTCGGCGATATTTTCACCAGTCCTGTCAATACGATATTAAATTATAGGTAGTTCAGTAAGAATTTAATACCTATTTGTGGTCTCGAAATATGCGCTATGACAGATAATGGCACCCCAACCTCGAACAGGCGGACAGTACTGAAGGGAATCGGCGCGCTCGGCGCGCTTTTCGGATTCAGTAACGTCGCGGGCGCGACGCCGGGGCGGACGCCCGGTCCGAAGAAAGACGAGCTGCTCGTCGGCATCTCCGAGTCGGCCGGCGGCGTGAAGTCGACGGTCGAGTCCAAGATCCCGAGCAAGGCCGCGATCGTCCACACGAACGAGACGCTCGGCTACGCCGCGGTGAAATTCCCGGGCGCCGCCGCGGAGAGGGCGAAGAAGAACTTCATCAAGAACGTCCTGACCGATCGAGACGTCGAGTACGTCGAGGAGAACGCGACCGTCCAGGCGTTCTATACGCCCAACGACCCGCGATATAGCGACCAGTACGCCCCACAGCAAGTCAACTGCGAGGGGGCGTGGGATACGACCCTCGGCGACCCCGGCGTCACGATTTCGATCATCGACCAGGGTGTCCAGTACGACCACCCGAACCTCGAGGGGAATATGGACGGGAGCGTCTCGAATTACGGCAACGACTTCGCCGGCAACGACGACGATCCCTACCCCGTCCAGGCGAACGAAAATCACGGCACGCACGTCGGCGGCATCGCCGCCGGCGGCACCGACGACGGAACCGGCCACGCCGGCATCTCGAACTGTTCGATGCTGTCGGCCCGCGCGCTCGACGAGAGCGGCGGCGGATCGCTCTCGGACATCGCCGACGCGATCCAGTGGTCGGCGGACCAGGGCGCCGAGATCATCAACATGTCGCTCGGGGGCGGCAGCTACTCGAGCACGATGGCGAACGCCTGTCAGTACGCCTACGACGCGGGATCGCTCGTCGTCGCCGCCGCCGGAAACGACTACGGCGGCAGCGTGAGTTACCCGGCGGCGTACGACACCGTCGTGGCGGTCTCCTCGCTCGACGAGAACGAATCCCTCTCGTCGTTCTCGAACGTCGGCCCCGAGATCGAACTCGCGGCGCCCGGCAGCAACGTGCTCTCGACGATCCCTTACGACGGCTACGACAGCTTCTCGGGGACGTCGATGGCGTCGCCGGTCGTCGCGGGCGTCGCCGGACTCGCGCTCTCCGCTCACTCCGGGCTCACGAACGAGCAACTCCGCACCCACCTGCAGAACACCGCCGCCGATGTCGGCCTCTCCAGCGAGGAACAGGGATACGGCCGCGTCGACGCCAACAACGCGGTGAACACCGACCCCGGCGACGGCGGCGGCAACCCTGACGATCCCGGCGGCAGCGAAACGACGACGCTCACGGATTCGCTGAGCGGTAGCTTGGACAGCGACTGCTGGACCTACGGCTGGGAGTTCGACGAGACGAGTTCGGTCGTCATCGACCTCCAGGGGCCGTCCAACGCGACGTTCGATCTGTACGCGAACGAGCGCAACTCCTGTCCGACCACGTCGGATTACGATCACATCTCCTACACCTGGGGCAGCGACGAGGAGATCGTCATCGAAAACCCCGACACGTCCGTGGACCTCCACGTTCTCGTCGACGCCTACAGCGGCAGCGGCGAGTACACGCTGACGATCACCGAACACGGCAGCTAGATCGACGACTCGCTGACGGACAAAACCGCCGCCGAATGGCCGGCTTCGAGCGATCGACGAACGGGCGCGCTCGGTCGGAAACCTGCGTTCGGCCGATCGGCGGTTCGGTGAGACCCGACACTCTACCCACACCCGCATCGCGAACGCCCCGTAACCCTGGACGGACTGTTCGACTCGTCCACCAGGGCGAGCAACTCGTCCGGAGGGTCCGCCGACGAGCCGACGACGACGAAAAGACATTACTATTTCGGGAGTGTCGTCCCGATTATGCCGCTTCAGACGCCGCCGTTGCGTGG